>NZ_JACSLQ010000006.1:0-179953 GCF_018618205.1 Exiguobacterium sp. s157
ATTAGGCTACCTCACACCGATAAAATACGGTGGGATGGCAGCCTAATCAAGGTGTTTTTATTAGTGTCTCATTTCGCTAGGTCAGTCTACAGAGGATGTTTTTTAATGTTTATGCGCTTGTTCAGCTTGGCACGCCGGGCATGTCCCGTATACTTCGAGACGATGACGGTCGACTTTGAACCCAGTCAATTGAGATGCGACCGATTCGATTTCATCGAGGACCGGGTAGTTGAAGTCAACGACTTTCCCACACGCATCACAGATGATGTGGTAGTGACGCGACGTCACGAAATCAAACCGGCTCGATGCGTCTCCGTAATTCATCTCTTGAACGAGACCGACTTCTTTAAAGACGCGCAAGTTGTTATAGACGGTAGCGACACTCATGTTCGGAAATCTCGCCGAAAGTGCCTTATAAATGTCATCCGCTGTCGGGTGACTGTGCTCCGTGACGAGGTACTCCAAAATGGCCTGGCGCTGAGGCGTCATTCTGACTCCATGTTCTCGGAGCGACTGAACAGCATGGTCAAGCATTTCGCTTCCCACGTCAATCCCTCATTTCTTCTATAGAATTCATTTGAAGTGTTAGTAGTAATTAACCTATTTCTTACATAGTAATCTTTATAAATAGTGTACTGATTTCTGGAACGGTCGTCAAACGTTGAGCTTAAGCGGTTGACGGCTGTGATACAATAAGTGCGAATTTCTAAAAGGAGGCAATACATATGGCAACACCATCTACACGCAACAATTCAGACGTTTTGTATACCGATGCCTTGACGCATATCGTCGGCGGGGTCAACAGCCCTTCCCGCTCATTCAAGGCAGTCGGCGGAGGTGCACCCGTCTATATGGAACGAGGAGACGGCGCCTATTTTTATGACGTCGACGGCAATCGTTATATCGACTATTTGGCGGCGTACGGTCCGATTATCACGGGCCACGCCCATCCGCATATCCATAAAGCGTTAATCGCGGCTTCGTCTAAAGGACTCCTTTACGGGACACCGCATGCGCTTGAAGTCGAGTTCGCGAAAAAACTAAAGGCGGCCATCCCGTCAATGGATAAGGTCCGTTTCACCAACTCGGGGACCGAGGCGGTCATGACGACCGTACGTGTCGCCCGTGCTTACACGGGACGCGAACTCGTCGTCAAATTCAGCGGTTGCTATCATGGCCACTCGGACTTGATGCTCATCGCAGCAGGCAGCGGACCGGCCACGCTCGGCTCACCAGACTCGGCCGGCGTCACACGGGCCACGGCGAAAGAAGTCATCACCGTGCCGTTCAATGACGTCGAGGCGTTCCGAGACATGATGCGCGAATGGGGCAGTCAAATCGCCTGTGTCCTCGTCGAACCGATTGTCGGAAACTTCGGCATCGTCGAGCCGAAACCTGGATTCCTCCAGGCCATCAACGACATCACCCATGAACATGGCGCCCTCGTTATTTACGACGAAGTGATCACGGCGTTCCGCTTCACATACGGCAGTGCCCAGCAAGTATATGGCATCGAGCCGGATATGACCGCCCTCGGGAAAATCATCGGCGGAGGCTTGCCGATTGGTGCCTATGGAGGTAAAGCTGAAATTATGGAAACGGTCGCTCCGCTCGGTCCAGCTTATCAGGCCGGAACGATGGCCGGTAACCCGGCATCGATGGCAACAGGGATTGCTTGCCTCGAAGTACTCGAGCAACCGGGTGTGTATGAAAAGCTTGACGCGCTCGGTGCCCAGCTCGAGGCCGGGATTCGTGAAGCCGCTAAAACACACGGCGTGACCATCACATTGAACCGTCTAAAAGGCGCACTTACGGTGTACTTCACGGACGAGGTCGTGACCGACTATGAGGGAGCCGAGAAGTCGGACGGTGAAGTGTTCGGACGCTTCTTCAAATTGATGCTCGAGAACGGTGTCAATTTGGCCCCTTCTAAGTATGAGGCTTGGTTCTTGACGACTGAGCATAGCGAGACAGATATCGAAGAGACGATTGTTGCGGTAAACCGCGCCTTCGCCCAACTATAAGTAAAAGGAGATGCCGCGGCATCTCCTTTTTGATTACACCGAAGGTCGGATCCACAACTGGTCGTAGCGTGGATGTCCGAATATATCGACCGGCACGTCGCCTAGAAAACTCGGGAAGCTCCGCTCCCGCTCGACATGGTATAGCGGAATGACGAGCGCCGCTTCCGTCAAATAGCGTTCCACCTCCCGATGGAGCATCGGCCAAGCGCTCATATCGGTTTGACGGTAGCGGTCCATCATCGTTCGGAGGTCCGTTTCATGTGCGACGAGCTTGCCGACGAGCGACAGTTCACTCGTCAAAAAGGCGAGAAACGCCAAATCCAAGTCTTCGCTCATCATCTCCCCGCATAAAATCAAATCGGCTCGGCGAAGTGTCTCCTCTTGCAGTAAACAACTGAGCGCATACGTCTCCGTCTCGACGGTGAAACCGGCAGCCCGCAACTGTGATGCGACAAGCGCAGCGTCTTCCGTCGCCACGTCGAACGGCAAGTGTAATAGTCGAAGCGGACGCTTAGAACTCTCGCTTGGCTCGGCCAGTGAAATCGGGCGACTCGTTTCCGGGAAGAAGCCGTGGGCCACTTGATGACGTTCTCCCCCCAAATCGACGACCGCTTGTTTATCGATCGCCCGTTGAATCGCGCGTCGCGTCGCCATATCCTCTTTCAGCCAGGAGTGCTGTAAGTTGAACATGAGATAACGAGCCCCGGCCTCGGCAATCCATTTCACGACGCTATGATCGTCCCGCGCGCTCCATTTGGCGTGATCTGCTTCCGAGAACGTGACAAACTCAACCACGTCCAATGACGGACGGGGGCGCAACCCGCGCTCGAACGCCCGTAAACGCACGACGTCGTCGGATTGTTTCTCCAATTTGAAAGGCCCCGTCCCAACAATCCCTTCTGCTCCTTCATACGTAACGGATGCCGGTGTTTGAGCAAGCAAGCGCTCGATGTAGGCCCGATGTGCTTTCGTATAGAGGTCGACCACATACGGTGCGGGCGAGTCGACCCGATCAATCGGTGCGAACAACCAGACTTGTTTGCCGCGAGCCAAGAG
The DNA here is from genome assembly GCF_018618205.1 of Exiguobacterium sp. s157. NCBI lineage: Bacteria > Bacillati > Bacillota > Bacilli > Caryophanales > Exiguobacterium > Exiguobacterium sp. s157. The sequence goes on from NZ_JACSLQ010000006.1 coordinate 3,081, forward strand.
TCGGCTCAATGAGTAGACGACGTCTTTGCCCGTTAACGTCATCCCGTTGTGGAAAGTGATCCCTTTACGGATGTAACAGCGAAATCCAAATGGCGTCTCCTCCATATGATGGGCTAGCGACGGTTGAACCGTGGTCCCGTCCCATTCGAACAGGCGGTCGAAGACGTGACGCGATAACGACGCCTCCATCGCGATGTGGATATCAAGCGGATCAAGTGACTCGAGTGTCCGCGTCCTCGGGAAAATAAAACGGTCTTCTTCCGTCTGTTCGAAACCAAATCGGTTCCAAATCCGCGCTTGGATCAGTTCCCGTAATGCGGGTGGCCAATCCCACTCCAACCATTTGGCCGCCTGCGCCATCGTAGCCTCAGAAAATGAGGTTACGACCCACGCCTGGAGCGTCTCGTCAAAGTCCGACTGAAAACGAAGCATCGATTCATGGCCGCGCCCTTTGCCGGCTTGATAGGTCACCCATCCCATCGCCTCCCATGCCTTGATATCGCGCTTCACTTGTTTCTCACTATAGCCGACCACCTCGACGGCTTGCCGGAGTGTCACGTCCATTTTGTCCGCCTGTAACGCATAGCGATAAATTGCCACTAGTTTTGCATTCATGTCATTCCCCCTAAAAGTGGACATGTCCAAATAATTTGTCTCTTTTTACCAAGTGTAGTCCACGTTTAAAGTAGTGACAAGGAGGTGCTCACATGAAATTCAAAGATTTCCCAACTAACGTCCGATTTCGACTCGTCTGTGGATTTTTCATCCGCATCGTCGGCTCGGCCATCTTTCCATTCATGGCTTTATATTTTTCAGAAGAACTCGGCAAAATCGCTGCCGGGATCATCATGACGTCATTCGTCATCGTCGGGTATGTCACCGGCTTGTTCGGTGGGTACTTCTCCGACCGCTTTAATCGCAAGCACGTCTTACAGATTGGCCAACTCGTCCAAATTCTCTGCTTCATCGGAATGACAGTCGCGATTCACCCATCGAACAACTGGGCACTCGCCGTAGCCATCTTGTATTTCGGTCACGCCGTCGCCAACGGCTTGAACTATCCGGCTCTCGAAGCGATTGTGATCGACTCGATGGAACCATCGAATCGAAAAGCGATTTATGTATATGATTATTGGCTCGTCAATTTAGCGATCGCCGGCGGTGTCATGCTCGGCGGTGCGTTCTATCGCGACTACCGGTTTGGTTTATTTATCGGTATGACGCTCGTATTGACCATCACAACGGTCGTCTTGCAACGCTATCTCGTCGATTCACATCAAGGTAACCGGTCGACGCCGGCCAACCCGATCGTCGGCGTGATTCAAAACTATCGGATTGCCTTGAATGACCGACGCTGGATGCTCTTCGTGCTCGGTAGCATGCTCGTCTTCTCGACAGAGTTTCATATGGCAAACTATATCGGCGTTCATTTGGCCGAATCGTTCCAAGAACGTGCGATTATCGGCGTGCCGTTCGACGGTGTCCGGATGATGGCGTTCATGCAGCTCGAGAACACATTGCTCGTCGTCGCCATCACGTTCGCCGTCACCGCCTTTGTGAAACGGTACCGGGAGAAATACGTATTCTTCATCGGCTTGTCACTCTATATCACAGCGTATGCGGCCATCACATCGATGAACTCATTTCTGATTCTCGCCGTCTTGGCCGTCGTCTTCACGGTCGGCGAGTTGCTATACTCACCAATCCGCCAAGTGAAGCAAGTCGACCTGCTCGACCCAGAGCGTCGCGCCTCGTATCTCGCTTTTGGGGGACTCACATTCCATGGGGCCAAACTCGTGGCCGCGGCCGGCATCGTCGTCGGGGCGTTCATCGGACCTGTGTTCATGAGCGGCTACATCTTCTTGTTCGGGGCGCTCGGGGCGTATCTTTATTACGTCTCGCTCTATAAAATGGAATCGGTGCGCCAGCTTGCCGCATGACGTTTGAACTGACTCCGGAACGGAAACAGGCAAGAGTGAAGGGGGCGAACCAAATGCCAGCCATTGTATTGTTTGATGGAGACTGTAATTTTTGCGACGCCAGCGTCCAATTCATCTTGAATCGGGACACAACAGGGAACTTCCACTTTGCCTCGCTTCAAGGCGACGCTGGGAAGACGCTACGTGAACGTCACCGCATCAGCGACTCGGTTGACAGCATCGTCTTGATTCGTGACGGCGTGCCTTATATCAAATCCGACGCGGCCATCCGGATTGCAGAAGGATTGGATGGGATGTGGCGATGGCTCCGGTTCGTGAAAATCGTCCCAAAACCGATTCGCGACTTCGGCTATGATGTCATCGCCAAGCATCGTTACGAATGGTTCGGACAAAAACAGACGTGTAAACTGCCGACACCGGAAGAACGAAGCCGGTTTCTCGATCAACAACCAAAACCGCCGACTCGATGAGTCGACGTTTTTTTTAGTCCATACACGTCAAGTACGTCCAATGGCACTCCGGCATCGGATTGCCCATGAAACTGACACCGAGGTCATCGGCCCGGTGAATCGTCGTCCACGGGGCATCCCCGACTTGAAGATACACTTCATGGTGCGGCGATTGCGTATGACTACCGGACAGTTTGAACGTGGCAGTGTCCTTCAATTGTGCGACAATCGTGTACTTGATGTCCGGCGCGATGACGAGCGGATTGCCGACCGAATGGTGCAAGCGGTATGCGGTCCGCCCCCGGTCAATATCGATATCGTCAAGATACACTTGATCGACCGAAGCGACATCTTCTCCTGTCAGTTGATGACGGGCGTTGTATCCGCGCGTCACTCCGGCATCTTTTTTGATAGAGACGATCGGAATGTCGTGCATCCCTTCGACTTTCACTTCCGTCCGCGTCCGATAGTCGTTCGCATGAACGTTGTATGGTCGTCCATCCCCTTCAAAATAAGGGTGAGGCGACAATAAGTTCGGATTTTTAATCATCGGCGGACGAATGAACGTCTGGACGCGAAGCTGAATCTGATTGACCGTCTCCAAATCAGGACGGAGCGGACTGACGAGAAAATACATGACGAACAGTTCTTTGTCGCGCCGCGTGTCCGTCTTCAGCTCTTTGGCGAGTGACATTGCTTTGCCGACAGCGTGAATGAGACGTGTCCCCGGTTTCGCGTCCCGCTTCACCGGGCGGAGCGCCCGAACTTCATACATCGTCGGTTCGTGTAGCGGTGTGTCGTCCAAATAGGCGTTCCCGACGACCTCGGCGATTCGTCGTCCTTGTCGATAGATCGCATACGTCTCGACGTCAGGAATCGGATCCCATTGGAGATGGGTACCGGTCGACGCGACGACGGCCGATGTGAGATGTCGATTCCAATACAAATCATCGCTCGGGTCGACGGCGGCCGTATACACTTTCGCCACTTCCCCTTGCTCATCCGTGAGACGATAGGCGACTTGCTCTCCGACGGCCGTCTCATGGTCGACATAGTGCTGGTCGGTCCCTTCATACACATACTTCCCGTTCCGCGTAAGCCGGACCTTCCCCTCCACTGACCACGTCAGCTCGAGCGCGTCCTTAAGCGGTTTTACTGTGATTAAACCTTCCCCGTTCATCATTGGACTCTCCCCCTTTTGGCATGTCGTTTCTTCATTCCCGTCTCACTGTCACGGAAAACAAAAAAAGGCCCCGAGTCTCCTCGAGGCCGCGTCTCATTCGACGACTGCCAAATCTTGAATCATATACAAATCGTAATAGGCTCCGCGGCGACGCATCAGTTCTTCATGCGTCCCGGTCTCCATAATTTGTCCGTTATCGACGACGACAATCTTATCGGCATCGGTGATGGTCGACAATCGGTGCGCGACGATGAGCGTCGTTCTCCCTTTCGTCAAACGCGCGAGCGAATCCTGAATCATCGCCTCACTCTCAAGGTCCAGCGCACTCGTCGCTTCATCGAGAATGATGATTGGCGGATGTTTCAAGAAGACACGGGCGATGGCAAGCCGTTGTTTCTGACCGCCTGACAGTTTGACACCTTTTTCCCCGACCGGCGTATTGTAGCCATCCTGCAAGTTCGAGATGAACTCATGTGCGTTCGCTGCTTTCGCGGCGGCGATCACATCTTCGTCACTCGCTTCCGGATTCCCCATCCGGATGTTCATCGCGACCGATTCACTGAACAGAACCGAATCTTGCATGACCATCCCGATTTGATCGCGCAGCGCCCGCAATTTGAAATCACGGACGTCGGTGCCATCAATTTTGATGCTACCCGACGTGACGTCGTAAAACCGGGGAATCAAGCTGACGAGCGTCGACTTTCCGCCACCGGACATGCCAACGAACGCAACCCGCTCTCCAGAGCGAATATGCAGGTTGACGTCACGGAGGGCGCGGGTACCGTCTTTCTCGTACGCAAAGCTGACCTGATCGAGTTCGATGTCGCCTGCCGTTTTCACGGGAACGAACGCACTCGATTTTTCTTCGATGTCATACGGCTCATCGAGGAACTCGAAGACCCGGTCCATCGAAGCGACCGACTGCGTGAGCGTCGTCGCCGAGTTGACGAGACGGCCGAGCGGTGCGTAGAGACGATCGATATACGCGATGAAGGCGACGAGTGTCCCTAGCGAGACATCCCCTTGCAGGACGAGCCAAGAAGCCGATGTGAAGATTAAGATCGGGGCGATGTCCGTGATCGTCGAGACGACGACGTACGTCTTCGCGTTCCACCCTGTATGACGGAGCGCGGCCTTCAAGAAGCCACCGTTCTGTTCTTCGAACGCCTTGTTCTCATACGGTTCGAGGGCGAAGCTGCGGATGACGGCCATCCCGTTGACGCGTTCGGTCAAATGACCTTGAAGGTCCGCAAGAGCGGCCGAGCGTTCCCGCGTAAGCCGGCGCAATCTTCCGTAGAAGTAGCGGACGGCGATGGCGTAGAACGGGAGCGGCAAGATGGCGATGAGCGTCAATTGCGGATTGATCGTGTACATGATGGCGATCGCGATTAAAATCGTGACCATATCGAGCCAAATGTTCATCAGGCCGGTGATGACGAAGTCTTTCGTCTGTTCGACATCGTTGATGATGCGCGAGATAATCTGTCCCGTCTTATTGTTCGAATAATAGCGGAGCGATAGTTTTTGGACGTGGTCGAACAATCGGTTCCGGACGTCGAACAAAATCCGCGTCGCTGCCCATTGCGCCAAATATTGGCGCAAGTATTCAATCGGCGGCTTCAAGACGAGGAAGACGAAGAAGACGATGCTGAACAGCCAGACGAGCTCGGTATAATCCCTCGCCGGTTCCGGGTCTGTCAAATAGTTATCGATGACATATTTATAAAGGAGCGGCAACCCGAGTGGGATGGAAAATTTCAAAATCCCGACGAAAATGGTCAGCGCGATTTGTTTCTTATACGGTTTAACGAACTGTAAATAACGTTTAATACTACCCATTAGTTCCTCCTTCAAGAAAAAAAGCGGAGATGAGCGATCATCTCCGGTAACGTGCTTCGTATTCGCGATACCATTCATCGACGAATGTTGGGTTGAACGGCCCTTTCCGTCCTCGAATCCAGTTAATAAGTTCTTGAACGTTCTGTTTCAAGATTCGATCAATCGCTTTCGGATAATTCATCTCGCGACGATGCCGCTCATATTCATCCTCATCTAAAATCGTGTACGACATATCCGGGAACACCTTGATGTCCAAATCGTAATCGATGTACTTGATGGCACGTTCTGCCCCATCGAACGTTGTCGGCGAACCTAGATTACAGTAGTAGTAAATCCCATCTTCGCGAATCATGCAGATGACATTGAACCAAAACTCAGATGAAAAGTAGCAAATTGCCGGCTCACGTGTTCTCCATTGCCGGCCGTCTGACTCACTGACCATGATGCGGTCATTGAATCCGATCATATCCGTTTTTGACGACTGAAGGACGAGCGTTTCTTCCCAAACGCGATGCAAAGTTCCGTTGTGCTTGTAGCTCTGTATCTCGATCTTGCTACCTGCTTTGGGAAATAAGCTCATAAGCTCCTCCTTTCCGCTATGATGCTATACAATTCTCATATTTAATTATAGCGACTTTCAGAACCAATGAAAAAGGAAATCTCTTATTTTCACGAATTTAGTGTTTTTTGGAATGCCTCGGCTCGCGCTTTGAACATCGGCCGGAGCACGAAGTACTCGACGAGGACAGTCGGCACGTAACTGTCGAACGTGACCTCATCGACCATAACGGCTTGCCCGTCCACTTGTTCGACGCGGTGGACGTGACTGAAACGACGGAAAGGAAACGGCAACTTTACGCCTTGATCACAAAAGGCACGGTCTCCAGCCAATGTGATGGCGCTATTCCAAGGCAAAGAGACCGGCCCAACCCCGATACGGAGCTGAACGACGTTCCCCTCGACCGAAGCCCCATCTCCAACGAGCGTCACTTTCGGGAAGGACGTCAGTTTTGATAAGAGCGAAGCGTCTTGAAGCAACGTCCATAATGTGTCCACAGACGTGTCGAATGGTGTTCGTACGTCAAACTGTCTCATCTTTCGCACCTGCCATCTGCTCTAATTTTTGTTGGGCGACCGATACCGTCACCACGTCGCGTGCCTCTTCGTCGAGCCAAGCCCACTCGCCGTCCGGTAGCGTCTCGACCTCGTATAAGTCGATGTACCAGACGATATGGGAAAACACATGTTTCACTTGTCCAATATAGGTTCCGTTTAACTGTTCCCCCGTTCCGCGGTCTGTAAGCGGATATTGCCACATTCCAGCGAGAAGACCGGCATCTGGGCGCTTCACGTATGCGGTCCGGCCGTCCTGGCGACAGTAGAGCGCATCATACATCTCAATCCGAGCCGCCCCTTTTTTCGTCTTGACCGGGAGTTCATCTTGAACGTTATGGGTATAAGCATAACAATCGTTTTGAACGGGACAGAGCGAACACATCGGGTTTTTCGGCGTGCATACCGTCGCCCCGAGCTCCATGATGCCTTCGTTAAAGTCTGAGGCATGCGCCGGGTCCATGAGTCGGCGCACGACTTGCTCGAACAGTTTTCGCGTTTTCGGGACGGCGATGTCGTCATAAATCCCGAATTGACGGGACATGACGCGCATGACGTTGCCATCGACGGCCGGTTCCGGCTGATTGTAGGCAATCGATAACACCGCCCCAGTCGTATACGGTCCGACACCTTTCAGTTTTTCGAACCGTTCTTTTTCCTCGGGGACAATCCCGTCGTACACGGCAACGACTTCTCGGACGGCTTGATGAAGGTTTCGAACCCGTGAGTAATAACCGAGTCCTTCCCAATATTTGACGACCTCATCGGGTTCGGCCGCTGCCAATGCCTCAATCGTCGGGAACCGCTCCATGAAACGGTTATAGTATGGGATAACGGTATCGACGCGCGTCTGTTGGAGCATGACTTCGCTCACCCAGACCCGATATGGATTTTTTCCGTGACGCCATGGCAAATCACGCTTTTCGCGATTGAACCACGTTACTAAATTTGTGTTGAATTCTTGAATATTATAATTTGTGAACAATTTATCAACATCGAGCATTTTGTTTCCCCTCGTTTTAAAAATATTGTATGATGTAGTGGATTAAAATATGCGGTTTTTCTACTTTTATGGAGGTGCTGAAGCACATTGGATACTGCTACTCACATTGGGATGGGACTAGGTTTAAGTGCAATCGCGACACTCAGCCCGGAGGTGTCAGGCGACGCACAAATGTTTCTAGCCATGACAGCGACGGCGCTCGTCGGCTCACATGCTCCGGACTTTGACACGGTCTTCAAACTAAAAGGAAATAGCACGTATTTACGCCAGCACCGCGGTCGTTCACACGGAATAACCGCACTACTCGCCTGGCCGATCATCGTCAGCGCCGTCATCGGACTCGCGCTTGGCGTCAACCCCGCTTCATTATGGGTCATGGCACAAATCGCCGTGTTGTTACACGTTACGGTCGACTTGTTCAACGCCTACGGGACGCAGGCCCTTCAACCGTTTTCGAAAAAATGGATTGGCTGGGGCGTCATTGGTACGTTTGATCCGTATTTGTTCTCTGCCTACTATGGGGCATATGTATTATGGCTTATCACAGGGGCGACTGTCCCGATTTTTGCATTGCTCATTGCGCTCCTCATCAGCTATTATGCGATTCAATTCAAGTTGCGTAACCGCGCCCTCGCCACGGTCGCCCGTCACTTCGCTGGTGCACACGAACTGTTCATCTCGCCAGGTATCGGTTGGGATGACTGGCATGTCGCCGTTCGATTCCGCAACGGTTTAGGTGCCGTCAAAGTGAAAAAAGGAACGGTCATCGAATGCGGTCGTTTCCGTGACAAGCCGATGCCAGGTGAAGATGACCTTCACTTCGTGGAAGCCCGTAAAAATGCGGATCTTCAATCGTTCCTCGAATTCTCGAAGATTCACACGTATACGGTCACGCGTCACAACGGTATGATCGAGTATCGCTTCACGAACTTGCGCTATTTCGCGAAAGATATTTATCCGTTCGTCGCCGTCGTCATCGTCGACGAAGAATCGAATGAAGTGTTGTCTTCATTCACTGGCTGGGTGTTCAGTGAAGAGAGCTTGCAAAAGAAATTGGCCTACGAACAGTAAAAAGTCGCTCACAAGAGCGACTTTTTTTATGCCTCTGACTCCGTGAACTGGAGCTCAAAATCAAATTTGACTTTTTTATCGACGAGAACGCCACCCGCTTCGAGCGCCTGGTTCCACGTCAATCCGTAATCTTCTCGGTTGATTGACCCGTCCCCGGTAAAAGCGTGTTTCATATTGCCCCACGGGTCTTTCGCGCTTCCCTCGTACTCGACTTCGAACGTCTCTTCCCGGGTCGTCCCGCGAATCGTTAAATTCCCGGTCAATTCGAATTCACCGCCACCCTTTGAGCGGAACGATGTCGACTCGAACACGATGTCCTCATGTTGCTCCACATCGAAGAAGTCTCCAGACCGTAAATGGTTGTCACGGTCACTGTTGTTCGTATCGATTGATGCCGCCTTGATGGTCACCTTCACGCTCGCGTTCGCGAGATCGTCCGGTTGCCCGTTCGCCTCGACGTGAAAATCTTTGAACTCCCCTCTTACTTTCGAAATCATCATATGCTTGACCGTAAATGTAATCGAACTGTGTGCCGGGTCGACTTGATATGTTTTTGCCATGAATCTGTCCACTCCTTCGATTTGGAATTGATACTAATATGATGTTTACCACAATTCTTGACTTCAAAACATTCCCGTTTAAATGTGACAAATTATTGTCGAAAAATTTTGACTTTTATCACATCGACCCGTTACGATGAAAAAAGGGAGCTGTTGACTTACAGTAAAATGTAAGCGCATACATAGAATCCCTATACTTTACGGAAAAGGGAGGAACGACCATGATTTATGAAGTCCCAAACTCGACAGGCACGAAAGTTCACTTTAAAGACCGCTATGAGAATTACATCAACGGAAAGTGGACCGCGCCTGCAGGGGGAGAATATTTTGAGAACACCTCTCCGGTAAATGGTAAAGTTTTATGCGAAGTCGCCCGCTCAACGAAAGAAGATATCGAGCTCGCCTTGGATTCGGCCCATGCTGCCAAAGACGCCTGGGGCAAAACGTCGGTCACTGAACGCTCTGTCATTTTAAATAAAATCGCCGATCGTATGGAAACGAACCTCGAAATGCTCGCATACGCCGAGACGTGGGAAAACGGGAAAGCCGTCCGCGAGACGCTCAATGCCGATTTACCGCTCGCTATCGATCACTTCCGCTATTTTGCGGGCGTCATCCGGTCACAGGAAGGCGGCATCAGTGAACTCGACAACGACACGGTCGCTTATCATTTCAATGAACCGCTCGGTGTCGTCGCCCAAATCATCCCATGGAACTTCCCGATTTTAATGGCGGTCTGGAAAGTCGCGCCGGCTCTCGCTGCCGGAAACTGTATCGTATTGAAACCAGCCGAACAGGCGCCGGCTTCGATCATGGTGCTCATGGAATTGATTGAAGACCTACTCCCGCCAGGCGTGTTGAATATCGTCAACGGGTTCGGACTCGAGGCCGGCAAACCGCTCGCGTCGAGCGACCGCGTCGACAAAGTCGCCTTCACGGGTGAGACGACGACAGGTCGACTCATCATGCAGTACGCCTCACAAAACATCATCCCGGTCACGCTCGAACTCGGTGGGAAGTCACCGAACATCTTCTTCGCGGACATCATGGATGCGGATGATGATTTCTTTGACAAGTCGATCGAAGGGCTGGTCATGTTCGCTTTGAACCAAGGCGAGGTATGCACGTGCCCATCACGCGCGCTCATTCACGAGTCGATTTATGAGCCGTTCATGGAACGGGTGCTCGAACGAGTCAAAGCCATCAAGCTCGGCAATCCGCTCGACCCTGACGTCATGATGGGTGCCCAAGCTTCGAATGAGCAGATGGAAAAGATCTTGTCGTATTTGGAGATCGGAAAGTCGGAGGGCGCGGAGTGCCTCATCGGCGGCGAACGCAACATGATGGACGGCGAACTCGCCGACGGCTATTATGTGCAGCCGACCATCTTCAAAGGCCATAACAAGATGCGCATCTTCCAAGAAGAGATCTTCGGACCGGTCTTATCGGTGACAACGTTCAAAGACGACGCCGAGGCGCTCGCCATCGCGAACGACACGTTATACGGACTCGGTGCCGGCGTCTGGACGCGTGACATGAACCGCGCCTACCGGTTCGGTCGCGAGATTCAAGCAGGTCGCGTCTGGATCAACTGCTATCACCAATATCCGGCCCATGCCGCGTTCGGTGGATACAAGATGTCTGGAATCGGTCGCGAGAACCATAAGATGATGCTCAACCATTATCAACGGACGAAAAACATGCTCGTTAGCTATAGCGAACAAAAACTCGGGTTCTTCTGAGATGGTGAACCGCGTCGAGGCCACCCCCGCCACGCTCGCGCTCCTCGAACAGCTGAAACGAAAACATGGACCGCTCTTGTTTCACCAGTCGGGCGGTTGTTGTGACGGGAGCTCCCCGATGTGTTTCCCGCAAGGCGAATTCATGATTGGAGATCATGACGTCCTGCTCGGCGAAATCGGCGGTTGTCCGTTCTATATGCACGAGAAGCAATACGACTACTGGAAGCACACCCAGCTCATCATCGACGTCGTCGAGGGCCGGGGCGGTATGTTCTCGGTCGAGGGCGTCGAAGGAAAACGGTTTTTAAGCCGTTCCCGCGTGTTCACGGACGAAGAGCGGGCCGAGTTGCAACAGAGTTGAATGTAGAAGACCAGCCATCTCGAGGGCTGGTCTTTTTTTAGTCAAAGGGCACCCTTTTCTCAAAATCACATTTCCAATTTAACCCAAAAACCAACCTAACAATCGACTCGATTCGATATAGTAAAAAGAGACACGAAAGGAGGCAGCCTATGTCCGAGCTTCTCACGAGCATGCTTAACGGTATGATGATTTCATTGGTCAGTCTATTCGGTCCTCTGTTCCTGGTGATGAGCGGTATATTGTATACGAAGGTCAAGCGTTATAAACGGAGCCGCTATTTCGCCCAGACCGGACACAGCTATTTCAAAGTCGTTCAAGACACCGGCTTATACGGCGAATATTTATGTGTCGCCGCCATCGAGGAGCGCGTCCCGAATCCCTTCATATTGACGAATCTATATTTGCCCCATCCAAAAAATCGAGAGCGTACGACTGAAATCGATGTGGTGTTCATCAACCAGAGCGGTGTCCACGTGATTGAGTCGAAAAATTATAGCGGCTGGATTTTTGGACATGAACAAGAACGGCATTGGACCCAATCGATGCCGAACCGAAAGAAGTTCCGGTTTTTCAATCCGATCAAACAAAACGAGTTACATATGAAAGCGATGGAACAAACGATTGCTGTGGAGCGGAGTCTATTACACTCTTGGATCGTCTTCAGCGACCGGTCGACCTTGAAGCGCATTGATGTGGCGGACGTTCCCGTGTTGAACCGGAAGACATGGAAACAACAGATTGCCTTGCCAGGTGAGGCCCGGTTGACGTTGGCGGAACAGACGGCCATCTACGAGCACCTGCTCCAATTCGCATCTGCTGACGAAGCCGTCAAGGAAGCCCATATCGCCGCCAAGCAACGGGTGACGTGATGGGCTGTCCCATCCAAAAAAAGTCCCGCTCACGGTGAGCGGGACTCCTTTTATTTACTCTGCATTTTAAAGCGCAAGTATAGTTCGTTGTAGTACGCGTTCATGCGTTTGCCTAAGTTCTCATACACTTCGAGCTCATCCGTCACTTCTTTTGTCGGATAAAAACGTTCGTCTGACGTCACTTCTTCATCTAAAAATTCAAGTGCCGCTTCGTTCGGTGTCGAATATCCGACATAATCGGTGTTTCGGGCCGCGATTTCCGCGTCAAGCATGAAGTCGATGAACTGGTGCGCGCCTTCGACGTTTTTCGATGTGTTCGGAATGACGAGGTTGTCGAACCAGAGATTCGTCCCTTCTTCCGGGATGACGTACGTCAACTCTTCGTTCTCGTACATGATTTCGGAGGCGTCACCTGACCAGACGACGGCCGCGGCCGCTTCGCGATTGGCCATGAGCATCTTGATTTCATCGCCGACGATCGCTTTAATGTTCGGCCAGAGCGTCTCGAGCTTCTTCTCCGCTTCGAGCAGCTCATCTTTGTCCGTCGTGTTGAGCGAGTAACCGAGTGAGTTCAGACCGAAGCCCATCACTTCACGGGTCCCGTCTGCAAGCAAGATGTCATTCTCGAGCGGCATGTCCCATAGGTCGTTCCACGACGTAATCTCACCGTCGACGAGTTCAGGGTTATACACGATGCCGACCGTCCCCCAGAAGTAAGGGACTGAGTACGTGTTGCCCGGGTCGAACGACTTGTCGAGGAAACGTGGGTCAATGTTATCGAAGTTCTCGAGCTTGTCATAATCGATCGGCAAGAGCAGGTCTTCTTCAATCATTTTACTGATGGCGTAATCCGATGGGACAGCGATGTCGAACTCCGTACCGCCTTGCTCGATTTTCGTGAGCATCGCCTCGTTCGAGTCGAACGTCTGATAGATGACTTTCAAGCCCGTCTCTTCCTCGAACTCTCCAATCAAGTCTTCATCGATATAATCGCCCCAGTTGTAGACGACGAGCGTGTTATCGCCGCCGAACCCTTGCGCCATATTGATTTGATACACCCAGAGCAAGAGGCCGAAACTGACGACGACCGGTACCGTCAACATGATGACCAATTTTTTCATCGTCTTACCTCCTTCGCTTTACCACCGCGTTGGGCGAGCACATAATACCCAAGGACGAGAATGAGTGTGAACAAGAACAAGATGGCTGACAAGGCGTTAATCTCGAGCGAGATGCCTTGACGGGCGCGTGAGTAGACTTCAACGGCAAGTGTCGTGAAGCCGTTTCCGGTCACGAAGAACGTGACGGCAAAGTCATCGAGCGAATACGTGAGTGCCGTGAAGAACCCGGCAAAGATACCCGGTGTGATATACGGCAAGATGACTTTCGTCAAGACGTCCCACGTACTTGCCCCAAGGTCACGCGACGCATCGATGAGCGTCGGGCTCATCTCTTGCAGCTTCGGCAAGACCAAGATGACGACAATCGGTACCGAGAAGGCGATGTGCGCCAATAGCACCGAGTAAAAGCCGAGCTGAATCCCGAGCATCGTGAACAAGATGAGGAACGACGCCCCGATGATGACGTCCGGACTGACGATCAACACGTTGTTGAGTGATAAGAGTGACGTCTTCGTGAAGCGTTGTCGCGCCGTATAGATAGCGAGCGCCCCGATGACGCCGAGCACGGTTGAAATCGTCGCCGACAGCAAGGCGATGACAATCGTGTTCAAGACGATAACGAGCAGGCGCGTGTCGGTAAAGAGCGACTTGTACCAATCGAGCGTAAAGCCTTCAAAGTTACTCATCGTCCCGCCACTGTTGAACGAGTAGACGACCAAATAGAGAATCGGTGCATAGAGGATGAAGAACACCGCTATCAAATAGAGGTTGGCTAATTTAAATTTTTTCGGTTTCATCGACGCACCGCTCCTTTCGCGCCCCAGTCACGTGTGATGACCATGACGAGGACCATCGCCAAAATCAAGAACACGGCAATCGTCGAGCCCATGCCCCAGTTTTGCGTGACGAGGAATTGTTGTTCAATCGCCGTCCCGAGCGTGATGACTCGGTTCCCAGCAATCAGTCGAGTGATCATGAAGAGCGACAACGCCGGGATGAAGACGATTTGAATCCCTGACTTCACACCGTCGAGCGTAAGTGGGAAGATGACCCGGCGGAACGTCGTCCAGTTCGAGGCCCCGAGGTCGCGCGACGCATAGACGAGCGACGGCGGGAGCTTCTCGATGGCGTTATAAATCGGCAAAATCATGAACGGGATGAAGATGTAAACTGACACGAACACGAAACTGAAGTCCGTAAACAAAATCTGTCGTGTCCCGATACCGATGGCCTCTAAAAACTGGTTCGTGATGCCGTATGTCCCGAAAATGCCGAGGAACGCATAGGCTTTGAGCAATAGGTTGATCCATGATGGCAAAATGATGAGCAAAAGCCAAAGTTGCTTATGCTTTGTCTTCGTCAATAAATAGGCGGTCGGATACCCGATCAAAAGCGAGAAGAACGTAATCAAGAACGCATACCAGAAAGAAGATAACGTCATCGTCAAATACGTCGACGTGAAGAACATCTGATAGTTCTCTAAACTCAAGTTCCCTTCGATATCAAAAAACGAGTAGTAGACGACGAGCAGGAGCGGCGCGATGACGAACAGCGCAATCCATAACCAGTAGGTCGTCAAATAGACCGTCTTCGCGGTTTGACTAGTTTGATTCATGAGCGACCTCCTCATAGGACTCGAGACGACGGTCGAACTCTTCCTCCGTCTCTCCTAAGCGCATGACGTGAATCGCCTCATCATCGAACGTGAGGCCGATTTTCGAACCGACGACCGATTTTTTCGTCGAATGAACGAGCCATTCGTTGCCTTCTTGGTCATAGCAGCAAATCTCATAGTGAACGCCTCGGAACAGTTGCGAGTCGACGTCGACGACAAGTTTCGCAGATTCGACCGATGTCATCTCTAAATCTTCCGGACGGATGATGACCTCGACTTTCTCGTTGCGGTCAAACCCTTGGTCGACGCAATCGAATGTCTTCCCGGCGAACGTGACGACGTTATCTTCTGGCATGACGCCCGGTACGATGTTCGACTCCCCGATGAAATCGGCGACGAAACGGTTAATCGGCTCATCGTAAATATCAGTCGGTGTCCCGCTTTGTACAATTTTCCCGTTATTCATGACGAAAATCTCATCCGACATCGCGAGCGCTTCTTCTTGGTCATGCGTGACAAAGATGAACGTGATGCCGAGACGCTGTTGCAATTCGCGGAGCTCATATTGCATCTCGGTCCGGAGTTTCAAATCGAGCGCCGAGAGCGGTTCATCAAGCAAGATGACTTCCGGTTCGTTGACGATGGCCCGGGCGATGGCGACACGTTGGCGCTGCCCGCCTGACATCTCATCGATTTCACGTGACTCATACCCTTTCAAGTTGACGAATTTGAGCGCCTGTTCGACTTTCGTCTTCACGTCCGCTTCTTTCATCTTCTTGATGCGCAGACCGAACGCGACGTTCTCGAACACGTTCAAGTGCGGGAAGAGCGCATAGTCTTGGAACACGGTGTTCACTTGACGTTTGTTCGCCGGGACGTCGTTGATGCGTTTCCCGTTGAACTGGATATCGCCTGCTGACGCATCCGTGAAGCCGGCAATTAAGCGTAAAATCGTCGTCTTCCCACATCCAGATGGCCCGAGCAACGTGTAGAACTTCCCTTTCTCAATCTCGAAGCTGATGTTTTCTAAGACGACGGTGTCATCGTAACGCTTCGACACATTGTCAAAGCGAATAATCGTTTCTGGGTTCATTTCAGTTCCTCCCTTATAAATATGAATGGGTCGCGACGATTAAACATTCACTCTCGCCGTCGTAGTCATTGACGAGTTGATGCGAATCGGAGGCGACGTAATAGAGTGTTTCTCCGGTCTTGGCGAAGTACGTATGATTGCCAAGTTTTAGCGCGATGTGCCCCGATAGGACATAGACAAACGTCTCCGATCGCGACGGCTCATATCGTTTGAACTCGCCCTGCTTCGAGAACGTTAGTAAAATGGGTTCCATCTCTTTTTCGTTCGATTCCGGGATGAGCCATTCAGTCCGATATTTCCGCTCCTCGTCGACGTAGATGGTCCGATCGTCCTCGGTATAGATCACTTTTTGATTCACATCTTCATCAAAAAATTCTTTCGGCGAACATCCGAGCACTTCCAACAAGTCGAATAGTGTCTCAAGCGAAGGTGAACTCAAATCACGCTCGATTTGAGAAATATAGCCTTTGCTCAAATCCGTGCGCTCGGCCAACTCTTCTTGCGTCAGCCCTTTCTTGACGCGGAGCCGCTTGATTTTTTGACCGACTTCCAAGTCACAATCCCTCCTTTCAGCTTTGATTCAAGTTTAGTGAAAGATGATTCCAACTAAAGAAAGTTTATAAATACTTAACTACAAAGCGAACTAATAGCGACCTTTATTATAACGGATTGTGTGCAGTTTGCAAGTAAAAAATCACGCCGATTTCCGGCGTGATTTTTAATGGATGTCGCGCTTGGACATCAAGTGTTTGAACTTCTCATTTTTCGTTTGAAACAGGTGGAGCTGGGGGCCGTACGCATCGATTTGTTGCACGACGTATTGGAACGATTTTGCTTCCCCAGGATACGGTTCACCGGCACGGGCGAGCGTCGTCTCAAAATCCTCCCACAGCACTTCAACCCACGTCAACGCCTCGAGCTCGCTCAAGACATCGTTCTTCTGTTTCAAGATTTCTGCCAAGCGCTCGTATTGTTCGGTCCGGTTCATGCTTTCACCTCCGACAGCTCCGAGAGCGGAATCGCATGTTCAACCGTCTCCCCTTCGAACGTCCCCCAGCCCATGACGCCGTTCACAAATTTCAAACGGAACGGGCGCTCGTTATAGTTGACGATATACGTCGCCCCCGGCTTGAACGATTTCGGGTCAATCAAATAACTCTCGGCAATCGCGATCCGTCGCAAGACGACCTCGATTTCACTGACCATGCCCATCTGTTCGGCTTTCCGCTTCCGTTCATGAAGCGCTCGAATCTCTTGTTCGAGCTCATATTTTGATAAATCGCTCAATCGTTTTTCCATTTCGCTCACCTCTCTTGTAGCGTATCAGATTTTTCTCAGAAAAGAAAAAGGCGAAACTGAAACGATGTTCAGTTCGCCTTGAAGTTGTAGAGCGGTTTGATGATTTGATTGATGGTGACGGCCGGCTCGATATAACGGACGATTTCCTTCATCGACTTATAGACGAACGGTGACTCGTCAATCGTCGATGGTCGGACCGAACTTGACCAGACATCTGCCATCGACTTTTTAAATTCGTTGAAGTCGACGCGTTTTCGCGCGGCCGAGCGTGACATGACGCGACCGGCGCCGTGTGGTCCCGAGAAGTTCCAGTCGGGGTTGCCCTTGCCAGTACAGATGAGCGAACCGTCGCGCATGTTCATCGGAATGATGACCCGCTCGCCGTCCCGCGCCGAGATGGCCCCTTTTCGAAGCATCATCGCGTCGTGATCGATGTAGTTGTGGACCGTATCGAATTGATCGACGACGTTCCAGTTCATCGCCTCGACGATGACGTCGGTCATGGCGAGACGGTTGGCGGCCGCATATTGCTGTGCGATGCGCACGTCGTGCATGTAATCTTCCATCGTTTCCCCTTCGACGTAGGCGAGGTCGCGGAAACGTTTCCGTGCCTCGCGCTCCGTCTCGAGATAGGCCGAGATGTCCTGTTGCCGTCCCGTTGCCTTCATCCGTTCAATCTCGTCTCGAATGTCGACCGTCTTCATCATGTGCTCGACCGCCAACTGTTGATAATGGTCAGCGATTTGGACACCGAGGTGGCGTGAGCCGGAGTGGATGACGAGAAACGTGCGTCCGGCTTCGTCCCGGTTCACTTCGATGAAATGATTGCCCGAGCCGAGCGTGCCGACCGAGCGGAGGGCCCGGTCCAGCTTATACGGCGCCCGCACGTCCTCGAGCGGGAGCTCAGAGGCGTATGGGTGTGCTGTATCCCGGATGTTCATCCCGCTCGGTACGTATTGACGGATGACGTCGTCGAGCCGTTGAAAGTCGATTCGCTTCACCTTGATTTCCGTGCAGAGCATGCCACACCCGAGGTCGACGCCGACGAGGTTCGGTACGACCTTGTCGTGAATCGTCATCGTCGTCCCGACGACCGACCCTTTGCCGGCATGCATGTCCGGCATGATTCGAATCGAGGCGCCTTTCGTGAACGGTTGGTCGACGAGCGTTTGGATTTGGGCCCGCGTCGTATCGTCAATCCGTTCATTGAATACTTTGGCCCGGTTATGCTTTCCGATAATCTCCATAATACCTCCTCAACTGATGGCTTGTTGTTTACTTTGCAGCTCATGCATCCGGGCGTAAACGCCGCCTGCCGCGATGAGCGACTGATGGTTACCCCGCTCGATGATGTGACCGTGGTCGAGGACGAGGATTTGGTCCGCTTCCCGAATCGTCGAGAGACGGTGCGCGATGACGAACGTCGTCCGGCCGTACGTGAGCGTCTTGAGCGCGTCTTGGATGAGTGCTTCCGTCTCTGAATCGACGCTTGCCGTCGCTTCGTCTAAGACGAGGATGGCCGGGTCGAAGACGAGGGCGCGGGCGAAGCTGATCAACTGGCGCTCTCCGCTCGAGAGCGAGGCGCCGCGTTCGATGACCGGCTCGTCTAGCCCGTGTGGCAACTGTTTGACGAAACGATCGGCTCCGACCGCCGTCAATGCGCGCCATACGCGGTCGTCCGAAATCGTCTCGTCGCCGAGCGTCACGTTCGTCCGAATCGAGCCTGTGAACAAGAACGGGTCTTGAAGCACGATGCCGAGATGGGCCCGGACGGCTTGGGTCGGTAGTTTCGTCACGTCCATACCGTCAATGTTGAGCGTTCCTTCTGACGGGTCATAGAAGCGCATGAGCAAGTTCATGATCGAACTCTTACCGCTGCCGGTATGTCCGACGAGCGCCACCGTCTCACCTGGTGCCGCATGGATATCGATGTGTTGGAGTACCGGTTTCCCGGCTTCATAGCTGAACGACACATCGTCGAACACGACCTCACCTTTAAAGCGAGCGATTCGTTCCGCCGACACGTCTTCCCCTTTCTCGTCAAGCAACTGGAACATCCGGTCTGCTGAGACGAGTGCCTGTTGGAGCGGAGACAGCTGGTTCATGATTTGCGTCACCGGTTCGAAAATCCGTGACACGTAATCGATATAGGCGTACAAAATCCCGAGCGTGAGCACGCTCCCCGTTCCGAGCGTCTGCGCACCGACGACCCAGATGAGTAAGGCGAGTGCCATGTTGCGGAAGAAGTTGACCAAGTTGTGCGACATGAGTGCATCCAGTTTGAGCAGCTTCCGTCTTGTTTGGAAGTTGTCACTGTTTTTCTCGTTGAACTCGTCATAGACGAGATCTTCTTTGACGTACGACTGAATGATCGGCATCGTTTGGATGCTCTCATTCAATTGGGCGTTCATATCCGCGACGAGGGCGCGGACACGGAAGTTGTTCCGGGTCGACAGGCGTTGGAACAATTTAATCCAAACGATGACGACCGGGATGATGATGAGCGAGACGAGACCGAGGCGCACGTCCAAGAAGAACATGGCGATCAAGACTCCGATCATCATGACGACGCTTTGGAAAACACGTGCGAGGACGCCCAAATATAGGTCGCGAATCGTCTCGGTGTCGTTCGTGACCCGGCTGACGATTTTCCCGATTGGCGTCTGGTCGAAGTAACGGACCGGAATCGTCTGCAAATGCCGCATGACGTCAAGGCGCATCGTTTTGACGATGTTATGGGCCGAGCGTTGGAGGAGCATCTGTTGCCCCCAGTTCAACCCTGCCGCGATAAGAAGCAAGACGACGTACAGACCAGACAGCAATAGCACGGCCCGCAAATCCGTCTCGTAAAAGCGGAAGACATCGGTCGACGAGAGCGGCACGATGTTGTCATACGTTGCCGTCTCTTCGCTTCGTGTAATGGTGAGGACACCATCTTCGACCTCACGGACGCCACCACTCATGACGGCGTCAGGGACGAGATAATAGCCGTCTGTCGTCTGCACGATCGAGACGGGACGGACGACCGTCTCTCCGTCAACCCTCGTCTCTTTTTCATAGGAGTTTCCGTCAAAAGCGACACTCCCGCCTGACTCGACTTGTACCCAATCCCGCTCAATGGCGACGATGTGGTCGTCGATGATGATTTTGGCGATGTACGGTCCGGCCAATTCGGCGCCGACCGCTAAAAATAGTAAGGTCAAACCGAGGAAAATCGAGCGTCTCACTTGTTTGGCATAGCCGACGAGTGAACGGATCGTTTTCTTCCTGCGGACTGGATCTAATTCATATTGATCGATCATGAGAGATTCCCCCTTTCCCGGATTACTCCGACTCTCCTTGTCGAACGTATTGTTCATAATACCAACCGCGTCGTCCCATCAGTTGGTCATGCGTGCCCCGTTCCGTCACGCGACCGTCTTGTAACACAAGAATCTGGTCGGCGTGGGCGACAGCGGATAGGCGGTGCGCGACGATGAACGTCGTCTGTTCGGCCCGGCTCGTCCGGACCGAATCGATGATGCGCGCTTCCGTCTTGGCGTCGACCGCTGAAAGCGAATCATCGAGCAAAAGGATCTCTGGATCTTTCAAGAGGGCGCGGGCAATCGAGAGCCGTTGTTTCTGACCGCCCGAGAGCATAACCCCTTGCTCCCCGACGACCGTGTCGAGACCGTTTTCCAAATGTTCGATATCGGTATCGAACGCCGCGAGCCGGATCGCCGTCTCGAGATCTTGTGCCGACGCATCGTTTGAGCCGAACAAGATGTTGTCGCGGACCGTCTTCGAGAACAGCAAATGTTCTTGCGAGACGTAACCGCTCCAACCGCGTACCGTATCGAGTTTGATGTCGTGAATCGGGACACCGTTGACGAGTAACGAGTCATCAATCGGATACTCCCGAAGCAATTGACGCAACAGCGTCGTCTTGCCGGCCCCGGTCGGTCCGACGACCCCAATCGTCTCACCACGCGACACGTGCAAAACGATGTCTTCGAGCGAGGCGCGGGTCGATCCTGGATATTGGAACGACAATGATTTGAACGTGATTTTCTCCGGGACGCCGACTTCGACCGTGCCGGTCGAGACGACATCCGGTGTCTCGTTCATCGTCGCTTCGATTCGTTCGAGGCTAGCCGTTCCCCGTTGTACGACGTTAATCAGTTCCCCGAACGCGTACATTGGCCAAATGAGCATCCCGAGATAAATATTGAACGAGACGAGCTGTCCGAGCGTGATGTCATTCGTGAACACGAGGTACGTGCCGAACGACAACCCGATCAAATAGCTCAAGCCGACGAGCAGTTTAATGACCGGTTCGAACAAGACGTCGATTTTGGCGACGTGCATGTTTTTGGCCATGACGTCGTCGGTGATTGTATCGAACTTTTTCGTATCCGCGTCTTCTTGGACGAACGAGCGGACGACCCGAAGGCCTGAAATCGATTCGACGACTTGGTCGTTCATCACGCCAAACGCATCCTGCGCCGCTGTGAAGCGGGCATGGATTTGGCGGCCAAGCTTATTCATCGACCAGGCAAGGAGCGGCATCGGCAGGAGTGCCGCGAGCGTCAATTTCCAATCGATGAACACTCCCATGATGGTGAGAGCGATGAGTGTCATATTGAACGAGTCGACGAGTGTCATGACACCGAATCCAGCCGTCCGTTCCACCGCTTTCAAATCGTTCGTCGCGAGCGCCATCAAATCACCCGTGCGGTGCTGTTGATAAAAGCGCGGTGTCTGCCGGAGCAGATGTCCGAAGAATCGGGCCCGCAGTTTTTTCTCGAGCAGGAACGCCGTCCCGAAGAGGCGGGCAATCCATACATACGAAAGGACGTACGATAATACCATGATGCCGAGCAATGACCCGACAATCATAACAAGCCGTTCTGTCGTCAGGCTGCCTTCGCGAATCGCATCAATCGCCTGTCCGATGATCCACGGCGGGAGCATATCGACGACCCCGGTGATAATCAACAAGATGATGGCGACGATATACGTCCGCTTTTGTCTTTTAATAAACCAATCTAATTGTTTAATCAGTTTCATGACTGATTCCCCCTTTCGTCCTTTCCGCGCACGCAAAAAAGCGCACGTCACCTGATTGTGCAACCAATCGGATGAAGTACGCTTCTGAGTCTTCAGTCTTTTGCATGGTCAGGGAAAGGACACTACCCCTATCCAGCTGCCAAATTATGCAGTCAAATACGAGTAGCCATATGATGTTGTGTGTGTGCGTTGTAGTGTTGGGATGTACTTCATCATGCTGGCTCCTCTCTGTTCATAGTTTGAAAATCTACTAAAACCTTAGCAGACTGTTCAGAAAATTGTCAATATTATTATCGTAAATAATTTGTAACTTTTTACAAGAAGAATGCAGCGAGCATCAAACCGACAAGACCGGTCGCTGTCACGTAATAAATCATTGGCATGAGCGTATAGCGGATAATCGTTCCTTCTTTTCCGAGGAGCCCTGCCACCGAGGCGACTGCGACGACGTTCAAGACGCAAATCATGTTACCGGCGTTCGCCCCCGCCATCTGCATCGACAAGGCAAGTGTCTCGTTGACTCCAACCGACTCGGCGACATTCGTCGTTAAACTCGAGAACATCATGTTCGAGAACGTAGCCGACCCGGAAACGAACGCCCCGAGCGCACCAATCCACGGTGCGACGAGCGGCCAGACGCCACCGAACGTGTCGGCCGCAGCCGTTGCGAGTTCGACCGGCATCGAAGCGAGACCTGCCCCACCATTTTCCGAATGAATGAAAATCCGAACCATCGGCACGGAAGCAGCGAGCGTGATCGCCGTCCCGACGACACCGAGCGTCGTCGCTTTAAACACCGAGGTCACTTGCGACCAACTCATGTTATGGAGGAAGAACGTCGCAATCATCGTCAAGATGAACATGAAGCCTGGTGAATAGAACGGTTCCCACGATGTCGAGATGCCTTCGATACTCAAAATGTTCGGCAAATCGATGCGGACGCTACGCGTCAGTTCGTTCAAGAACGGCACGGTCCGCGTCAACACGAGGAAAATCGTTAAAATCAAGTAAGGGGCCCACGCTTTCCATTGCGGAAGCTCGCGTTTGCCTTTGCCGACGGACGGCTTCTCGAGCGGTTGATCGATTTCATCGGCATAGCCGTCGAACGTCCATAACCGTTTCGGCATGAGGATGCCTTTGCGTGCCATCGTGACGAGAATGATGAGACCCGTCAATGCACCAAGCATACCCCCGAACTCGAATCCGAGGATGAGCGTCCAGATGTAGGCCGGGATGCTATAGACGAGCGCCGCGACGATCGCGATCGGGAATACTTCGAGCGCCGGCTTAATCGATTTTTCTTTACTGAAGAATCGCGTCAGCATCAAGATTAAAATGAATGGGATAAAAAGACCAACGAACATATCGATGAGCACCGTCTGCAAGACGACGGTTGTCAAAAACTCAATCGTCTCGGGTTGGTTGACGTCAAGTGACAGCCCGTTCCCAATCCCGATTAAGGCCGGTGTTCCGACCGCGCCGAACGTGACGGCCGATACGTTTGCCGACAAGGCGATGACAACGGCAGCGATCGGCGTGAAGCCGAGTGCGATTAACAGTGGTGCCGCAACCGTGGCCGGTGTACCGAAACCAGATGCGCCTTCGATGAATGAGACGAACAACCAACCGACGATGAGCACTTGAATCCGGGGATCGGGCGTAATGTTGATGAAGCCGGAACGGATGGCGTTCATGCCGCCGCCCTCTTTCATCGTATTCATCATTCCAATCGCACCGTAAACAATCCAGACTGTCGTAACGGCGATGACAAGTCCTTGTAGCGTCGCCGCCATGATTCGCGTCGCGTCGAGCTGCCAGACGAAGAACGCAAGTCCAGCCGTCAAGACAAGAGATAGTGGCATCGCAACCGACGCCGGTAAACGCATAATGACCAATAAGATGAGCACTGCCACAATCGGCATCAGTGCTGTAATCCATTCAAAAATCGTCAATGTAGACCCACCTTTTCAGTTTTTTCCCCTACCGTAAAAACATCTCCCATTATGACTCTTGTTCAGCGAGCCTCTCTAACGCCCTCTCGATCACCTCATACGGAAAACCTTTGCGACGAAGCTGCATCTTCATCCGTTGTTTCCGCTCATATGGGGCGTACCCGCTAAACTTTCGATTCAGTTTTTCAGCCTGTGTCAGACAAGCTGAAAGTTCAACGTCCTCATCCTCGTTCTCCCAAAACGTGAGAATCGCCTCTGAAATGATATCAAACGAAAATCCCCTTTGCATCAGGGTTTGTTGAATTCTTTGTTGCACTTCTGTGGCGGAACGGCGATTTGTTTCCATTTGTTTCCGATTTACGAACTTTCCGGCCTTTTCAAGCTGGTCTTCGTGCGAGATGGCGGCGATGACGTCTTCGATAAGATCCGGAGCGATTTGAAGCTGAGCGAGTTCTCGTTTGATTTTCACGGGTCCGCTCGGGCTCGTATTGAACTTTGTCTGGGTGTAAGCTTTGGCGAACTCGGCATCGTTCAAATAGCGCTGTTCAATCAAGCGTTCAATGACGCGTTTGATGGCTGACTCATCTATCTCTTTCTTCACGAGGTAGTCACGCACCTCTGAGACGGCACGCATTCGATACGATAAATAGTTGACGGCCGCTTTGTACGCTTTCTGTTCTTCTTCCGCTTGAAGGACGTCCCGGACGAAATCGTCCTCGAGTTCCATCCCTTTCGTCAATTCGTATTTGATGAAGACGTCGAGGTCGATGGCAAACGCGAATTCCTCCCGTCCGTCCTTTTCGACAAAGACGTTCAATCGATCTTGATTTTTCTTCTGGGTCGTAAACTTGGCGATTTTCACAAAATCCCTCCATTTCCTGCTTCTAACATATCACGTTCCCCGTTCGGGCAGGATTTTTGATAAGTTAGAAGAAGGGGTATTATCTGTACAAGACATTCCTATAGTCCTCATACCCGTTTTGAAATCGCTTAAAGGATATTGGAGGGAGACCCATGAAAATAGCAATCACTGGTGGTACCGGATTGATTGGCCGACCGCTCGTACGCGCGCTCGCCGAAGCCGGACATCAAGTCGTCGTATTGACGCGCCACCCACGTCCGCGGCAAGGAGGGATCTCGTTCGTCGAATGGATGACGCCCGATAGTCATCCTGAATCCGAGCTTCAAGACGTCGATGCCATCGTCCATTTGGCAGGAGCCTCGATCAACGACGGACGTTGGACGCACAAACAAAAGCAAGCCATTCTTCAAAGTCGGATCGATGGGACGAAAGAAGTCGTCCGCATCATTAAAAATATGAAACGCAAGCCGAGCGTCGTCATCAGCGGGTCCGCCATCGGGATATACGGTGAAGATCGATCCATCACGTATTCGGAAGCGACACCGCTCCCCGACCGAACCAACTTTTTAGGCAACGTCTGCGTGTTGTGGGAGAAAGAGGCGCAACCCGTTCAAGACATGGGCATCCGTCTCGTCACGATGCGGACCGGTGTCGTCTTATCGAATGACGGCGGCGCCTTCCCGCTCATGAAGTTGCCGTACACGCTTGGTATCGGTGGACGACTCGGCTCCGGCAAGCAATGGGTGCCGTGGATTCATTTAGACGACCTCGTCCGTCTGTTCGTCCATATCCTCGAGACGAGTACGATCGAGGGACCCGTCAATGGCACGGCACCGACGCCTGTCACGATGGACGAATTCGGGAAGACGCTAGGCCGGGTGATGCATCGTCCCCACTGGGCACCCGCCCCGGCGCCGCTCCTCAAGCTCGCACTCGGAGAGAAGAGCGTCATCGTCCTCGAAGGAGCGAAAGTCGTTCCGACGAAAGCCCTCAACCACGGTTTCCGGTTCCGTTATGAAACGTTAGAACCCGCCCTGAAACAACTACTTCATTTGACTTGAAAGGAGCTAGCACGTGAGTAATTTGTTAATTCGTAACGCCCATATCTATCCGATCACCGCACCACATTTTTACGGGGACCTTCGCGTCAAAGACGGCAAAATCGTCGAGATGGCGGACTTGTTGGACCCGCTCGACGGAGAGACGGTCATCGAAGCCGAAGGCAACTTCTTGTTCCCCGGCTTCATCGATGCCCACACCCATCTCGGACTGTATGACGAAGGGACGGGTTCAGTCGGGAACGATGCGAACGAGACCGTCGAGGCGATGACCCCGCACGCACGGGCCATCGATGGCGTCTATCCGCTCGATGAGGGCTTCCGGGAAGCGCTCATGGCCGGGGTGACGGCCGTCCAAGTCATGCCTGGCAGTATGAACGTCATCGGCGGCGTGACGAGTGTCATCAAAACCCATGGCCGCTTCATCGAGGACATGGTGCTCCGCCGCTATGCCGGCCTGAAACTCGCGCTCGGCGAGAACCCGAAGCGCGTCCACAGCATGGGGAAATCCGGCGAGTTGACCCGGATGGGAATCATGGGCTTGTTGCGTGAAGCGTTCCGGACCGTTGATTCGACAAAGACGATCGGCACGTTCGGTAGCCAGATGATTCAATTGGCGCTCGATCGCAAGATGCCGATTCGTGTCCACGCCCACCGCGCCGACGATATTTTATCGGTTGTCCGCTTCGCACAAGAGTTTGACCTCGATTATCGGATTGAGCACTGTACGGAAGGACATCTCGTCGCCGAAAAGTTGCGCGAACTCGGTGTCAAACATGTCACCGTCGGACCAACGTTCACACGGAAGTCGAAAATCGAGCTCCAAAACAAGACGTGGGAGACGTACCGCATCTTACATGAGCACGATATGATCGTCTCCATCACGACGGATCATCCTTATACGCCGGTTCAATATTTGAATTTGTGCGCCGGTCTTGCTGCCCGCGAAGGGCTTCCCGTCGACGTCGCGCTCCGCGCCATCACGATTCATCCGGCTGAATCGCTCGGAGTAGACGACCGCATCGGCTCGCTCGAAATCGGCAAAGATGCCGATCTTGTCCTATGGAGCCACTTCCCGCTCGACTACATGTCGAAGCCGATTATGACCATCGTCGACGGTCACATCGTTTACTCGACGAGCCGCTCGAAAACGCATCACGAGATGTGAGTGACACCAGTCGTGAAAGCGCTCTTATTTTTTTTTGTGAAGTTGCATTTTATTTACTTGCTTTTTTAAAAAAACTATATAAAATAATCTTGTAACTTCATAAAAGGGAGCAGCCAAGGCAAGTTCGAACAACGAAGCCAGAAGTATGCTTTCGTTACAACTATTCTTCAGCGGTCTGAAATAGGAGGAGGAATGTAAAGGTGCTCAAATTTCGTGAGCTTACCGACTGCGCGGAGTTGTTCGAACTGATGCAACACCCAGATGTCTTTCCATATGTCCGTCAAAAGACGGTCCACTTTGACGAGTTTTTATTTAGCACGAAGCAAATCATCGAGCTAGAAGAGCAAGGAAACATCATCTCACGTACCATCACGAACGAGTTTGGTACCCCAATCGGGACAATCAGCTTGTTCGATGTGGAATCCGGCTATGGATTCCTCGGGACGTGGCTTGGCAAACCGTATCACGGCAAAGGTTACAATCAAGTCGCGAAAGAAGCGTTCTTCTCAGAACTTTTCTTCGAACTTGACATTGAAAGTGTATTTTTGAAAATCCGTCAATCGAATGAGCGTTCAATCGCGGCGGCGGAAAAACTGCCGTACGCTTTCTGCGCCAATGAGATTCGGTCTGAATTACTAACTGAAATCAATCAAGGTGATGTCGAATACGTTCTGTATGAAGTGTCGAAGTCGAGTTTCCAACTTTACTTGCACTCACTCCATGCGCCTGAATTCGACCATACGTACGAAGCTCAGCTCGAAGCATAAGCCAATTCTGACAAAGAATTGGCTTTTTTGTGGCGTTTTTGTGTGGATTTCATGAGGACAACTTTACGACAATAAATATTTCTGTTCTAATTCGGAGAGATAGGTATGATAGAAGTATGAGGGAATTATCACACGTCCTCGTTAACCGTTTTGTAAAGGAGAATGCCCAATGTCAGAACCAACGTTTCGCATCTTAGTGACCGATGATGAAGAACAAATGCGGGATTTACTCGTTTCGAACTTAGAGAAGGAAGGATACGAGACCGTCACAGCAACGAACGGTCTCGAGGCAATCGACTTATTGAAAGAACAGTCGTTCCACCTCGTGCTGCTCGACGTGATGATGCCTGAACTCGACGGCCTCACGGCATGCATGCGCATCCGTGAGTTCTCGAACGTGCCGATCATTATGCTAACGGCCCGCTCAGAAGAACTCGATCGCATCCACGGCTTGAAGATTGGCGCGGACGACTATATCACGAAGCCGTTCAGCCCCCGCGAGTTGCTCGCTCGAATCGAAGCGACGCTTCGTCGGACGCATAATTTCTCGAAAGAACAAGAAACCACGTTCGATACCGGAGTCTTGTCGATCGATATCGATGGCCGTGCGGTCAGCGTGAAAGGCAAAACGGTCAACTTGACCCGGAAAGAGTTCGATTTGCTCTACTTGTTCATCACGAACGAAGAGAAAGTGTTCTCGCGTGAACAATTGCTTGACCAAATTTGGGGGACCGAGTATCACGGCAACCTCCGAACGGTCGACACCCATATCAAGACACTTCGTCTCAAGCTCGGCGAAGCGGGTGGCTACATCCAAACCGTCTGGGGGATCGGCTATAAGTTCGAGGCGACCGTATGAAGCAATACACGATCCGGAAGCGGATTTGGATCACCATCTGGACCGCAAGCCTCTTCTCCGCGTTCGTGTTCATCATCATGACGTTTTACTTGTATGACAAGTTTTATATTCAGACGCAAGAAGAACTGCTCATCAACCGCGGAGAGAAGCTCGTCACCATCTATAAGGCGGACGGCTTCTCTGACGCGTTTTCCGACAGTATGACGTACACGAACGAACTGACCGAGACGAAAGTGTTTCTCTCGTCCGTCCGGGAAGACAGTCTCGGATCGGGCAAGACGTTTTTACGGGAGCAGGACCTCGCCAAGTTGCAAGACGGCTATGCGATTTCTGTTACCCGCAAGCACCCGACCGAAGACGTCGACATCCTCATGTCCGCCTTCCCGCTCATCCGAGACGGCGAACTCGATAATGCGCTCATCCTGTATATGGAGCTGAGTAAAATCAGTGAACCGTTCCAACCGATTCGGCTCATGATCACGTTCTTGCTCATCTTGATGATCGTGAACTTACTCATTTTCGGCACTCAGATTATCGATACAATCATCCAACCGCTGATTCAAATGAAACGAGCGTCCCAAGTGTATGCTAAAGGTGATTTCTCGCACCGCATCCCCATCTATTACGATGATGAGATTGGTGAGCTTGCCGAGACACTGAACCGGATGGCCGAATCGCTCGGTCTCGTCGAAGAACAACGGAAAGAGTTCTTGGCGAACGTGAGCCACGAATTGCGGACGCCACTGTCGTATATTCGCGGTTATACCGAGATGCTTCAAGACCCGTCGCTCGATGACAAAACGAAAGATCAATATTATGAGATTATCGAGAGCGAGACCGAACGGTTGCAACGGCTCGTCAACGATTTGCTCGACTTGGCCCAACTCGAGCGTGATTCGTATCCGATGACGAAAGAACCAGTCGTCTATTCGCAAGTGCTCGAAGACGTTCTCTATCGCTTCGAGCCGATCGCGCGGGCGAAAGGCGTCACCATCGAGACGGACCTCGACTTCGACTTGATTATTCTCGGGGACCACGATCGACTCGAGCAAGTCGTCGGGAATTTGCTCGATAACGCGCTCCGCTATACGGAAGCCGGCAAATCGATTCATGTGAAGACGTATGCGACCGCGAACAATGCCGTCACCGAGATTCATGACGAAGGCCGGGGCATCCCGAAAGAAGACCTCGATCAATTGACGAAACGATTCTATCGCGTCAATAAGTCACGGACACGCGAAGACGGCGGGACCGGACTCGGGCTCGCCATCGCCAAACATATTATGGAGCGCCACGGCGGCTCGATGCACTTCGCCTCAGAAGTCGGCAACGGGACGACCGTCACACTCACGCTCCCCCTTTTACCGGACGAAGATATTTAAAAAACAGACAGCCGCGATGGCTGTCTGTTTTTAGATGTCCTTCCCTTTATAGGCATCATCTGATTCATTCATGAGACGCTCCCGCTCAGCGTGCGTCTGCGGAAAGCCGTTCGCTTGCCACTCGGCCCGGTGATTCGAGTCAAGTTGAGTGAGACCCGCTTCCGCCTCGTCTTTATCTGAATCGACACTTTCCATGCGATCCATCTTGCTCCATGTATCCTCATCGTGGTCTTGCGTCAAGAGCGCTGCCACTTTCGGCGCGACGAGCGCTGCCCCGGCCACACCGAGTACGATTCCCATTAAGACTTTCTTATCCATCCGAATACCCCTCCTTAGTCGCTATGTACGGATAATTCCACTGTTCCGCGAAATCGAAACCCGTTTCCTAAAGCGTTTACACAATTTAACAGAGTGGAATAACAATCAACACAAGGAGGCGATGAGGATGAAGAAATCACAGAACCCGTCAAAGCGACCGTTCGATAATCCGGATGCTGTCGATACCGACAAGGAGAGCATCTTCGACCAGGAGGGCATGGAGACCGTCGACCCGATTCCGGTGGAAGAGCTGAACCAAAAAGTGAAGGATGAAAAACAGAAACGACACTCGAAGGACGACTCGGCCAGCGAGAAAAAATATGACGGCAACAAATAAAGATGCGGACGAATTCGTCCGCATCTTTATTTCACGTTAAATCTTTTGGCGAGAAGCCGTATGGTAGCATCTCTTCTTTTGTCATCACTTTCGTCTCTCCGGCCATGTTCGCGAGAATCAACGTAAAGTCGTCACTCGCAAACTCGGCAATGACTTGACGGCAAGCGCCACACGGCGAGATTGGGCCCGCTGTGTCTCCAACGACAACGACCGTCTCGATTGCCTTGCTGCCTTCCGATACCGCTTTGAAGATGGCGGTCCGTTCTGCACACATCGACAACCCGTACGAAGCGTTTTCGACGTTGCAACCCAAAATTTCTTTGCCGGTCTCGTCAATGACGACGGCCCCGACATTGAATTTCGAATACGGTGTATAGGCACGCGACCGTGCATCAATTGCTTTATGGACAAGCTCGTTTACTTTTTCTTGTGGGATCATCTGATGTTCCTCCGCTTCTTAACGTTTATCAAAAGAAGTCTGACATCTGAACTATAGCGTGAAAACACTGTTTTTGCAAGCGTTTTCACAACCCCGTCAATACTTTTTCTTTTTCTTCTTCTCGAAGACGACGATTGACTCGACGTGCGCCGTCTGCGGGAACATATCGTACGGCTGGATATAGTTGATTTTATAGTCGGCTTTCATGAGTTGGTCCGCATCCCGTGCGAGTGTCTGCGGGTTACATGACACGTAGACGATGCGTTTCGCTTTCGATGAGATCATTGCGTTGAGGAGCTGATGATCGACACCAGTGCGCGGCGGATCGACGACGATGACATCTGGAATCCAACCGTCCTTGACCCAGCGCGGAATCCAGTGCTCGGCCCGGCCTTCAACATAGGTTGCATGGCTGAACCCGTTCTCACGCATGTGCGCATTCGCATCTTCGACTGCTTCTGGGACGACTTCCATCCCGCGAATCTCTTTTGCATGTGGCGCGAGCCATAGCCCGATTGAACCGACACCAGCGTACGCATCGATGACCCGTTCTTGACCCGTTAGGCCAGCCGCCTCGACGACTTCCCGATACATGACTTCCGTCTGAGCCGGATTGAGTTGGAAGAACGCACGCGGTG
This sequence comes from Exiguobacterium sp. s157, assembly GCF_018618205.1. Classification (NCBI taxonomy): domain Bacteria; kingdom Bacillati; phylum Bacillota; class Bacilli; order Caryophanales; genus Exiguobacterium; species Exiguobacterium sp. s157. The sequence continues at coordinate 35,171 of NZ_JACSLQ010000006.1, forward strand.
ACAAGTGGTAATGGACGTCGTCAAGCTGTTCGTCCATCTTGTCTTGCCCGGCGATATGAACCGTGCGGTACCCGAAGATGACGCCTGAACGGTTCGAGTTAATATTCAAGTGGAACGACACGACGTTCGGCAACGCCATGATGCGGTCACTCAGTTCGTCCAAACGCGGGACATCTTCATTCCCGACGACGAGTACGACTTGGACGTCATCCGTCTTATAGCCCGAGCGGACGATGACGGTACGGGCAAAACCGACGTCACGGCGCGCATCGTATACAGGGATGTCGAGTTCGTTCAAAATACGGACGATGGCGTTGTTGATGTTCGTCGTGTCGCGCTGCTGCACCATGCAGTGTTCGATTGGCACGAGCTCATTCGTGTTCGGCTTGTAGAGCCCTGACACGATTTCACCGCGGCGCGTCGAGAGCGGGAATTGTGACTTGTTGCGGTAATACCAAGGGTTGTCCATCCCTTTCGTACCACGGATATCCGATTTGTCGACGTTCAATTTCGTCTTTTGACGGAAGGCGTTGCGGACGATTTCTTCTTTATAGTCCATCTGCAGGCGCGGACTCATATGTTGAATCTGGCAACCGCCACACTCGTCATAAATCGGACATGGTGGCTTGACCCGGTCCGGTGAATCATTATCGCGCTTGATGACGCGTGCCTCGGCGTAGTTCCGCTCGACGCGCGTAATTTCGACTTTCGCCTTTTCTCCAGGTAATAAGTTCGGAATGAAGATGACCATGCGATCAATCGTCGCGATGCCCTCTCCGTTAATCCCTAGCCGCTCGGCTTGGGCGCTTGTGTATTCTCCTACGATCAGTTTCAATGTGTTTCATCCTTTCGAGATACTTGTTCTAAATCTTTGGCGTAACGTACGACTTTCGCACGTAAGGAATCAATATCAGCTAACAATCGATGCAAATCCTCTGGCGTCGTGAATTCGTCCAACGTATTGACTGATAAGCACAGTAATTCCGTTCTCGATTTTAACACGTTCATTTTTCCTGCCGTATCTGTTCGTGATTTACCCATCTCGTGATCGCTCCTTTGGTTCGTGACAAAGAGTTGTTATTATAGCATACTATTTCGTGTGACTTGATGAAAAGGTGGAATTGATATGCAAAACATCTCGACAACGTTTGATCCGTGGGAAGCATACCTCGATCAAACCGAGTTCGGTCGCCTCGTCCTTTCGAACGTAGAAGTGACGACGACCAAACTATGCAATATGCGCTGCGAGCATTGCGCGGTCGGCTATATGCTCGACCAGACAGAAGAACCCGAAGTCCCGCTCGACTTATTGATTTCGCGTTTGGATGAAATCGAGCATTTACGCGCATTTTCGATTACGGGCGGCGAACCGATGCTGTCGATGAAATCGGTGCGCAACTACGTCGTCCCACTCTTGCGTTACGCTAAGGAGCGCGGCGCCCGCACGCAAATCAACTCAAACTTGACGCTCCCGCTCTCTCGCTACCATCTTATTACCCCTTACCTCGACGTTTTGCACATTTCGCATAACTGGGGAACGGACGCCGACTTCTTAGAGGGCGGTTTCGCGATGATGGACCGAAAACCGAGCGCGGAGGCACGTTTGAAGATGCTTCAGACGATGAAAGACAACGCCCGTGCGCTTACGGCCGAGGGTGTGATCGTATCGGCCGAGACGATGCTCAACAAACGGACGATTCCGCACTTGAAGGAAATCCATGAAGAGATTGTCGCACTCGGCTGTCAACGTCATGAAGTGCACCCAATGTACCCCGCCGATTTTGCCAGTGCGCTCGAGTCGGCGTCGCTCCCTGACACTCGCCAGGCGATTCACGACCTGCTCGATGTCCGGGACGAGAACGTTTGGATGCTGTTCGGAACGTTGCCGTTCTATGCTTGTTCCGAGTTACCGGAAGACCGCGCTTTATTGAAACGGCTCCACGAGGCGAAGAACGTGACCGTGCGAAACGACCCGGATGGCCGCTCACGCCTCAACACGAACATCTTCGACGGCCAAATCATCGTCACCGACTTCGGCGATGAGCTCGGCACGCTCGGGACGTTGTATGACACCTCGTTCCAAGACGCGTATGAGGCGTGGACGAACAGCAGTTTGAACGCCACACTGTCCTGCCACTGTCCGGCTGTCAAATGCCTCGGCCCGAACGCACTCGTCAAACAAGCGTACTATCCTGAAGTGAACTTCCGGGAACGTGTGGCCGAACCGTTTTAATTACTTCGATTCGGGAAATGTTCAGTATATAAACTGAATCGAGGTGTTTGAAGATGACAGCCATCTATGTATTTATGATCACCGTCATGGCCATCATCATTTTCGGTGGTGTGCTCAGCATCTTATTGACAGCCGCATTCGTTTCAGACAAAGTAGACCGTGATGAAGTATTCAGTCAAGGCAGTTGGGACGATGAACTCTTACACTTGAACCATGTACCCCAACCGATTGACGAGCCAAAAAGCTGAGACTCTTCTCAGCTTTTTACTATGCAATCAATGATGAGGTGAACTATGCAACGCTTTCGATTTTCAATTTTATTACTTGTCGTCTTTATCTCCGGCTTGATTCAAGGTGCGCTCATCCCGCTCTTGTCGACACTCATCGAACGGGACGGCAACCCGGCCTGGTTGAACGGGTTGAACGCGACCATGCTCTATCTCGGGGTCATCGTCTCCGCCCCGCTACTCGAACGGTTCGTCCGCAAGTACGGATTTCGTCCGACCATCGTCCTTGGCATCATCTTGACGGCGCTCGCTACGTTCTTCTTGCCGCTCTGGCCGTCCCTGCTCATGTGGGCGCTCATGCGTTTCGTCATCGGCTTCGGTGACTCGGCGCTCCATTACGGATCCCAAGTGTGGGTCACGTCCGCGAGCGATAAGCGGAGCCTGGGACGAGCAATGGCGTATTACGGGATGGCGTTCAGCCTCGGTTTCGCGGTCGGTCCGCTCATCGCGCCGCTCGTCGACCTTCACTTTTGGCTGCCGTTCCTCGTCTTGATCGTCTTCTGTCTCGCATCCTTGTTCTTGATCTTCAAGGTCGACAATGAGTATCCTGAGGCCGAGAAAGTGAAGACCGACTCGAAAGGACGCATCCGACTCGTCCTCATCGGCGGCGGGTATACGCTCTTACCTGCTTTTACATACGGGTTCCTTGAAGCGAGCTTGAATGCCAACTTACCGATTTTCACAGTCCGTAACGATATCGGGCTCACGCAGACGAGCACGCTCATCACGACGTTCATCGTCGCCTCGATTGTCGTGCAATTACCGCTCGGTCGGCTCGCCGATCACTTCGGGAAAAAGCGGATTCTTCAAATCGTCCTGACACTCGGCACGCTCGTTTTTGCGATCGCCAACCTGGCTGTCGACCATTACGTCTGGCTCCTCGTCTTGTTCGCGCTCGCAGGCGCCGGGCTCGGCTCGACATATTCGCTCGGACTGGCCCATATGACGGAAGTGTTGCCACGTTCGTTGTTACCGACCGGCAATATGCTCTATAGCATCTCGTTCAGCGTAGGTTCGATTAGCGGACCGATGATTGGCGCATTTTGGATCGCGTTACCAAAAGAAGTGTATTTCTTGATGTATACGCTCATTCTTGGGATTCTGGCCGTCAGTTTATTCACGGCGAAAGCCAAGCCGATTGACATCTAAAAGGGAGGGTCTCCGCCGAGACCCTCCCTGTTTCACGTTATTCTTTCAGCGGACCGAGCCTGACATCGTTTCGTTCGAACGCCCGCATGAACACCTCATCGAGCGCGAACGGTTCCGTCTCGAGCGAGGCCAACACATCGGACTTGAGCGTGACTTCAATGACTCGATCATTGATTTGCCATTTCGTCTGAATGTCTTCGCCATGCCTCATAGCACGCGCGTCCACTTGCTCATGATGTTCCTTCAACCCGCGACTTACGCACTTCATCACGTATTTGACATACTCGTCTCGCGGTTGGCGAGAGATGAGTATGTTTCGGACGATTGGATTTCTTGCCACGGTAGCACCCTCCTTTCTTTTCGATTCGCACGCAAGTCTTTACAACGAAGACCGATTTCAACTGAAAGAATTCAGAATTTTTAATATATTTTGCCATGGGAACAAGATTCCGTCAACCATGCCTCTCCCTCACTTTGTCATCGCACTCCCCGATTCGCTCGTCCTTGAAAATATGTGGAGAGATAAATCCCAGCGATGACGAACAACAACCCGACGAGCGCGTTCCATGGAATCGTCTCCCCGAGTAACACGCTTGATAGGACGACACCGAATAAGGGAACAAAGAACATATAGAGCGATACCCGGCTGACCGGATTATATTTCATCAGCGTATTCCATAATGTGAACCCGACCGCCGACAAGAGGGCGAGATACAACAAGAAGAAGAGGGTCGTCACGGTGTAAGGCAGGAACACATCCCCTGGCGCAAGCACGTAACCGACGATGAGTAGTCCGAGCGAGCCAATCACCATCGCCCAAGCCGTCATCGGAGCGACGTCATGCGAGCGCGAATAATCTTTGGCAACCAAATTCCCGAACGCGCCTGAGATCATCGCCATAATCAGCAGAATCTCTCCAATCCCAAACCCGACTTCCGCGCTTGCCGTCGGCCAGTTGGCGATGACGATTCCGGAGAATCCGAGCGTAAGGGCAATCCCTTTCAAGCGATTCAAGCGATCATCCTCATAACGAAAATGAGCGAGTGCCATCTGGAAAAATGACGTCGACCCCGCGATAATCGAGCCCTGCACCCCCGTCGAGATCGAAAGACCGATATAGAAGAACAAATATTGTAAGTACGTCAGAAATGCCCCTAAATGCGCATACGCCTTTAGCTTTTCAGCAGTTAAGCGAATCGGACGCTTGAAGACGAGTCGACTGATGACGAGTAAGAGCAGACCGGCCAATAAAAAGCGTTCCCCGGCAAAGAACAGCTGTTGCCCGTATTCGTTTTCCTGGATATCGAGCGCTTCGTAGCTCAGTTTGATGAACGGAAAGGCGCTCCCCCATAAGAACGTGTTGAATAGGGCTAAGAACGTGACCGTCCAAGGGCGTTGAAATACATTCGGCATGACACAAAAACTCCTTAATCTTTTAGTTTGTGAGTGATTACGTTTGGTGCTAAAATAGACTTACACGATAATTATTATAAATAAGGGATTCACCTTTAATTCGCGTAAAACCTAATAATATCAACAATGGATAATGATAATCATCCTCATTCATTATCATTTAACTGATATATATTCTCAATTAGAAAGAGGTGCTCACATGAACACATCAACCGTCACACACGAAAAAAGCCACGTCTTCAAACGGGCCAGCTGGGTCGAACATATCGAGCTCATCATGGCGCTCATCAGTGGTGTATTGATTGTACTCGCATATATCGCGGAAAGACAAGACGGAGCTCCTGCGCTCTACGTCACTCTGTATTTGACCGCCTTTTTAATCGGCGGATATGCCAAAGCCAAGGAAGGCTTGACCGATACATGGGAGACGCGCTCCTTGAACGTCGAGCTACTCATGATTATCGCCGCCATCGGTGCTGCTTCAATCGGGTACTGGATGGAAGGCGCCATCCTAATCTTCATCTTCGCGTTATCAGGCGCCCTTGAGACGTATACGATGAATAAAAATGAGCGTGCCCTTGAATCGCTCATGGAACTCCAACCTGAGCAGGCGACCCGATTGAACAGCTCGGGCGGCCTCGAGGTCGTCCATATCGACGAACTGCGCGTCGGTGACCACATCTACGTAAGACCCGGCGAGCGCATCCCGGTCGACGGTCGGATTTTGAAAGGTAGCGCCTCGATTGAGGAAGCCGCCATCACCGGTGAATCGATTCCGGTCGACCGGAACGTCGGCGATGAGGTATATGGATCAAGCGTAAACTTGAACGGTGTCTTGACGCTCGAAGTGACAAAGCTCGCCACAGAGACATTGTTCCAAAAAATCATTCAGATGGTCCAGCAGGCGCAAGAAGAAAAATCACCGTCCGCCCAGTTCATCGACCGGTACGAGGGACGCTACGTTCAAGTCGTGCTCGCTTCCGTCACGGCAATCATCTTGCTCGGCCCGGTATTGACGTCATGGTCGCTCGAGACGAGCATTTACCGCGGGATGATCCTTCTCGTTGTCGCTTCGCCGTGTGCACTCGTTGCCGCCATCACGCCGGCGGCACTCGCAGCCATTGCCTCGTCTGCTAAACACGGGATTTTATTCAAAGGCGGTGTCCATATCGAAAATATGGGACGTTTGAAAGCCGTCGCGTTCGATAAGACCGGTACGCTCACAATCGGTAAACCAGAAGTCCAAGCGGCGTTGATTCATCCCGATACGACACAAGAACACGTGTATCGCATTGTCAGCTTGATTGAAGAACATTCGATGCATCCGCTCGCCGAGGCGCTCGTTCAGTACACGGGCAGTTATACGGGGGCGATGGAACACTTTAAAGACGTGACCGGGTCTGGGATTGAAGCGACCATCGACGGTGTCGCTTACCGGGTCGGTAAACAGAAATTCGCCGATCGCAGCCACGACTTTTTCCGCGACGAAGTCGAACGTTTGAAAGCGGCCGGCCACACACTCGTATTCATCAGTGACGAAGAGAAGACAATTGGGGCGTTCGCGCTTCGAGACACGTTACGTCCCGAGGCCAAGCAAGCGATCGAGCGACTCAACCACCTCGGCATCGCCACCATCATGATCACGGGTGACAACGAGGCAACAGCACGCGCCATCGCCTCCGAGGCCGGCTTGACCCGCTATATTGCCGAATGTCTTCCGGAAGAGAAAGTCGAGCACATTAAACGATTGAAACAAGAGTATGGCAGCATCGGCATGATTGGTGACGGGATTAACGACGCCCCTGCCCTCGCGACGGCCGATGTCGGGATTGCGATGGGAGAAGGGACGGACGCCGCTCTTGAGACGGCCGACGTCGTCTTGATGAAGAACGATTTGAACCGCCTAAGCTCGGCCATCAAACAGTCGCGTAAGTTGAATCGGGTCGTCCTCCAAAACGTCGTGTTCGCATTAGGGGTCATCCTCGTCTTGATTGCGACGAACATCTTCGAATTGCTCGTCATGCCATTCGCCGTCGTTGGGCACGAAGGATCGACCATCCTCGTCATTTTGAACGGCCTACGCTTGCTCAGCACGTCATGGGACTGACAAAAATCGACACCGTCATTGAAAGCCGTTGGCGATTTCGCTATAATTGAAACAATGTGTCTAATTAGACCGGAACTGATTAGGAAGATTGGCTAAAGGTGGTACAGTGTATGAATACGATAGCAGTAATCGGCAAAGTGTTTGTCGATATTAAAGGAACCTCGTTCGCCCCGCTCCATAAAGATGCCAAGAACGTCGGTGACATCGCGTTCTCAAACGGCGGAACCGGCCGTAACGTCGCTCAAAATTTAGGTGTCCTCGGCAATGATGTCCGTTTCGTGTCGACCGTGACGAACGATCAAATCGGGATGGGTGTCCTCGAGGAACTCCGCGGTTTGAATGTGAACGTCGATCACGTCGATTTGCTAGATGACAACGGCATGGGCATGTGGCTGGCCGTCATGGATAACAACGGCGATCTTCAAACGTCGATCTCGAAGCAACCGGACGAGGCGATGATGGAAGAATGTATCCTTCGTCGCATCGATACGGTGTTCGCCGAAAGTCAGGCGGTCGCCATCGACCTCGACTTGTCGGTCAACGTGCTCAACGAGACGATTGAGCTATGCCGCGAGATGAAACTCCCGCTTTACGGCGTGTGCGGCCATCTGTCTGTCATCGAACGGAACCGCCATTTGCTTCAAGGCTTCACCGGCTTCATCTGTAGCCGTGAAGAAGCAGAGATTCTATCTGACATGTCGATCGTCACGGTGGACGATGCGTTACGTGTCGCTGAAGTGCTCGCCATGAAAGGTGCCCCGCTCACAATCGTCACGATGAGTGAACTCGGTGCGGTCTATGTCGACTTGCGTACGAACGAACAAGGCCACGTCCCGACGACGAAAGTGAAAGTCGCCGACTCGACCGGTGCCGGTGACTCGTTCTTCTCCGCTGTCATCTCCGAGTTGATGAAACGCCATCCGATTGAGGATGCGCTCCGACTCGGGATGCGCGTCGCCGGGAAAGTCATCGCCTCGCACGATAACGGCCTGACGCCTGATATGTATGCATCACTCGAACAACCAGCAGCAGATTAACCAAAACGCATCGGCCGCGAGTCGATGCGTTTTGTTCACGATTCGAAATCGAAAGGAACGATTCCATTGGTCAGAACGAAATTACGCAGTGCCATCATCCTCGTGAATGAACATGACGAAGTCGCGCTCATTCGCCGAGAAAAAGAGAACCTTTTGTATTATGTCTTCCCAGGTGGCGGAGTCGAATTCGGCCATACCGCCCAAGAGACGGCCGTCCGTGAGGCGTTCGAAGAGCTCGGCGTCCACGTCGAACTCGAAGGGGTAGCCGCTCACGTCGCTTTCAATGGCGAGTTGAACCCGTATTACTGGGCTCGCGTGACCGGTGGCGAATTCGGCACCGGCACCGGCGAAGAGTTTCAAGCCGAACAGACGAATGGTTCATACACACCAATGTGGGTGAAACGCAGCGCGCTCAGCCATTTGCCGGTACGACCGCCGTCACTCGCCGACTTGCTCGCGAACGAGGCCGAGCGCTTTTTCAATAAAACGCTGGCCGAAGACTGATTTTATGTGTAGCCTCCTGACATTTCGGGAAAGAAAGTTTCTAACGATAACGTTCAGGAGGCTCATACATGGATACTACAGAAGTGAAAGAAAAAAAGAATTGGTTCGCCTTCGGGAAAGAGTTGCTTCGTCGCTTCAAAGAACATGATGTTCAAGATTACGGCGCGACGCTCGCTTTTTTTTGGTTCTTATCGATTTTTCCGGGCATCATCTTCATTCTCGCGTTGCTGTCGTTCTTCGACATTTCCCAGGCATCGTTCCAAGAACAGTTGAACAACTTGGCGCCTGGGGCGGCCGCGACTGATTTTTTGACCGGGATTTTTGACGCGATTGGCGAACCGCGCGGCGGACTCCTCTCAATCGGTGCGATTTTGGCGATTTGGTCGGCCGCTAAAGGGGTCGAACGCTTGATTAACATGGCGATTCACGCATACGGGGAAGACAACGAACGAAACTTCTTCGTCAGCAAAGGCATCGCGCTCGGCTTGACGCTCTTGCTCGGTGTCGGCGTACTGTTGCTCATTGTCTCGAACGTGTTCGGTTCACAAATCATCGACTTTTTGATGCGCTTCATCCCCATCTCAGGGGCTGACGTCATCTTGATTAACGTGTTCCGCTACGTGTTGACGACCGTCATCTTGATTTTGACGCTCTCGATTTTTTATAAGATTGCTCCTCAACAACACGTGTTTTGGAAGAGCACGATTCCAGGCGCGATCTTCGGCGTCATCGCCTGGCAGCTCGTCTCACTCGGATTCAGCCTGTACGTCTCAAACTTCGGCAACTACGATTCGACGTACGGTTCACTCGGGGGGATTATCGTCACGTTGCTCTGGTTACAATTGACCGGCATGATCATTTTGATCGGGTCAGAAATCAATGCTACTTGGCAACGTTTCTTCAAAACGCCGAGCGAACGTGAGTACGAGAAAAACTATAAGAAAAATAAAAAGTCCAAATCGAAAGATTCGGACGAGGACGAGTATAAAGACATTCCCGTCAACACATACGGGTAACCAAAGAAAGGCGGTCTCTGCAGGAGAGACCGCCTTTTACGTTATGCTTCGACGACATCGAGACGTCCCGTCGCCGGATCGATGACGAATCCGTGGACGTTCGTGCCCGGTGGCAAGAGTGGATGGTTTTTGATGAGACTGACCGAGTTGACGACGTTCGCTTCGACCGAGTCAAACCCGTGTAACCACTTCTCCAAATCCATACCCGACGATTTGAGCGTCTGGAGCGTTTGCGGTTCGATTCCGCGACGCTCCATTTCGCCGATGACCGCGTTCGGGTCGATGGCTGCCATCCCGCAATCATAGTGCCCGATGACGATGACTTCTTCCGCTCCGAGCGCATACAGCGCGACAAGAATGGAACGCATGACCGAACCGAACGGATGCGATAGGACAGCACCCGCATTTTTTATGATTTTAGCATCCCCGTTTTTCAAACCGAGAGCTTTCGGCAGTAACGCCGTCAGACGTGTATCCATACATGTTAAAATGACGATTTTCTTATCGGGGAACTTGTCCGAGACGAACTCTTCGTATTGTTTCTCCGAGACGAATTTTTCATTGAACGCTAACATTTCTTGAACGACTGACATATGGTTCCCTCCTTTTATTTACGCGATGAATCGCGCGACCATCAAACCGATGACCATCCAAGCACCGAACAACGTGTTCACTTTTGCGGTCATCGCCATCGCTGGCATCAATTGAGCCGGTTCCTGTTTGATCCAAAAGCGTTTCACCGCCCGAATCATAATCGGAATGGTCAAGAGTGACAACAGCACCCAAGGCGTCACACCAAACCCGACGACAGCGACGATAATGCCAATCAACGCCGCGATAAAGAATCCGGCTAAGACGAGAACCGCACGCCGATGTCCGACGAGACAGGCGATCGTTTTACGTCCGTTCACTTTATCGTTATCCAAGTCGCGAATGTTGTTCGCGAGCAAGATGGCCCCGATTAACAGCGCCATCGGGAACGACACGAGCAACAACTCCGTCGTCACCGTTCCGATTTGGATATATCCTGAAATCCCGATGATGACATATCCCATGAACAGACCGGCGACGAGTTCACCGAACGGCGTGTAGGCGATGGGAAGCGGACCTCCTGTATAGAGGAACCCGACGACCATCGATAGCACGCCGATCCAAATCAAGTGCCAACTCGTCGAGGCGGCGATATAAAGACCGAGCACGGCCGCTACCCCGTACATCCCGAGGGCGATCCCGAGCACTTGGCCCGGTGTGAATCCGTCGCGTACGATCGAACCACCGATTCCAATCGACCCTTCATGGTCGAGCCCGCGCTTATAATCGTAATACTCATTGAATAAATTCGTCGCGATTTGAATCAAGACCGAGGCGATGAGCATCGCCAGGAACAGTCCCCATTTCAATTCGACTTGCCCGAGGACGATGAACGTCCCTAACAGCACCGGTATGAAGCTCGCCGTCAATGTGTGCGGACGAATCATGCGCCAATAGGCACCTTTCTCTCTCTTCTTCATGCACTTCCCTCCCTTCGTTAGTTTACGTCTCTTTAAAAAATTCTGTCAATGCCCGTCGCTCGAACGGTTCCCTTCACTTTCCCGAGCATTTGACGGCCAGTTCTGCCGTGAAGTCATGATACACTAAAGAATGAGAATTCCATTGGATTGAGGAGGCTTTTCTTACATGCCAGATACTCAAACACACATTAAACAACGAATCGAGCAAGCCCATAAACGGGCACGTGCTTGGCAACGGCCGGTCTTGGCCTCCTACACGTGGGAGATCCCTTCGTTCGATGCGTTTCATATCATTCAAAACACGGAAACATCCCATTATTATTTTTCGACACCCGATCGCTCCCTCGAGATGCTCGGATGTGCCGATGCGCTCGTGTTGACGGCTTCTGGCCCGGAACGGTTCCAACGGTTGCAATATGATTGGAGCCTGCACCGCCGGGACGTCGATGCGGTCATTTATGCGTTCTCGGGCTTCTCGTTCGACACGTTCATCCGCCCCCAGAAAAATATGTGGGAATCGTTCGGCGAAGCGTCATTGGTCGTGCCTAAATTTTTATATCGCCGTTCGGGTGACAAACACACGTTGACCGTCTCGACGCTCGTCTCCGCGAAACGTTCGGTCGAACAATATTTGATTCAATTGGCCGATCAGCTCGCCCAGTTCAACGCGTTGCACGCTCCCGACGAGCAGGCACCGACCTACTCTCAAGTGAAAGATGGCGTCGACCACTTCAAGTCGAGCTTCCAACAAGCCAAACTGAACATCTCGGAAGAACGCGTCGAGAAAATCGTCATCGCCCGTGAAGAGATATATCAAACATCAGAAGAGCCGTTCCCGTTCGCGACGACGTTACGCCATTTGTCAGAACATCAAACGGGCAGTTACGTCTTCTTATATCAACCGAAGCGAGAAATCGGCTTTTTCGGGGCGACCCCGGAGCGCCTCGTCAAAAAACAAGGGCCGTACATCGAAACGGCAGCCATCGCCGGAACGATTAAACGACCGGACACAGAAATCGAGGCGGATGTAGCCAAACAGACGCTGTTGCACGATGCCAAGAATTTAGATGAGCATCAAATTGTCGTGAAGGACATTAAAAACGCCCTCACTCCATACGCGGCTACTATCAAGGCACCCGAAACGCCGCGTATATTAGAAAATCGCTCGGTGTTCCATCTGCATACACCGATTCAAGCGACGCTCGATACGAACGCGTCATTGCTGTCCATCATCGAGTCGCTCCACCCGACCCCCGCGCTCGGCGGTTCACCGAAACGGACGTCTGTCCGCTTATTGCGTGAGATTGAGCGGTTCGACCGCGGTTGGTACGGTTCGCCGTTCGGCTGGTTGAATACGGAAGGAGAAGGCGAATTCGTCGTCTCAATCCGATCCGCCCTCGTGCATCACCAATTCGTGGCGCTATACGCAGGCTGTGGAATCGTCCAAGAGTCTGAACTCGAAGCGGAACTCGCCGAGACGGAAATCAAGCTCAGTCCAATCAAGCAAGCACTCGGATTGGACAAAGTAAGCGCAGGAGGCAATCAAGCATGAATGAAACGTTAACGGATTGGGTCGCCCAGATGATGAACCGGCTCGTCGAACAAGGCGTCGAGGATATCGTCATCAGTCCCGGTTCGCGCTCGACCCCGCTGGCAATGGCCGCTTATCTTCATCCGAGCGTCCGTCATCATATCATCGTCGATGAACGTTCGGCCGCCTTCTTCGCTCTCGGCTTGACCCGCTCCACCTCATCGTTGCGACCGGTCGCGCTCATCTGCACGAGTGGCACCGCTGCGACCAACTACTTTTCCGCGGTGGCCGAGGCGAACATCTCGCAGTTGCCGCTCATCGTATTGACGACAGACCGTCCGCATGAACTCCGGAACGTCGGCGCTCCTCAAGCAATCGATCAAGTCCGGCTGTACGGCGAGCATGTCAAAGCGAGCATCGACCTCCCTGTTCCTGAAGCTGCCAGCCAGCGCTACATGGAACAAGCGGTGAGCCGGCTCGTTCGAACGAGCATGCACGCGCCGTTCGGACCAGTCCACGTGAACATCCCGTTCCGCGAGCCGTTATTGCCGGACATCGAACGCTTAACGTCACTGCTTGAAGGGGACGCCGAATTGTCTGAACCGACCTATCTCAAGCCGACAACAAGTGACGTCAACCGCTTCAAACGAGACATCGATGTTGACCGGCTCGCCTTCCTCGTCGGTCCCGGGACACCGGCGTCATGGCTTGAAGCGATTTATAAAGCGGCGCAAACGTATCATATCCCAATTTTCGCCGACCCGTTGAGCGGGATGCGCCGATTTGATCACGTGCTGACGAACTACGACACATGGCTCGCGAGCGAGCATCGGACGGAATGGACGCCTGACACGGTCGTCCGCTTCGGCGCCGCTCCCGTCTCGAAACGATTGAACCAGTGGCTCCAGGACGTCCCGTGCGTCTTGATTGAGCAACCGGGCTCGTTCCGCGACCCGTCAAATCATGCTACGGTCGTGTACGGAGATGCGATTGATTATGTAGCCGCCATCAACAAAAACTATGACGTCGACTTATTCGATCGGTTCGCGTTGTTCGAACAGATCATCGAATCCGCGAAACCTGCTTTGAGCGGAGAAAGTGCATTGACGCGTCATTTGCTAGCGTCACGTCTCGAACGCATCTTCGTTAGCAATAGCATGCCGATTCGTGATATCGATACGACACTTTCAGCCGGTCAGTCGATTGACGTCGTCGCCAACCGCGGGGCGAATGGGATTGACGGCATCATCTCGAGCGCGCTCGGTGCCTGTCACGATACGGACAAGGCCGCCTTGTTGATTGGCGACTTGGCATTTTATCATGACAGCAACGCGCTCCAGCTCGTCAAATCGCATCCAGGTTCGTTTTCCATCGTCGTCGTCAACAACGACGGGGGCGGCATCTTCTCCTTCTTGCCACAAGCTTCGATCGCACCGCAAATGTTCGAGGACTTGTTCGGGACACCGCTGCAGCTGAACCTGCGTGGATTCGCTGACACATACGGGCTCAGCTATCAACGGCTGGAGCAGCCTGAAGACGTCACGGCCGCCATCGAGGCGGGCGTCCAACTCATCGAGTTTCCATCCGACCGTACGACGAACGTGGCGGAGCACCGTCGTTGGACTGCTTCGCTCACGGACCGCTTGGCGACGGGGAATGAGTCGTGATGCGTTCGCTGCGAGGCGTCTCGTACGAGGTGCTCGAACGCGGCAACGGCCGGCCGGTCTTGCTGTTGCACGGCTTCACAGGAAACGCGGGATGGCTTTCCCGCTTCCCGGAACTACCCGTCCGACTCGTCGCCCCGACACTGTTGCAACATGGTGAAACGGGCCATCAGCCGGTCGAGCGTGCCAAGATGAGTCAACAGGTAAAAGACTTGTCGGCGCTACTCGATACGGACGAAGGTCCGTGGACGGTCGTCGGTTACTCGCTCGGCGGACGTGTCGGCATGACACTCGCCGCCTATGATGATCGGGTCACCCATTTTATCGGCATTAGCACGACGCCCGGACTCAGTGCGGCCGAACGTCGACAACGCCGGCTTCAAGACGAAAAGCTCGCTGAATTCATCGAGCGAGCAGGACTTGAGGCGTTCGTCGACCGTTGGGAACAGCTTCCGCTCTGGCATCAGACTAATGAGATGCGTGCCGCACTCCGTCCTGAGCGGTTGGCCCAACATCCAGTCGCACTCGCGGACAGCCTTCGCGCTATCGGGACGGGCAGCATGCCGTCGCTCTGGCCGCTACTCGAGCGCTTACCTCGCACCGATTTGATTGTCGGAGAACACGATGTGAAGTTTCAACAGATTGCTCGGAACATGCAGTTGATTCGTCCCGATATTGAAATTCATGAAATTTCGGACGCATCTCATGCTCCACATGTCGAGAATGCCCAACAATTTGGTACAATGATAGAGAAATTGATTTTAGGGGGAATTTAAATGGAATCAGTAGCAAACTGGACATCGGTCCGCACGTACGAAGATATCAAGTACGAGAAGTGGAACGGCATCGCCAAAATCACCATCAACCGTCCGGAAGTACGGAACGCGTTCCGTCCACTCACGGTAAACGAGCTCATCGACGCGTTCGCACGCGCCCGTGACGATAAAGAAGTCGGTGCCATCATCTTGACTGGTGAAGGCGATCAAGCCTTCTGCTCAGGCGGCGACCAAAAAGTACGCGGCCACGGCGGCTACGTCGGTGACGACGAGATTCCACGCTTGAACGTCCTCGACCTTCAACGCTTGATTCGCGTCATCCCGAAACCAGTTATCGCCATGGTAGCCGGTTATGCAATCGGTGGCGGACACGTCTTGCACGTCGTCTGTGACTTGACGATTGCAGCCGACAACGCCCGTTTCGGTCAAACTGGACCAAAAGTGGGCTCGTTCGATGCCGGTTACGGTTCAGGTTACTTGGCTCGCATCATCGGCCACAAGAAAGCACGCGAAATCTGGTACCTCTGCCGTCAATACGACGCACAGCAGGCGCTTGACATGGGACTCGTCAACACGGTCGTCCCACTCGAGCAACTTGAAGCCGAGACGATCCAATGGTGCCAAGAGATCTTGCAACACTCTCCGACGGCCCTTCGCTTCTTGAAGGCAGCGATGAACGCCGACACGGACGGACTTGCAGGACTTCAACAGCTTGCCGGCGACGCGACGCTTCTCTACTACACGACAGACGAAGCGAAAGAAGGACGCGACGCTTTCAAAGAAAAACGCGACCCAGACTTCGGTCAGTTCCCGCGTTTCCCGTAAATCGACAAAGAGTAGCGACTTCGCTACTCTTTTTTTGGAGGTCCTGATGATGAATCGTTATGTGACACAACATCGACGTGACGCCATGGCACTCGTCACCGCGTCCGTCAGTTTGACCTGGGCCGAGTTAAGCGCGGAGAGTGCCCGTTTAGCCCACTTCTTGGAACGGGTCGCACCCGAAGCCCGCCATATCGGATTACGCGCTGCGAACAGCGCTGATTATGTCATCGCTGTCCATGCCATCCAGTTACTCGGAAAAGTGCTCGTTCCGCTCAACACACGGTTGACGATGAGCGAACTGGCAGGACAAATCGAGACGGCCGATATCGATGTATTGCTCGTCGATGAACCGATTGAACTGTCGATCACCCAATTCGCGTTGACGTCACGAGATGAGGCGTCACTCGCCACACCGCACGAGTGGGCAGACGATGAAGTCATGTCGCTCATGTTCACCTCAGGCACGACCGGTCGAGCCAAGGCCGTAAAGCAGACGTTCGGCAATCACATCGCGAGCGCCGAGGCGGCCAAGACTCGCCTCGGATATGGGATGAGTGATCGGATGCTCATCGTCACGCCACTCTTCCATATGAGCGGACTCGCCCAAGTGTATCGGAGCGCCCGTTTCGGTTCGACATTATACGTCGAACCGAGGTTCGATGTCGTCCAGACACTCGAGTTGATTGAGACGGCAAGAATCACCCACATCTCGCTTGTCGCCGTCATGCTTCAGCGTCTCCTCGACGCAGGTCTTTCCCGCCATCAGCTACGACTTCTGCTCGTCGGTGGTGGTCCCGTACCGCGCCCGTTGCTCGAAGAAGCCGAGCGGCGGCAGTTACCGGTCGCCCAGACGTACGGAATGACGGAGACGTGTTCGCAAGTCGCGACGCTCTTGCCATCCGAGGCGCTCGCCCACATCGGTTCGAGCGGTCAATCGATTGCGCCGACCCAACTCCGTATCAATGCGGATGGGGAGATTGAAGTGAACGGACCGACGGTGACCCCTGGTTACTATAGACAGCCAGAGGCCGACGCCTGGACGCCCGACGGCTATTGGCAGACCGGTGATCTCGGCACAATCAAGGATGGTTACTTGTACGTCCATGACCGTCGCAGTGACTTGATTATCTCTGGCGGCGAGAACATTTATCCAGCCGAAATCGAGAGCGTGTTATTGCGTTGCCAGGGCATTCAAGACGTAGGGGTCGTCGGTCGTCCCGACCCGACTTGGGGAGCGATACCTGTCGCCTTCACGGTCGGTACGTTCGATTTCGATGAGGCAATTCAGCTGTTGCACGACCATCTGGCGTCTTATAAACATCCGAAAGCATGGATTGCCGTCGACGAGTTGCCTCGTAACGCCAACGGTAAATTGATGCGTCATCGCTTAAAGGAGGCTGACCATGATTCGTCGCGCTGAACTGTATATCGTCCCCCTCACGTTCAAACATCCGATTGTCACCGCCCACGCCGTGTTGACGACGAGACGGACGGTCATTCTCCGTCTGGAGACGGTCGACGGTGTTGTCGGCTACGGGGAAGGTGTCGCGTTCGAGACGCCATGGTATACGGCTGAGACCGTCCGCTCCGTCATCGATACGTCCGCTTTAATTATCCAACTGTTGAAAGGAATGACGTTGTCCGCCGCCTCGTTCGGTACCCATGTCAGCTCCATCATCGGCCACCCGATGGCGAAAGCGATGTGGGAAAGCGCTCTATGGGAGGTGGAAGCGGCCCGCGCGAATCAGACATTAAAACAATACGTCCAAGCCGGCGACACCGTGGCCTGTGGCCGGACCATCGGCATCGGTCTGCTCAGTCAAACATTGAACGCCATCGAGTCTGCGCTCGCGTCCGGATTCGACCGGATCAAGTTAAAAGCGTCCCCGCATGAACTACTCCCTGCGCTCGGCGAAATTCGGAACAATTTTCCGGACGCCCCGCTCATGATTGATTTGAACGGAAGTGGCTCCGAGCAACCGCTTGACTGGTTTGAGGCGTTAGATACCTACCGTCTCTTGATGATTGAGCAGCCTTATCCGAGCACACATTGGGTCGAGACAGCAGACTTGCAGGCACGGCTCACCACACCGATTTGTCTCGATGAATCGATCAGTTCGGCTCAAGACGTGGCGACGATGCATCGACTTCGAGCCGGTCGCATCGTCAATATCAAACCGGCCCGCGTCGGCGGCTGGAGCGAGGCACTCGCGATTCGCGATAGCGGCACCCCCTACTGGGTTGGTGGTATGTATGAGTCCTCCATCGGCCGTTATCACACGCTCTTATTCGCCTCAATGAGCGGAGCCGCCTACCCGGCCGATATGGCCGGGACGAGCGCTTACTTCGAGACCGATTTGCTCGATACCCCGCTTGAGGTCGAGAACGGACAGTTGATGCTTCCCGACCAGGTCGCACCGGATTGGACGACAATCGAGCAACTGAGCGAACAGACAGTTCGACTCCTGTAAAAACTCCGCAAAAAAAGCGGCAGACCTCGCGTCTGCCGCTTTTTCATCGTTAACGGAATGTGCCCGTCAACACTTCATAGCCGTCTTTCGTGACGACGACCGTGTGCTCGAATTGAGAGACGAGGCTGTTGTTCGGGGTGAACAACGACCAGCCGTCTTCTTCCGATTGATAGACGATTTCGTCTTGCGTCGAGATGAATGTCTCGACGGCAATGACTTGACCTTCCTTCAAAATGTCGTTCTCTTCACGACTATAATAGTTCGAGATCGTCTCCGGCTCCCCATGAAGGGTGCGCCCAAGACCATGGCCCGCTAAGTTGCGGATGACCGTGAAGCCGTTCTTCCGGGCATCGGCATAAATCGCCTTGCCGATTTGGTTGACCTTGACGCCCGCCTTCACTTTGCTGAGACCCGCTTCGAGCGAGGTCAATGACACTTCGACCAAACGCTCGTGTTTAGCCGATTTCGGTGTGCCCGCGATGACCGTACGCCCAGTGTCGGCATAGTAACCATCCTTCACGGCCGAGACGTCGACGTTGACCACGTCCCCGTCTTGGATGACAAGCTCGCCCGGAATCCCGTGGGCTGCGACTTCATTGATGGAGATGCACGTGTAGCCTGGGAACTCATACATCGTAATCGGGGCCGAGGCGGCCCCTTCCGCTTCCAAAATACGTTGTCCAATCTCATCCAACTGTTTCGTCGTCATGCCCGGTTTGACCGCTTTCGCCATCTCGTCGCGCGCCAAGGCGACAATCCGTCCAATCTCACGCAATGCATCGTAATCATAATCTAACATCGTTTTCCCTCTCAATCTAATAGTCGATTTTGATATAAGAACTCTTCTGATAAATCCGCAAACAAGAACATGCCATCCGGTAACGGATAACTGAACGTCCGTGTCACTTCGTTCGAGCTGAAGTCACGATAATCCTCGGACAAGTAGCCTCGTCCGCGCACGTCCATCGCCGCCATCGTGCGAATGAAGTACGGCCGGAAACTCCAGTTATAGCCGCGATACGTATTGTCGACTGTCCAATTTGACTGCGCCTGATAGACGTTCGCGCTCGTCTGGAACCCGGTTTGGTCCGTCAAATAGTAGCGGACGAACGTTCCTTCGAGTTTCGGCGCAATATGGAGCAACCATTCATCTTTTTTATCGCGCGACCACTTCCCGCTTTGGACGAGGTCGTGAATTTGTTTATGGAGTTCGAACTCAAGCTCATACAATCGCTTGATCCGCTCTTGATCGTGCAAGAAGAATGACGGCACTTCTTGTGTCAAGACGCTCATGCCTTTCGCTTCGCGCGGCGGTGTCGCATCACCTTGACCCAGGAGTCCACCCATATAATAACGTCCGCCATGACGCCACGCATAACGCAGCTGCCCGAGGTGATCAATTGATTTGTACAAGAGCGGAGCCCCGAGACGGGAAGCGATATATTCCATCGTCTGAAGCATTTGCGGATACGTGACCGATAACGTCTTCTTCTCGACCATCGTCGCCAAATCGACGAGTAGCATCTCAGGCGCCACCGTCATGATATCTTCAATGCTTGTCGACTCAGCGAAGTCGAGCGCGACTTTGACACCGGACGAACGATAATATTGGACGACTCGTGACAAACGTGACACGTCGACGAGGTCAGTCCCTTGAAGTGTCACATAAATGCGATGGAGCGGGAAGTTCAACTCCCGCAGCGGGGCCAAAAACGCCTCGCCGCCTTGATCGAGAATCCATTCTGACCGACATCGGAACGTGACGAATTGCGTTTCGTCCCGCAACTGTTCGGCGGCAAGACGCTCCATGCGTTTAGCGATGTCGAGCTGATACTCCAGCGGAACGTCATCGTCATAAAAGAAAGGGGTGAGCGATTCGCCCCTGAACTGCCCATGCACCATATACCCCTCTACTTGAAAGGTAGCAGCCCCGAGAATCGGTTCAAATGTCACTTCGACTTCTTCTGGGTTCATCATCACATCCACTGCATCCACCTTGATCACCTCGTCTTTTTTTCTAAACACGAAAGCGAGCTGGGTTCAGCTCGCTCGTGTATGCACATACATATAGGCACCGAAACAAGCAATGAAATATACGATACTCATCACACCGTACCCGATTCCCATCTTCCCACCGACGCCGATGGCCATCACCAGCCAAATCATGGCGCCGAACAGGAGCGTGGCGACCGGGATATATCGGAAATTCGGACGTTCGGTCCGCGTTATAATCGGTTTCAAAGCCAGGACGCACGCCAATAGTATGACGAGACCAAAACCTAATTCAATCATCCGTTGACACCTCATTTTTCTGTCTCTACTCGTTTAGTGTAGCATGACACCAAAAAAAAAACCGCAAATCCACTTAGGGAGATGCGGTTTTGGGTTATTGATTAGTCACGCGGACGGCGTGGGCCACGGTCGTCTGAACGACGACGGTCTTCTCCACCCGTGCGTTTGCCACGGTATCCACCGCCGCCACCGCTGCGTCCACCACGGTCACCGCCGCCACGACGTTCGCCGCCGCCACTGCGATTTCCACGGTATCCACCACGGTCGTTGCGTCCACCTTGACGTTTGACGCGAACTGGTTCTGCATACGAGATTTCAACCGGAGTTGAATCTGGCTCTTTCGTCAATCCACGAAGTGCCGCTGCGAGAAGCTCGACTGCTTCGTATTCTTCAAGAAGCTCAGTCGCAAGTTGCGTGTAAGCTTTGAAGTCGCCCGCTTGTACACGTTCGATCAAATCTTCAGCCGATTGCTTTTGGTTGCCCTCAAGCACTTCTGCGATTGTCGGAACGTGACGACGGTTCATCTTCTTGTTTGTTACGCGTTCGATTGCTTTGACTTGACCGAATTCACGTGGCGTGATGAACGTAAGAGCTGTACCTGTTTTACCAGCACGGCCTGTACGTCCGATACGGTGCACGTAGCTTTCCGGGTCTTGTGGGACGTCAAAGTTGTAAACGTGTGTAACGCCTGTGATATCAAGACCACGTGCCGCTACGTCTGTTGCGACCAAGATGTCAATCGTGCTGTTTTTGAAGCGACGGATGACTTGGTCACGTTTTGATTGCGTTAAGTCACCGTGAAGACCATCAGCCGTGTAACCACGCTTGATCAGTGCTTCTGTCACTTCGTCAACACGTTTCTTCGTACGAGCGAAGATGATGCTGAGTTCTGGCGAGTCGATGTCGATCAAACGGCAAAGCGTATCGAATTTTTGGCCTTCGCGCAATTCGAGGAATTGTTGGTTGATGTTCTCAACTGTCATTTCCTTCGCTTTGACTTTGATGATTGTCGGCGACTTCATGAAGCGCTCAGCAATCTTCTTGATTTGTGGTGGCATTGTTGCAGAGAAGAGAAGCGTTTGACGTTCAGCCGGAAGGCCTTTCAAAATCATCTCGATATCTTCAACGAAGCCCATGTTGAGCATTTCATCTGCCTCATCCAAGATCACTGTTTGGATCTCGTCGAGTTTGATCGTCTTGCGTTTCATGTGGTCCATGAGACGTCCAGGTGTCGCAACGACGATTTGTGGGTTCTTTTTCAAACCACGAATTTGGCGGTCGATTTGTTGGCCACCGTATACTGGAAGTGCGTAAACGCGCTTCGCTTCACCAATTTTGTTCAATTCTTCTGCAACTTGAATCGCAAGTTCACGTGTCGGTGCAAGAACAAGTGCTTGGACTTGACGTGCCTTTGTATCGATTCGCTCAATTGTCGGAATACCGAAAGCTGCTGTTTTCCCTGTACCTGTTTGCGCTTGACCTAATACGTCCACTCCTGTGAGTGCGACAGGAATTGTCTCAGCTTGGATCGGTGTAGCTTCTTCGAAGCCCATTTTGAGTACACCTTTTACTAATACTTCACTTAACTGTAAATCTTGGAATTTTGTCAAATTATATTCTCCTTTTTTCATACAAAAAACGTCTGAGGTTTAGTTCTACAGACGTTTTTACAATGTTTCCTCGTAGTCAACTCTTACTACTATAACGCATTTGTTTCTAAAATGAAAGAAATACATTCTAAAACTTTTTATAGCCACCTGGACATGAGTTATCTTATTTCAATTTATAGCCATTGTCGAGTTTTTCAACTTGCTTTTCTTTCAGCAGTTTCCCGAGCGCCCGTTTGAACGCTGCTTTACTCATCCCGAACTCACGATCGATCACATCCGGCGCCGTCTTGTCGCCGTAAGGCATTTGGCCGCCGCGCTCTTCAATGTAGGCACGGATACTTTCCGCATCCGGGTCGATCGCCTCATAGGCTCGAGGTTTCATTGAGACGAGGACCGTCCCGTCTTGCTTCACTTGTGTCACGCGCACCGTCAATTGCTCACCGAGGCGCGGCCAACGTGTCATCTCTGCTTCATGTAGGAAGCCAAGCGACTCGTTCTCGACCCAGACGTTCACACCGACGTCGCGTCGATTGACGACGATCGCCTGCACATCTTGGTTGCCCCACTCTTCTTTGGCGGGACGCGCCAATAAGTTCAGGTACGCATAATGAGCCGGTTCGCCGAGGAGGCGGCTCTTTTGGTCGTACTTGAGACGAATGCATAGCTTGTCTCCTTCTTTCGGCCAATACGACCGGTTCTCAGGAAGATCATCTAATGAGACGAGTACATCTTTTTGAATCCCGATATTGACGAACACACCTGTGTTATACCGGACCCCTGTCACTTCATACCATTCATAGTCATCGAACGTGACACTAGGAATCGTCATCGTCGAAGCGAGACGTCCTTCCGAGTCGTGATAAAGGAAGACGCGTACCGTCTGTCCGACCGCAACTTCTTCTGTTTGTTCTTTTCGATGAAGGAGTACCTCTTCGCGACCGTTTCCGATAAACACTCCAAAATCAGCTGAACGTTCCGCGACCAAGTCTACTACTTCTCCTGCACGTAATGCCATACAATCCACATCCTTTTTCATCTATTACTGTCAGTATACCTACCTACACACGTTCCTAATCATATCATGTTCGATTTCATTGCTCCGCTTAATTGTGTCTAAATTGTGAACGAGAGACGAAGACGCATATGACCGATTGGCGAGCATTCTAACGTCTTTATTTCAACTTTTGTGACAATTTTGTGAACGTGCATTTTCCATCTAGTATCCACATTTTGAAAACGTTATTATTAAGGAAGTGTTGTTTAACGAATTAGGTTTCAGCCATGGCCGAACGGGGGATAATAAATGTTTGATGTTCAATCTCGATCATTTGCGAAGCGCTTTATGAAAGGCTTATTGATTGCTTTCTTCGCGCTACTCGCTTCACTTAGCTTCATTTTCTCAAACGGAGTCGATACAAACGTATCTTCATCCGTCACGATGGTCCAAGAGTAAACGCCCTCTCCTGACAGAAGGCGTTTTTTTGTTTTGTTCCGACAAAAAAAGGGATTTTTTGTGCAGCTGTCGAACGAACATAACGTTCGGCTTTTACTATTGAATCATCTGGGAAGGGAGAGCCACTCATGCTATTTTATTTTCTCACCACGATTCTTTCGGTCGTCGGTTTGTCCGTCTCGCTCCAAACCGGTTTTTTCAAAGACCCGATCGGTACATTCCTGTTCGCCGTATTGCTCGCCATGGGCTTATCTTCATTTAAACAGTTAGTCGCACAAACGAACGTCTTATTGATTGAACGCCGCAACCAGAAAAAAATCAAACGCATCGTGGCACGTATGCATTCAAGTACACGTAAACGTTCTACATAACACTCGTCTTCACCCTCCACTTTTGTTATTCTATTGTAGACAGAGAGCAAAACGGACTCAACCCGTAGGAGGCACAAACACGTATGAATGAAATCCCATTATCGAACGAATGGCTATTACGTTATTCACCTGTCATGGAGCTATGGCTGAAAGAAGACGGCATCTTGCTCGTCGACGATGACAACCGGATTCGACTCACCCTCGAAATCGGCACTGATCACGTCATGCAGTTCAAGAGCATCGATCAAGACGGGGCTTACTTTGCCGTGGACCCGGTGAATAAACGAATCACGTTCGAACTCGAGGAAGAAGAAGAGGAAAGCGAATCTCGCTTCTGGGAATAAGGATTCATGCCGAAGAGTCGGATTCTCGCTTAGAGAAGAAGACTCTTTCTTCGTGTCCAGACTAACAGTTGTACGATTGAAAGGAGAATGACTCATGATCCGCACCGCCATCTGGTTTATCACCTTTTTTGCCGTCTTACCGCTGACGCTTCCGTTCTATCCGAAAGCGAAACGGCTGACGCCGCCCGAACGTTACGCGTACGTTCAAACCGTCGCCTATACATGGGCAAGCTTTCTACTCCGGATTGCCGGCGCTCGCGTCCGCGTTCACGGCCAAGAGAACATTCCGAATGAACCGGTCGTCTACGTCGCGAACCACCAAGGGAA
This sequence comes from Exiguobacterium sp. s157, assembly GCF_018618205.1. Classification (NCBI taxonomy): domain Bacteria; kingdom Bacillati; phylum Bacillota; class Bacilli; order Caryophanales; genus Exiguobacterium; species Exiguobacterium sp. s157. Next base: position 60,092 of record NZ_JACSLQ010000006.1, read on the forward strand.
CTTCGATGTCCCGATCATGATCACGGCGACGAAACATCCGAAAGCGTTCATCTCAAAAATCGAAGTTCAAAAGTTCCCAATCATCCCACGTTGGATGGAACTAATGGGTTGTATCTTCATCGACCGCAGCGACCGCCGCCAGTCGATTAAAGCCATCCGCTCCGGCGTCGAGACGATTCAATCCGGTCAATCGATTATCGTCTTCCCGGAAGGCACCCGCTCGAAAGGCGGGCCGATTAAAGAGTTTAAAGCCGGCAGCCTGACGCTCGCTACATCAAGTGGCGCCAAGATTGTCCCGGTTGCCATCAAAGGCAGTCATCATTTGCTCGAAACGAAAAACCGCATCACCCCTGGGACGGTCGACGTCACCTTTTTACCGGTCATCGATCCGGCCGACGTCCCGAACAAAGAAATCGCCGCGCTTGCGGAGACGATGATTCGCCGCGTTGTTGAAGGAGAAGAATCATGAGCTTATTAACGATTGAAGGTATCCACAAAGAATTTGCAGATAAAGTGTTATTCGATGACGTCACGATGACGATTCATCCAGGCAATCGCATCGGTGTGATCGGAGTCAACGGCTCTGGAAAATCGACGTTTTTAAAAATCGTCGCTGGCGTCGAGACGGCAGACCGCGGTTCGATGCAACATCCGAACGACTATCGGATTCGCTATTTGACGCAAACGGTCGATTTCAATCCGGGTCAAACGATTTTGGACGCCTTGTTCACGAGTGACACTCCATCCGTTCAAGCGTTGAAGCAATATGAACTGGCCCGCCAAGCACTCGAGGCAAACCCGACGAGTGAACAGTGGTTGGGACGCTTCATGAAAGCTCAACAAGCAGTCGATGCAGCCGACGCTTGGGAGACAGAGGCCAAGTTGAAATCGATTTTGAATCGGCTCGGCCTTCCGGATGTGACGGCGGAAATCAGTTCGCTCTCCGGTGGACAGCAGAAACGGGTCGCTTTGGCCGCCGCCCTGCTCGATGAAGCCGACCTGTTGTTGCTCGATGAGCCGACAAACGAACTCGACGCCGATACGATTGCTTGGCTCGAGACGGTTCTGGCCGATTATCGAGGCGCCATCTTACTCATCACCCACGACCGCTATTTCTTGAATCGAGTCACGAACCACATTCTCGAGATCGCCGACGGGACAAGTTATTTTTATGACGGGAACTATGAGCTCTTCCTTGAAAAACGCGCCGAACGAAAAGCCCGGTCGCATTCGATGGAGCAGAAACGCCAAAACATCTTGCGCCGCGAGCTCGCCTGGTTGCGCCGAGGCGCCAAAGCCCGGACGACGAAACAGAAGGCGCGTATCCAACGCGTCGAAGATTTGAAACACCAAGAGACGCTCGCCGAGGATGAGGCGCTCGAAGTGTCCGTCGGATCACGTCGTCTCGGGAAAAAAGTGATTGAAGTCGAGAACTTATCATTCGGCTACGACGACAAGTTGCTCATCCAAGACTTCACGTGGTTGTTCGGACGACGTGAGCGGTACGGCATCGTCGGACCAAACGGTAGCGGGAAGACGACGCTCATGAACTTGCTCGCCCATCGCCTTCAACCGACGCAAGGAACGGTCGTCCATGGCGAGACGGTCCATCTCGGCTATTACGGGCAACAAGTCGAGTTTGAGGACACATCGCGCCGCGTCATCGATGAGATTGAACGCATCGCTCAAGTCATTTATACGCCGGACGGCGAGACGATCACGGCCAGTCAGATGCTCGAACGGTTCCTGTTCACCCCGGACGCGCAATACAAACCGATTGCCAAACTATCCGGTGGCGAGAAACGCCGCCTCGTCTTGCTCCGTATCTTGATGGACGAGCCGAACGTACTGTTTTTGGATGAACCGACGAACGACCTTGATACGGAGACACTGTCCGTCCTCGAGGACTACTTGGAGTCGTTCCCAGGTACGGTCATCGCCGTCAGTCACGATCGCTATTTCTTAGATCGTATTGCAGAGCAGCTCATCGCCTTCGAAGATGGGACGATCAACGTCTATCACGCCGAATACAGTGATTACTTGGCCACACTCCAAGAACAGACGAAGCAACAAGTGAAGAAAGAATCGAAAGAAAAGAAAGAGCGTGTCAAAGTCGACGTCGTCAAATTCACTTTCAAAGAGCAGAAGGAATGGGAGACGATCGAGGAAGATATCGCTTCTCTCGAGTCCGAGATTGAAGCAGCGGAAGCTCGGCTCGCTATAGCCGGAAGCGACCTCGGCAAAGTGAATGAACTGTACGCCGAAATTGCCGCGTTGAAAGAAGCACTCGATGCGAAGATGGAGCGTTGGGAATATTTATCGGAGATTGATGAACAAATTCAAGCACAGAAGAAATAAAAACAAGGATCACGCGTCGGCGTGATCCTTGTTTGTCGTATAGCCATATACATGCACATCGTGCGCGCGTTCGCCTTGTCGCATATAGCGGCGAAGCGTCCCTTCCCGCGAGAAGCCGGTCTTTTCGAGCATTTGTTGCGACGCGACGTTCTCGGTGAAGACGATGGCCCCGACCCGTTCCATCTCGCCTGTCTGCGCGGCATAGCTTAACGCGGCCTGGAGTGCTTCGGTCGCATATCCGTGACGCCAATAGTTCGGGTGAATTTCATAGCCGACTTCGGCACGTCGATGTCGCGGCGCTCGGTTATGGAATCCAATCGTTCCAATCAAGTCAGACGACTCTTTCGTCACGATGCCCCAGCGCATCACCGCACCGGATTCAATCCCTTCGAGCATACCGGCAAGCATTTGTTGCGTCTCCACGATGGACCTATGAGGTTCCATTCCGTAGTAGCGCAAGACGTTCGGGTCTGAAAAGATGGTAAACAGCCGTTCAGCGTCGGTCACGTCGAGTTGTCGTAATCGGAGCCGTTCCGTTTCAAGCATCGGTAGCATGCTGCTCACCCTTTACTGACGATGTTATGTTGAAATGCATAGACGACAGCTTGCGTCCGGTCATAGACGTCGAGCTTCGTCAAAATATTGGAGACGTGCGTCTTTACCGTCTTCAACGAGATGTATAGTTCGTCGGCGATGACTTGGTTCGATTTTCCTTCCGCCATCAACTGCAAAATCTCACGTTCCCGGGCCGTCAGACTCTCGTGCAACGTCTTTTCCGGGTGACGGAGCCGCTCAAGCATCTTGCCCGTCACTTGGGCGGCCATGACGGGATTGCCCGCTGCCGTTTGACGAATCGCATCGGCGATTTCATTGGCGTTTGCCGTCTTCAAGACGTAACTCATCGCCCCGGCCTCAATGACGGGATACACTTTTTCATCATCTAAGAAGCTCGTCACGACCAAGATTTTGGCGTCTTTCCAACTCGCCTTGATCCGTTTTGTCGACTCGACCCCATCGACAGGTTCCATTACTAAATCCATCAAGACCACATCCGGCTTTTCTTGGATCGCGAGTTCCGCCCCAGTCGCGCCGTCCGATGCCTCTCCGACGACTTCGATGTCAGGCTGCGTCGACAAGAACGCCGAGACTCCGGCCCGCACCATCTCATGGTCATCAATCAATACGACTCGAATCATTGTAACCCCTCCACTTGTTGTTTCACACGCACTTCAATCTGAGTACCGACGCCGGGCACACTGACGAGTCGTAACGTCCCGCCGACCTCAGCCGTCCTCTCTCTTATCGATTGTAAGCCATATGAGGCGACTTGTGTATCATCGACATTAAAGCCGATGCCGTCGTCGTTTATTTTTAAGATGACCGTTTGTTGCACGGTCCGCATTTCGATTTCGAGTCGCTTCGCTTTCGCATGTCGAAGCGTATTGCTGATCGCTTCTTGAACGATACGGAACAGTTCATTTTCGGTGTGACGCGACAACTCGACTTCTTCGAGGCGCCAGACAAGTTCGGTCGACTGTTTGCGCGACAACTCTTCTAACAATCGCTCGATACCCGTCTTGAGCGTCATCCCTTCAAGTTCGACCGGACGAAGTTGCAACAAAAGCGAGCGCATCTCGGCCTGAGCCGTTTGCGCCATCACTTCGACTTGTTCAATTTGTTTGGCGGCCACATCCGGCTTCGCCTCGATCGTCTGCTTGGCTGCCGTCGTCATCATCGAGATGGCGTACAGTTGCTGGCTGACCGAGTCATGCAACTCTCGGGCGACACGGCGCCGCTCCTCAACGACGGCTTCACTGCGCGCTTCCTCGACACTGACAGGCCGGTCACCGACCCGTTTCGCCATCTCGACCATTTCTGCGCGCTGTTTCGAGATGCGTGCAATTCGTTCGAGTGTGTCGCGATAAGGAGACAGCGGCCGGAACGTGATTTCTTTTTGATTCTCGAGCTTCCATAAGGCAATCGCCACTTCCCGGAAGTCACGGCGCAAATAAAAGTACGAACCGACCCCGAACACGCTGCCGATCAAGACGGCGATGACGAGGATAGACACACCGAAAGGCAACCCTTCTTCACGTGTGAACAGATCTCGGAGTGAAGTCGAGTCACCTATTAAAAATGCAATCGTGACGAACAGTGCCGTCAATAGGCTACTGAACAGTTGATGCCAGACGACGGTCCGTGGATACGAATCCTTCTTCATACGGTCATCACCTCGACACTTCCGCTCATGAGTACGATATGAATCCGGACTTTTCGTGTCGCCGACGCGTAATCGTCCGATGCCGTATAAAAGCGACGGTTGAACACCGGTGAATAATTCGATTCGTCGACTTGAATCTTGCCGAACCCGATCGAGGCGTCAATCGAGTAATCGTAACCTGCCGGAATGAGAATCCGGATATCCCCGGCGAGCCCATTCAACAGTAAGAACGTCTCTCCTTCCGGGATAATCGCGCGCGACAAGTCGAGTTCGACGTCACGCAACAAGAAAAATTCATTCGTGTCTTGGAGCACGTAGTGACCACTTTCTTTCGTCCCGAACGTAAACGCCTGTTCTTGCCGGATGTGCGACTTGAATCGGGTCGATTCGAGCGGACGGTTTTTATACAGCCGATAACCGAACATGAGCAGTAAGCCCGACAACACAAAACCAAATGCCGCCGACGAAAAGATGAGTCCGACGAGCATGATGCCGCCAATCCCGTAAAAGATATAGCTGACCGGCTGATTGCCTTTGCGGCTGAACCGTCGTCCGATATAAAGTAACAATAACGGGACGACCATGCTGAAGAGGACGCTGTTTCCACCCGTCACGATATCGATAAATAGTCCAATGGCAAACAAAATAATCATGAATCCGATGATTTGGCGTGTGTTCCAACGTTCCACGTTGCTTCCCCCTCTCTGACAGTATGTACAATGAAGCAAAGAAGCGATGGCCCAACTCATTCGCCGGACCATCGCTGAACCGTTGCGTCAGTCTTGTTTGAAACGACGCTCAAGTTCTTTTAGTTTTGCTTCGAAATCATCTTCATCCGCTGCATCGATTTTCTCTTCAGCGGCCGGTTCTTGCTTCTTCTCTTCTTCCGTGAACGGATGAGTCTTCGACGTCTCCGCTCCGAAGATTTGATCGAGCGCACCTTTCAATAAATCCAGGTTTTCTCGCATCGCGAACTCATAGCGTTTGTTTTGCATCTCATCGAGTTTCAGTCGCATCTCGAGGGCACGGCGCTCGAGTGCGTCGAGTTCACGCGCTCCTTCGTCGAGCAACCCTTCAAAGTAACGATACTGCTCACCGTAATGCTTCGACTCGAGTGCGGCCCGCTCCGCGAGTTTTTCTTCGCCCGCTTGTTTGGCGAGCTCGGTCTGCTCGTAACGCTTATCCGCCATCAGTTTAGCGTCATCACGTTTTGTCGCCAGCTCATCGAGGAGCGCTTTTTGACGTTCGACGAGACGTTCGACGGACATCGCTTCTTTTTCAGCACCACGGATGTGGCGGTTCAACTCGGCCTCCCCGCTCGAACGCGGTGCCGAACGTGGACCCTCTTTATCTTGGAACTTCTTCATCTCTTTCGACAATTCTTTCGTCAACTCGTTAGCTAAATCACGAAACTGGTCAAATGGTGTTTTCATCATAATATCCTCCTTGTGAAGCTTAGCGACGGTTTACAAACTTCTGCCACACTTGATCAAACGATTGAAAGCTGCTCCGGTTCGCACGCGAGCCGTCCGCATTCAAAATCTCGACGTCTTGTTTTTGGTTGGCATACATCATATACCCTTTAAACAATACCCATGCCACCACAATCCCGATTAACGCCCAAATATTCGATAAAATTGTGATGATCCCGATCACGGCAAGCGCGCCGTAACCGATTTTTGCGCCGACATGTGTCACGGCCATGAATCTGACTCCAGCCCACAGTGCTAAGAGCGCCCCCAAACCGAACATGATCATATTCGGTAAAAAGCCGATTAGAACGAGAACTAAAGAGATCGCGGCCACGATGAACAACACTTGTTTCACCTGGCGATTCATCTATCATCCCTCCTCGTTAAGTACACTCTTATCATAATACGTTATTTTTTATAGCGCGACGAGCGCAAGGCCCGTTTTCCCTCGGTCTATAGACTGAGATGATAGCGTTCTCAAATCCTGTGCTATACTAAAGGCATCGAACAATGAAAGGATGATGTTTTATGAGCACCGTATTCAACGCAGTATACACCTTGTCAGCCAATCGGAGGGCGACTGTCCTCCATCACTAAGAGGAGGATTCTATTTGAATCAAACAACAATCACAACGGGGCGTGTCACGGCACAGTTCCAACATATGTACACGGTCACGACCGAAAATGCAGCCTACACGTGCAGCGTCACCGGGAAATTCCGACATGAGGCTGAAAGCGAGCGCGACTATCCGGTCATCGGTGACTTCGTCGAGTTCACCGTTCGCGAACACGGTCAAGGCGTAATTCGACGTCTCCTTGAACGGCGCACTGTCCTATCACGGGCAGCCGCCGGCAACGAGACGCGCGAACAGCTGATCTGTGCGAACGTCGACTTTATCTTAATCACGATGGCGTGCGGACACGATTTCAATCTGCGTCGGCTCGAGCGTTACTCGCTCGCCGCGTGGGAAACTGGCGCCACGCCGTTCATCGTCTTGACGAAATCGGACCAAGTCGACAACGCAGATGCACTCGTCGACGAACTTACGTTGACAGTGCCTGGGGTCGACGTCTTCCCTGTCAGTTCAGTCACTGGTGACGGCGTCGAAGCGTTGCGAGCCGCACTGCCGAGCGGAAGCACCATCGTGCTCGTCGGCTCGTCCGGTGTCGGGAAATCGACGCTGACGAACGCGCTCGCCGGGACGACCGTCGCCGAGACACAGGCAGTCCGCGAGAGCGATGAACGCGGCAAGCATACGACGACGCATCGCGAACTGTTCCAGATTGACGATTTGTTCGTCATCGATACACCGGGGATGCGTGAATTTGGCCTTTGGGACGGGGCCGATTACCTCGACGATACGTTTCGGGATATCGAGGCGCTCGCCGAGGCGTGTCGGTTCCGGGACTGTTCACACCAGGCCGAACCCGGTTGTGCGGTCCGCAAGGCGATTGAAACCGGGATGCTCGACGCGAAGCGCTATCAAAGCTTCGTCAAGCTCGAGCGTGAACTCCGCTACGCCGAAAAACGACAAGCGGAAGCGGCTCGTCTCGCCGAGAAGAAGAAACGAAAAACGAAAGCTTAATCTACGAAAGGAGTCACAGAAAAACTGTGGCTCCTTTTTTGACCTTCCTGACCTAGCACCAAGTCCTATCAGCAATCCGACATTTGTGAACAACCGTTCAGAAATAGTTCGCCCAAATGCAGGTAAAACCCTCGAAAGTAAGCGGTTTCTCCGTTACAATGGACTCGTATTGTCACAGATTAAAATCGCTAATTATAGGGAGAGACTTATGAAAACATTGAACGAACGCGCACTCGAGATGCATGCCTTCCATCACGGAAAATTGGAAACGACACCGAAAGTCGACGTCGACACGAAAGAAGCACTCAGCCTCGCCTATTCGCCTGGCGTCGCCGAACCGTGCCGTCGCATCGCCGAGGATAAAGAGTTGTCGTATGACTACACGCTCCGCGCCAACACGGTCGCCGTTGTCTCGGACGGGAGCGCCGTGCTCGGTCTCGGCAATATCGGTCCAGAAGCCGCACTGCCGGTCATGGAAGGAAAAGCCGTCTTGTTCAAAAGCTTCGCTGGCGTCGATGCGTTTCCCATCTGTCTCGACACGCACAACGTCGATGAAATCGTCCGGACGGTCGAACTGCTCGCACCGACGTTTGGTGCCGTCAACTTAGAAGACATTAAAGCACCCGAGTGTTTTGAAATCGAAGCCCGTTTGAAACAATCGCTCCCGATTCCTGTCTTCCATGACGACCAGCACGGGACAGCCATCGTCGTTTTGGCCGGTCTCGTCAACGCGTTGCGCCTCGTCGATAAAACGATGCCTGAACTCCGTGTCGTCATGAACGGTGCCGGGGCCGCGGGCATCGCCATCGCCAAACTGTTGAAGCGTTTCGGTGTCGAGGACCTCGTCATCTGTGATACGAAAGGCGCGATTTACGAAGGACGCGTCGAAGGGATGAACCCGTTCAAAGATCAAATCGCCAAAGCGACGAATCGGAAGCAACACGAAGGATTGCTCGCCGACGTGCTTCAAGGTGCCGACGTCTTTATCGGTGTCTCGGCGGCCGGGGCCGTCACGGAAGACATGGTCCGCTCGATGGCCGTCGATCCAATCATCTTCGCTCTGGCGAACCCGATTCCGGAGATTATGCCAGACCTCGCGACAAAAGCCGGGGCGCGTGTCGTCGCGACCGGCCGTTCCGATTTCGCCAACCAAGTGAACAACGTCCTCGCCTTCCCAGGTATTTTCCGGGGCGCACTTGACGTTCGCGCCAGCGAAATCAATGAGGAGATGAAGGAAGCGGCCGTCCACGCGATTGCCGATTTATTGACCGAAGAAGATTTGGCGAACGGTGTCGTCATCCCGAGCCCATTCGATGAACGAATCGCACCGGCCGTGGCGGTCGCGGTCGCCAAAGCCGCCGTCGAGACCGGCGTCGCCAAACGTCCTCTCGATGAGGCCGCCATCCGTCAGCACGTCAGTCAAAAACATTTGTAATCCAAAAACTGCGCAGACCATGATGGTCTGCGCAGTTTTTTAAACGGTTCCTTGTAAAATCCCTTCCGCCCATTCGACTTCTTCCGTCGTCGGGGGTTTAATTCCTTTGAGCGGATAGTCGAGACCGAGCGCCTCCCATTTATAGACGCCCATCTCGTGGTACGGCAAAATTTCGACTTTCTCGACGTGGTCGAGCTTTTGAATGAACGCTGCCGTGCGGCGGAGCGCTCCTTCATCAAGTGTCCATTCCGGGACGAGGACGTGGCGAATCCACATTTTCGTTCCGCGCTCGGATAAATGTTCAGCGAGCGCGAGCGTGTTGACGTTGCTCCGTCCTGTCAGTTTCTTACACATGTCATCGTCGATATGTTTGATATCAAGCAACACGAGGTCCGTATGGTCTAAAATCGCATCCAAGTTAGGGGGACGGAGTGCACCGGACGTGTCGAGTGTCGTATGAAGCCCGTGTTTCTTTGCTTCACGCAAGAGCGCCTCTAAAAACTCTGGCTGCGCGAGCGGGTCGCCCCCAGAAATCGTGATGCCGCCTTTTGACGCTTCCATGAACGGACGATAGCTGAGCGCTTCTTGAATGACGTCCTCGGCCGAACGATGGTTATTCTTTTTGAAATCCCACGTGTCAGCATTGTGGCAATACAAGCAACGAAGCGCACAACCTTGTAAAAAGACGATAAAACGAATTCCCGGGCCGTCAACGGTTCCAAACGATTCGACCGAGTGTACATATCCCATTGTCATCGAAATGACCTCCTAACGAATGAGCGGCCCTCGAGTGAAGGCCGCCAAGCCTTTGTTTACAATGAACCGTGGAACGTCCGGTTGATGACGTCGATTTGTTGCTCCCGTGTCAATTTGATGAAGTTGACCGCATAGCCAGAGACACGGATCGTGAGCTGTGGATATTCTTCCGGATGCTCCATCGCATCGAGCAACGTCTCACGGTTGAAGACGTTGACGTTCAAGTGATGTCCTTTATGCTCGCCGCCCATATAACCGTCAAGGAGTGCCGCCAAGTTGAGTTCACGGGCCACTTCTTCTTTACCGAGCGCTTTCGGTACGATTGAGAACGTGTATGAAATTCCGTCTTGTGCGTGTTCGAACGGGAGTTTCGCGACTGATGAGAGCGACGCAGCTGCCCCTTTCGTATCGCGGCCATGCATCGGGTTCGCACCAGGTGCGAACGGTTCGCCGGCGCGACGTCCGTCCGGTGTGTTCCCTGTCTTTTTGCCGTAAACGACGTTTGATGTGATCGTCAAGACCGATTGCGTATGGAGCGCATCGCGGTACGTTTTATGCTTGCGTACTTTTTGCATGAACGACTCGACGAGCTCGACGGCAATCGCATCGACACGGTCGTCGTTGTTGCCGAATTTAGGGAAGTCGCCTTCTGTCTCGAAGTCGACGGCAATGCCTTGCTCGTTGCGGACCGGTTTCACGGTCGCATATTTGATGGCTGAAAGACTATCCGCCGTGACCGAGAGGCCGGCGATGCCACATGCCATCGTCCGTAAAATCTCAGGGTCGTGGAGCGCCATCTCGATTCGTTCGTATGCATATTTATCATGCATGAAGTGGATGACGTTGAGCGTGTTGACATAGAGCTCGGCGAGCCAATCGAGCGTCCGGTCGAAGTCGGCATACACTTTGTCGTACGTGAGCACGTCCTCGGTGTTCATCTCCCAAACCGGTGCGATTTGGTCGCCGCTCTTCTCATCACGGCCTCCGTTCATGCTATAAAGGAGTGCTTTCGCCATGTTGGCGCGGGCTCCGAAGAACTGCATCTGTTTCCCGATTTTCATCGGTGACACACAGCAGGCGATGCCGTAATCGTCACCGAACTCTGGAAGCATGAGGTCGTCGTTCTCATATTGGATGGCGGACGTCTCAATCGACATCTTCGCACAATATTGTTTGAAGCCTTCTGGCAATTTCGTCGACCAAAGCACCGTCAAGTTCGGTTCTGGTGCTGGCCCGAGGTTCGAGAGTGAATGCAAGAAGCGGAACGAGCTCTTCGTCACGTTCGAACGTCCATCCTCACTCATCCCACCGATTGACTCGGTCACCCATGTTGGGTCACCCGAGAACAATTCGTTGTAGTCAGGCGTGCGCAAGAACTTGACGATTCGAAGCTTCATGATGAAGTGGTCGACGATTTCTTGAACGTCCGACTCGGTCAAACGACCTGCTTCGATGTCACGTTCTGCGTATACATCGAGGAATGTCGAGACACGTCCAAGTGACATGGCGGCGCCGTTCTGTTCTTTGACGGCTGCGAGATATGCAAGGTATACCCATTGGTACGCCTCTTGTGTATTTTCCGCCGGACGGCCGAGGTCAAACCCGTACGCCGCACCGAGTTGTTTCAACTCTTGGAGGGCCCGGAGCTGCTCAGACATTTCTTCCCGTGTCCGAATATCTGCCTCTGATAAGAAACCGCCACGGTTCGCCAAATCTTTTTTACGTGCGGCAATCAAGAAGTCTAACCCGTACAAGGCAATGCGACGGTAGTCGCCGATAATCCGTCCACGGCCGTAAGCGTCAGGAAGTCCTGTGATAATCCCTGACTTCCGTGCTGCTCGCATCTCAGGTGTATACGCATCGAAGACACCTTGGTTATGCGTTTTGCGGATTTCCGAATAAATCTTTGTGATTTCAGGGTTCGGCTCGAAGCCATACGATTCAAGTGCAGCGTCGACCATTCGGATGCCACCGTTCGGATGAATCGAACGTTTGAACGGCTCGTCCGTTTGAACGCCGACCACTTTCTCGAGCTCTTTGTTTAAGTATCCCGGTCCGTGCGAGACGATTGTCGATGGGTTGTTTTGATCGACGGCCCAAACACCACCGCGTTCCCGCTCTTCTTTCGTCAATTCCATCACTTGTGCCCAAAGACGATTCGTCGCTTCGGTCGGTCCGACGAGGAAACGGTCGTCTCCTGTGTACTCATGTCGGTTCAAACGGATAAACTCACCGACGTTCACTTCGTTCGTCCACTGCCCAGGTACAAATCCTGACCAGGCTGATTTAATTTCGGTTGCCATTGTGGGTCACTCCTCATAGTTGAGATAACTGCGTGCTTTCTATAAGTTGAGTGTACGTGAAAACGTGAACATTATGTTTTACATTCTTGTGAAAGTTGTAACAATCTCATGAACGTTGGCGTGAAGCCGTTTTTGTAAGCGCTTTAAATTCTGTTATAACGTATTTCTCATTAACTATGAAACAGATAAATCACGTCACGACGCAATTCAAGTCGATTCTGTATCATCTGAATTCGGATGTGACGATTTGTACAGTTTTTAGTGTGATGTATATCACGACTCAGGGATAGAACTTGAATTTTTGCCTTACATCGGACACAATGAAGGCAGAACATTGTAGAAGAGGAAGGGGTTCTTCCCATGACGTACGAATTATTGACAGCTGATCACGACTTGAAAGCCGGTGACCGCATCTCCCTTAAAGTAGAAGCGAACGGTGAACAACGTGATGGATTTATCACAGAATTTGAAGACGCAGGTTTTTGGATTCGGTTTGACGACGACATCGAAAACGAGGATTTCATCGACTACCGCGATAACTTGCTCGTTGCTCTCATCTCGCGCCCGATTGACGTGGCAGCGACGTATCCAGAGCTCGCTTCATACGAACGGTTGACGAAAGAATTGCAGTATCGTGTGTATCAAGGCTTCACCGTCGAAGGCGTCGAGGCGTCGGCTGACCAAATCGATGTGCACATCAAACTCATCGAGGACGGACAGACGTTCACACAGACACTCCGTTCTTCATTCGACCAAGATACTGAACATGTTCGCTATATCTAAGACAGGGAGCGCTTATGCTTCCTTTGTTTTTGCCCCACGATAAGGAGAATTGATATGAACTTTACAAAACCATTTATTAACGAAGCCTGGGATCGCCTTGGCTTTACTGAACCAATGCCGGTCCAAGCCGAAGCCTTCCCGCTTCTTCTTGACGGAAAAGACGTCACGATCGAAGCGCCGACAGGTACCGGGAAGACGCTTGCTTATTTGTTACCCGCCATTGAAAAAATCGACACCTCGAACGACCGGATTCAAGTCGTCATCGTCGCGCCGACGCGTGAGCTCGTCATGCAGATTCAAACGGTCGCGCAACGCTTCACCGAGAAAGGTGATGTCCGCATCGCTTCATTTATTGGCGGTGTCGAATTGAAACGTCAAATCGACCGCTTGAAGAAAAAGCCCCATTTGATTGTCGGGACACCGGGCCGACTCGTCGAACTGATCGACAAGAAAAAATTGAAGCTTCATGAGACGCACACAATCGTCCTCGATGAAGCTGACCAAATCATCGATAGCGGATTAACAGAAGCTGCCGAACGCATCATCAAGCACACGGCGCACGAACATCAAATCGCCCTCGTATCGGCAACGCTCACAGACACGCTTCAAGCATGGGCTGCCCCGTTCTTGAAGGAGCCGGCACACGTGAAAATCGAACGAGCTGTGAGCAGTCAAGTGACGTACGGCTATATGTTGACGACACGCCGCTATAAGCCGGAATTGCTTCGTCGTTTGTCACATGTCAACGGCGTCAAAGCGCTCGCTTTCATCAACAACCGCTCATTCTTGCCACCACTCAGAGGCGAACTCGATAAAATGAAAGTGAATTACCGGATGCTCGACAGCCTAAAAGGGAAACGCGAACGCGTGGAGACGCTCCGCGAATTCCGGAAAGGCGACTATCCACTCCTCATCACGACAGGTCTCGCGGCCCGTGGTCTCGACATCGAAGAAGTGACGCACGTCGTCCACTTCGATTTGCCAGAATCGATTGACGACTTCATTCACCGCTCGGGCCGGACGGCACGCGGGAATGCGGCCGGGACCGTGCTCTCGCTCGTGACGGACGAAGACTTGACGCACTTGAAATCGTTCGCTCGCCAGCTAGGCGTGGAATTGAAAGAACTCGAGATTTATCGTGGCGACGTCATCGAGAAACGGATCGAGGATAAACCGCCGGTCGTGAAGCGTCCTGCGAACAAACGAGGACCGCGCCGATGAAAAAAGACCGGAAAGTAATTCCATTCCCTTTGCTTGTAGAAGAGTCCGAATTGCTGGCCGAGCTGAAAAAGTTGTATGAGCAAGCCGCGCTCGCGCGCAGCACACATTGGACGAACTATATTCAAGAGATCGCCTCGGAAGGCACATGGCAGTTGAAAGACGCCGAGCTATTCCGCGACCTGTTCATCGACTGGGCCGTCTTCTTCGAGACGGACGAGGACGGGATGACACCGCACGGCCGCTACTTGGCAGATCAAAAAGCCGACATGTCCCCTGCCTTGTATCACGCGCTCCGTGGCTTGGCGGTCCCGCGTTGCTCGGTGTTTGAAGTGACCGAGGAAGGACTGCGCGATTGGGAGACGAAAGAGACGTATCGCGTCAATCTCCCGGAAAAACGTGAGGTCGGTGACATCATGCTCGGCAAGCTGCTCGATATCCGAGGCAGCTGGCGTTTCGGGTCGGCGTTCCTCGCTCTTCCGGCGAAAATGGCCGGTAACGTGTCGGACCTGTATATCGACTTCACCGATGAGGTCGGTCCGGGTGCGTTCCTCGATCAGTTCCCAGAGTTCTGTGCAGAACTGATCGACATGTTGCTCGATTTAGAAGACGGGGTCATCGTCCCGAAACCATCAAAATAACCGAGAGGCGGCTGCCTCTCGGTTATTTGTTATTGTACATAATATTTCGTGTTGGATAACAATGCCTTCGCCGCATCATTCGTCGCCTTCACGACGGCGCTCGAGATGGCTTTCCCATCTTGATAGACGTCGATAACGGCCCCATCTTTCGTCGGGCGAATATGATACAGTTGGTTATCGACATACCAAGTCGTACCGACCGAACCATCGATGACTTGTCGCGTCGATTGCTTCCCTGTCTTCAAGTCGACAACGAATTCGGTCCCATCTTCCTGCAAGACGATTAATTGATCCTCATAGACGGTTGCGCCCCACATATCCCCTTCAGCTTTTAACTCGACGACACGCTTCTCTTCGGTGTCATAGGCATACACGCCTGGACGTTCCGTCTCGTTCGTGTACGTCTGACCATCTTCGGTTATCGTTTCGTATGTCCCAAGACGTACCGGGAGGAAACGATTATCGGCTGCGATGGTCATCCGGTTCTCATCGTAAAACCTAGATGTTCCGACAACACTAGAAATAAAGCCGTCTTCTATTGAGATTTCTTCAAGGGTGATTTCAGCCGCCCCTTCATCAAATACGGCGATTTTTGTTGCTGCCTGTCTGTCATAACCGTCACGATAAATCAAATGAACACGACCATCTTGAACGAATATGCCGTGCCAGTTCCCTTCCATGACTTCCACTGCACCGCTGACATTTGACGGGAACGTTGTCGTGGCAATGTCGTTGCCTTCGGTTCGGAAAAGAACGATTTCATCGTTTCCTTTTTGTCCGATGCCGACATACTCCTCTTTCGTGCGTAACGATTGGGTGAAACTAAGGTTTGTCATTTGACGATAGAACTTTCGCATCGTAGGATTGACCCGTTCGCGTTGTTTAAGCGCTTCTTCGACGTAATTTAAATGGGTCGTCACTTCGCTACCAGACCTGGTGATTTCAAACCGTTCCTGGACCTCATCCTCAGTTTCATAAAAGGCTTGTATCTTTTGATTTTCCCATACACTTTCATTTGTTTTGACATCGAGCACCCACTCCGCCGTTGATGCTTTCGAATCAATGGCGAACGTACCGAGCCCGATGATGACGACCGCACCGAGCGCGGCCACATTCCACATTCGTTTCATCTGCTCACCTCACACACTTAATTTCTTCGTCAACTGACGATATCCAATCCAAACGACCCCAATAAACCAAATCACTAAAATAAGAGTGAAGACGGCCAGCGTCTCTTCCATGAACAGATAGTTCTCAATGATAAAGAACCCAATCATCGGCACAACTACGACAACCCCAATCATCAATAAGGCGAGGAACGGCGCCCACACCGTCCGTTGCCACAGGCTCCGTTCAATCAACACAAATGCGAAGATGAATAAGACGGCGAGGGCAATTAATACTTGATGGACAAAGAAGTTGAACAGTGACGCCGGGAACATGACCGAAAGCGCCCCATCGTAGCCGATGGCCTGTTCGAAGGAGCCACTCATCGGAATCATTTGCGAGTCCAACCAACTCGAAAACGCTATGTACTGGAGTTTGAGCGCAATCCACTGGACGGAGAACAAGCCAAGGATCATCAACATCATCGTCACTAGCTTCGCACCGAAGACGAGCATCCGTTGTTGCGGCATGAGCAATAGGCGCATCATGAACGTCCCACGGCCTTGGAAGTCACGGTACCAAATCCAAAAACTGAAGAATACCATCGCCGTGACAGCAACCCCAATCGACAAGATGAACGGTGTGCCACCAAGATAATTCCCGAACGTCAAAGTGTAATCCGGCGTTCCAGCACGACGCATTTCTTCATACATATTCGTCTCGCTCCATAGGAAGACGCCGAGCCAGGCGAACTGGGTGACGACGAGTAACGTGATCAAGATGAGATACGGTTTCGTCAACCGCTCGACTTCCCATCCGAGTAGTTTCAACAAATTCATGCGCCATACTCCTCTCTCATGACATCGACAATCGACTTCCCATGAATGAAGCGGACGTCCTCGACGTCGAACTCGCGAACGATCCGGCCGCGGTTCAACATGACGGCCTTGTCGACCAAGTATTCGATGTCTTCAATCTCGTGCGTCGTAATCAAGACGCCGCGGTCTTCCATGATGTCACTCGAGAACAACTCGACAATTTGTTCTTTCGAGAACACGTCGATGCCCGAGAACGGTTCGTCGAGCAATAGATAGTCCGGATCTTGGGCAATCCCGAGCGCTAAATTCACTTTGGCGAGCGTCCCTTTCGACAGCTCATTCAACTTGTCCTCTGGGAACAGCTTGAACTCATCGACAAGACGGGCAAACAATTTCGGGTCGAACTTTGGATAAAAGTCGCGCATGAACGCCTCGCACTGTTCAATGGTGAAATGGATGGGGAACGTCGAATGGTCCGGTACGAACGCGACACGATTCAAATCGATCGGTTTGCCGTCGACAAGCACCGTCCCCTGGTCGAACGGCGTCAGTCCCATGATGCCTTTTAAAATCGTCGATTTCCCGGTACCGTTCAACCCGATTAAGCATGTGATTTCCCCTTTTTGGGCCGTGAACGACACCTCTTCGATGACTTGTTTTTTGCGGTAACGCTTCTTAACTCCCAGTACTTCGATCATGAATATTCCCCTCCCCGTATTGCCGTTTGATTTTATCGACGAGCTCATCCATCGTGACGTCAAGTTCTTGAATCGATTCGACAAAGACAGCGACTGCCTCATCGACGAGTTCCGTGCGGATGCGTTTCAATACATGTTCATCGGTCGTCACGCGGCTCGGACGGTTCCGTTCGGTCGTAATCAATTGTTGTTCCTCCATCTCTTTGAACGCCTTTTGGACGGTGTTCGGATTGATTTTCAGTTCGGTCGCGAGCTCACGTCGCGACGGCATCTCTTCGCCCGCCTGCAGTTCGCCAAGCGCCATCTTCTTTTTGAAGTAATCGACGACTTGAATGTAAACTGGGGCTCTCGTGTTGAATTGTATGATCATGTTGTCACCTCTCTAAGTGTATGATGCGACTAATACACTATCTAACTGTATTATCACCATAGTACACTAACCGAGTCAACAGTTTTTTCCAAAACAAAAACGCATCCCCTATAAATGGATGCGTCAACTAGATGAAACGATTTGATCGGCCTGGGCTTGCGGGTTGATCGTTTTGATGTAATGCGCTTCTCCCGGCCAATACCGGCGTTCGTACTTAGCAAGCCGCTCCGACAAGTCGCCGATATACGTATCACGATTCAAGACCCGTTCATACCGGACTTCCCGCGGACAGTCGAGATAGACGATGTAGTCAAAATAAGGACGCCACTCGTCCCGCAATAAGAAGATCCCTTCGATCAAGACAAGTGTGTTCGGAGCAATCTCAATTGTTCGCATGTTGACCGCGTCCTGGTCTCGCTCATAATACGGCAACGTCAAATTCGTCTGCCCTTCCCGAAGCGGTTTGAACAAGGTCTCCACGAGCAACTCGACGTCCCATTGGAGCGCATAATATTCCATCGCCTCTGACTGTCCCGTCGCGTAACGTCGGTGCCGCTCGACGATAAAGTCGTCGATATGTAACACCATTTCATTCGTTGCAATCCCGCGTAGTTGTTCGACCATCGTCGTCTTCCCTGCCCCGCTCAACCCGTCGATCGCGACGAGGAACGGCCGATCCGGCTCGCGTCTAACATATTCACGGTGAATATCTGCACGAAGTAGCTCCATCTTTCCATCTCCCCACATGAAAAAGTCAGCCCCGCTAGCGAGGCTGACTTCAGTTTACCAGAGCACCCAACCTTTAGCTCCCGGCGGCGCACTTTCAATCAAGTGCCAAATCGGAATCGTATAGGCGAAGGCAATTAAAACGAACGTGACCGTAATCCAAAGCTTCCAGTTCTCGAAGAAACGCGGTGTCTCCATCGCCGCCTCTTCGGTCTCGGCGAGCGGGAACTCCTCTTCTCCCTTCGGAGCGAGGAACGACAAGTTGAACATTGAATAGACGAAGATGAGGACCGAAATCAAGAGGATCGTCCCGCCAATCGCCATGGCGATGTGGTATGGAATCCATTCGCGCGTAAGCGCATCCGAGAAGTACGTTGCCGGACCGGTCCGACGCGGATTACCTTGCAGTCCTGAGATGTGCATTGCGTAAGACATGATCGACATTCCGAACGCCCACGTGCCTGCTTGAATTAATCCGATTCGATTCATCTTTTTCGTTAGGATACGGCCGCGCAATACCGGCACGAGCCAATATGCCGTTCCGAAGAACGTCAAGGCGACAGCCGTTCCGACCGTGATATGGAAATGACCTGTGACCCAAAGTGTGTTGTGGACCATCGCGTTCAATTGGTGCGATGCGTTGATGATCCCGCCGGCTCCGGCCGGAATGAAGAACAACATGCCGACGAACGGAGCGAGGAAACGGACATCCCCATATGGCATCTTCTTGACCCAACCAAATAGACCACGAGCTCCGAGTGCGCGGCCGCGCAGCTCGAACGTCGCAAACAGCGAGAACGCCGTCATAAACGACGGGATGACGACGAGGAACGTCAAGATGACTTGAACGAACTTCCAGAACGGTTCAATCCCTGGTTCCGTCAACTGGTGGTGGAAGCCGACCGGGAACGAGAACAAGAGGAACAACAGGAACGCCATCCGGGCGAGCGCATCGGAGAAAATCTTTCCGCCGATGACTTTCGGCACGACCGTATACCAGACGATATAGGCCGGCATGAGCCAGAAATAGACGAGCGGATGACCGAAATACCAGAACAGCGTCCGTGACAACTCGATTCCGACCGTATCTTTCCAACCGAGCGAGAGCGGGAGCAGTTGGAATAAAATCGTTCCGGCGACACCGAGCGTGGCGATGACCCACAAGAGCATCGTCATGATACTCATATACGCCGGAAGCGGCGGATGAATACCAGGGTTCTCCCGTTTGTAGTCCGCATACATCCGGAACATGGCGAACGCCGATAACCACGTACCGACGACGAACAAGACGAGACCGATATAAAACACTGGGTCGGCCATGAGTGGTGCGTAGAACGTATACAAAACGGTCGCTTTATTGGCGAGCACCATGATCGTGACGAGCACGGCGCCGGCGATAATCATCCAAAACCCGAGCCAAGCAACCCTCGTTGGGAACGACTCAAAGCGTCCGAACGACTTGGCGAGGAGCGCGTAAAGCAGACCGATGATGAACATTGTCGTGAAAACGAGACCGAGCATGATGCCGTGTGCAGTCAACAGTTGATAATAGCCGAACACTTCCGGGATGACACCGGTCCGGATGAGCGTCTGCATGAGTCCGGCTAGTCCACCGATTAAGACGGCGAGGACCGAGATGACGACGTGGGCATAGGCGAGGCGTGCTTCTTTGACACCGATACTCGGTACCGGTACGCCGCGTTCCATTTCCCACTGCTTTAGTTTTGAGGCTACGTCATTCATTTAGTCCACCACCTTAATTTTTGTCGACATCATGTGATGTCCGGTACCACAATATTCGTTACAAAGGATTAAAAATTCGCCCGCCTCATCGAACGTATACGTGAGCGAGTTGATATGACCAGGTACGACCATCATATTGACCGGTGTGCCCGTCAACTGAAAACCGTGAACGACGTCCGGTGACGTGACGAGAAACGTGACTTTCGCCCCTTTTGGAATCTCGACGTTGCCCGGCGTGAACGTGAACGCTTGCGCGACCATGACAAGTTCATATTCGTTGTCGTCAATTTTATGAAGTCCCGGTTTGTCGAACGGTGCGGTTTGATGTACTTTCGCCGGATCGATTAAATCCGCGTCCGAAGCCGGTTGATTTCCTGCCGCAAAGGCAGAGATACCAAGCACGGTTAAAAACACACCTAATAAAATGATGCCGAATACAAGCCAATATTTTTCAAGTTTATGAATATGCATCTGTTGCTCTCCTCCTGCTCGTTATCGCGTCATAAATAGGTAAAACACTGACGACCACATGGCAATGATGACGCCCGCGACAATCATGACCGATGTGAACGTGCCTTTTAAGTTCGGTTCTTGTCCATCGTTTTTCTCCACGTGAAGGACCCCTTTCCCTGTGATTTCCACTTTTATTGTATGAAATGGGATGGGGATTAATATGTGACATTTATCACTCCAAAAGTGACAATCACATCAAATTTGCGTAGTTTCCACACATAAAGTTCACATTTTGTATAAAGGCATACAAAAAAGGCGATTGTCCCGACACGAATCGAGTCAACCACCTGTTCGGTTTCACGCGCTTTGATAAGGTGAAATGTTGCAGCTCTCTTGAAAGATTAAAGCCGACAGATACCGGCGGGACAGCCTTCGCAGTAACATAGTTCTTTCAAGAAATCGATGTCATGCAAAATCATCTCTGTCCCCGTCGTCGTCAACATGCCTTCCTTCCGCCACTGGTTCATCATCCGATTCACCGTCTCGCGAGGTGCGCCAATCAGCTGACCGAGCTCCCCGTCTGACGGATGTTTTGGCACGACGATCCCTTCTGCTGACTCGACGCCGTCCATCGCCACCATGCGTAATAACGTGGAGGCGAGGGCACCCGGTTTCCCATATAGCAGCAAGTCACGGAGTTTCATCTCGGACTGCTTGCGCATCATCGACGTCCACCGCAATACTTCAGTGGCCAACTGCGCATCGCGCCGAACGAGTTCATCCATCTCTTGCTTCGAAATCCAACCGATGACACTGTCCGAAGTCGTCTCGATGCTATACGAACTCGGGAACACCTCGTCGATATCGAACTCCCCGAAGAAGTCGTCCGCCCCATAGATGAACATGATGAGTGCGCTCCCTTTTTTCGTCAGCTTCGTGAATTTGACGGAACCGCTCTTCAAATAAAAGAACTTGTTGCACTTCTCGCCTTCCCAACAAACGATGCTCCCTTTCGAATGATCTTGAAACGTCATCATCTCGAGCAAGAGCTGTTTCGTCTCTTGCGAAAAGACAAAGCTGTTCGGTTTGGTCGTTCCGCATTTCATAGTCATGTTATCTGCTCCCTCCACTAATCGTATATCTGATTAAGTCTCGTACGTCATGTGTATGGCTATATTATACAAGAGGTATGTAGCTAGTTTCATAAAAGTATGTGACATTTCAAACAATCTTCTTATTCTTTGCCCACAAAAAAAGACTGCAGGCTCCCTGCAGTCTAGTCTGGTCAACGGTAGACGAGTCGAATCAACTTCTCGGCCGCTTTGAAGTTCGGATAACGAATCGGTAAATCAAATTTCGTCGTGTTTCGTAAAATCGATTTGGCGTGACTAAACGTCTCAAAACTGTAACGTCCATGGTACGAGCCCATCCCGCTCTCGCCGACGCCGCCGAACGGCAGGTTCGGGTTCGTCAAATGCATGAGCACGTCATTGACACAGCCTCCACCGAACGTGAGGTGTTTCATCACGGTCTGCTCCACGGCTTTCGTCTCGGTGAACAAATAGAGCGCGAGCGGATGCGGACGCGATGACACAAACTCAATCACTTCGTCGAGTTGGCGGTACGTGAGGACTGGTAGAATCGGTCCGAAAATTTCATCTTTCATCACGTTCGCGTCCTCTTCGATATCCGTCAACACGGTCGGGGCAATCTTCAATTCGTCCCGGTCCGTCTGGCCTCCAAAGAAAATGTCTCCTTCTGTCAAATATGCGGTCAAGCGGTCGAAGTGGGTCTCATTGACGATTCGTGTGAACCGTTTCGTCCCGACGCCGTTTCCGAACATCGTGAACGCCTCCCGTTTGATGGCCTCGAGGAACGCCTCTCGTTTAGATTCGTGGACAAGGACGTAATCCGGAGCGACGCATGTCTGCCCGGCATTCATCCATTTGCCCCAGGCGATGCGCTTGGCTGCAATCTCGATATTGGCATCTTCATGGACGATGGCCGGTGATTTCCCACCAAGTTCGAGCGTGACGGGCGTCAAGTGCTTCGCCGCCGCCTCCATGACGATTTTCCCGACTGGCGTCGACCCTGTGAAGAAGATATGGTCCCATTTCTGGGCAAGCAACTCGGTTGCAACGTCCTTATCTCCTTCGACGCTGACGACGTAGCGGTCGGTGAACGCCCGTTCGAGCACTTTCGTGATCATTTGGGCGACGTTCGGTGTCAATTCCGAAGGTTTAACGACAGCCGTGTTGCCTGCGGCAATCGCTCCGATGAGCGGCGCCATCGCCAATTGAAACGGATAGTTCCACGGAGCGATCACGAGTACCGTTCCGTAAGGTTCATATATGACCTCACTTTGCGTCCCGAGATGGATTGAGGCGCCTCGGACACGTTTCGGGCGCATCCAACGCTTCAACTCACGTGTCGTCCGTGTGATTTCGTCATAGACGAAACCGATCTCCGTCGTGAACGCGTCGAGTTCTGATTTGTTCAAATCCTGCTCCAACGCTTGAAGAATCTCTGCTTCATGATGCTTGATTGACTCTTTTAAAAACGTCAACATGCTGAGACGGAATGCGAGCGACTTGGTCGCTTGCGTCCGAAAGAAGCGACGCTGTTTACGAATGAGCTCTTCAATGGTCAACTGTTCGATTGGTGCGAGCATAAATCTGCCTCCCTTGGATGATAACGCTAGCTTCATCTTATCATCTTCACTCGGTCAGCGACCATTTTGAACCTTCGATCTGCGTCCGTCCTATCTGACAGGCACGTCCCGTTTCTTCGTTTGTTGCATGACGACAAATATCAAACCGGCGACGAGCAGGATGCCACCCGTCAGCGCGAATTTTTGTGTCAGTGTAATCGAGAGCCAGCCTAACAATGCCGAGCCCGTCACTGTCCCGAGCGAGAAGAACGCATAAAAATAGCCGTACGACTTACCACGATTGGCCTGATTCGTCGCTTTAATCAACATCGTATTGATGGCTGGGAATAAGATGGCGAACCCGACGCCATACAAGGCGAGGACAGCGTACAAGAGGAGCGACGTCTCTGATCGGCCAATCAACAGTTGGCTCACACCGAGAATGCCGACACCGAGTGCCGCGAGCTTCGCTGGTTCGATTTGGTCGAACAGGCGATTCGTCGGCAACACAAACACGAGCACCGCCATGATACCGAACGTGCTGAGCAATGTCCCGCTCAGACTAGAGTCATACCCGAGCGCCTGCACGTAAAGGGGAAGCAAGTACGCGATTGCCCCTTGCGAGAACATCAAGAGGAAGGCGCCGATATACGCTTTCACTACGTCTCGTTCCAGGCGCGACGTCCCTTCATCTGTACGATGGGAAGGTTCAAGCGTTAACTTCGACGGGCGCAAAAAGACGAGTGCGAGGAGCGCGACGGCTACCCCGAACAGCGCGACGTATGTGAAGACGATCGGCACGGTCGTCTGGCTGGCCATGATGCCGCTGAACGCCGGACCGACGATGGCTGCCAAACCAACAAAACTGCCGGTCAATGCCACTTTTTTACCTTGTCGGTTCGCGGCGGTCAGATTGGCGGACAACGTGAACGCGGCTGGGACAATCAAACCCGCTACAAAGCCGTGCACGATCCGGACAATTAATAGCGTCGTCGCTGTGTCGACGAGATGATACGACAAGAGACTGAGGCTCGACAGCGCAAGACCAACGAGCAAGATGACGATCGGACCAATCCGGTCGGTCCAAATGCCGGATAAAATGTTGCCGAACGTATTCGACAACGAGTAGATGGCGATGACGAGCCCTGCGATGAACGGTGTCGCACCAACCGATGTCGCAAACGTGCTCATGACCGGAAGCTGGGCGAATAAATCAAAGAAGGCAAAAAAGACGATACTATAAATGACAAAAGCGGACGCTTTATTCATGATGACAACTCCTTGATCCAGCCCAATACGGGAACTGTTCGTTTCAGCTTCAGTCTAGCCTGCCAGTTTCACTTTGTATACAAGACAAGGCGCGCGGACACAAAAACGCCTTACAAACCAGTGGTCTGTAAGGCGTGTTCATTAGTTTGTGACTTCGACCGCTGTATCGAGTGCGACACGAATCATTTCGTCAAACGTCGATTGACGCTCTTCCGATGTCGTCTCTTCACCTGTCAACAAGTGGTCTGAGATTGTGAGGATCGTCAACGCGTTCACTTTGTGTTTCGCAGCGAGTGTGTAGAGACCTGCCGCTTCCATCTCGATGGCGAGGCAACCGAAATCGGCCCACTTCTTGAAATGGTGGAAATCATCCTGGTAGAACTGGTCGGCTGT
Organism: Exiguobacterium sp. s157; assembly: GCF_018618205.1. Lineage (NCBI taxonomy): Bacteria > Bacillati > Bacillota > Bacilli > Caryophanales > Exiguobacterium > Exiguobacterium sp. s157. The sequence goes on from NZ_JACSLQ010000006.1 coordinate 85,092, forward strand.
GAAAATTTGCCCGACTTTGACCGGAATACCAGCTTTTTCAGCGTTCATATACGCGCGATGTAGGAGGTCGAACGTCGCTGTCGGTGCATAGTCCATGCCGTTGAAACGAACCCGGTTTTGGGCCATCTCACTCGATGCACTCATCGCGATGACGACGTCACGTACTTTGACGTCTTCTTGAATTCCGCCGGCCGTACCGACACGAATCAAGTTTTTTACGCCGTATGACATAATCAATTCGTTCACGTAAATCGACATCGATGGAACACCCATCCCAGTCCCTTGAACGGAAATACGTTTTCCTTTATATGTTCCTGTGAAGCCATACATGCCGCGGACTTCGTTGTATAACTCAACATCCTCGAGGAACGTCTCCGCGATATATTTCGCACGCAACGGATCTCCTGGCAATAATACCGTTTCTGCGATTTGTCCTGCTTCTGCCCCAATGTGTACACTCATGATTAAATTCCTCCTTCAAGATAGTCGTTGGCACTGCTCCCGATATTCATTCGGGGTGATACCAATCTGTTTTTTGAAGACTTTCCGGAAATACTTATCATCCGAAAAGCCGACCGCTTGGGCGACTTCATAAATACGTTGTCTACTCGTCTCAAGGAGACGTTTCGCCTCGAGCATCCGGATCGACAGCAAGTACTCGGATAAGTTGACGCCGTACTGCTGTTTGAAGCGACGCGATATGTATTCGCGGCTCAAGTAAAAGCGCTCGCTCATCCCTTGTAAGCTGAGTTCTTCCGCATAATGGCGTTCGATGAACGCGCCAATCTGTAGAATCGGATCGTCTTCGTCAGGAATGACGTCGGCGAGGGCACGTGCGAGCGTCTCGTTCAAGACATCCGGGTCAATCGGTTTCAGCAAGTAGTCGAAACTGCCTAGCTGGATCGCGCGCCGCATGTACGAATATTCGTCATAGCCCGTCAAGACGATCAGTTTGGCCGTCTCCGCCTCCATATGGACCCACTCCATCAACTCGATGCCGTTACATCGAGGCATTTGCAGGTCCGATAAAATCAACGCCGGCCGTTCTTTGACGATAATCCGTTTCGCTTCTTCCCCGTCTTGCGCCTCAATCACTTTCGTGACGCCGAGCCGTTCCCACTCCCCGAGCAGTTTCACCGCTTCCCGTACCGGCGACTCATCATCAACGATCAACACTTTCGTCATGACGCATCCGCCTCCTTTACGGCCGGGAAACGCATGACAATACGAAATCCGCCTGTCTCTGGTGTAGCCAACATAAACTGAGCCTCCCGATTATAGTTTAACATGAGTCGATCCCGAATGTTCTTTAAACCGGTACCTTCCGCCCCATTCAATGGCTCGGTCGATACCTCGATCCGTTCTTTCAATAGCGTCAACTCTTCATCCGAGAGATCGCGTCCGCTATTCTCACAATGAATCACAAGATTTTGTCCCGACTGATGAATTCGCACGGAGAAACGGTTGGCTGCTGTCGCACCGTCGCGCTCAAACCCATGCTTGAAAAAGTTCTCGGCGAGCGGCTGCAAAATCATCTTCGGCACAATCAAATCGAGGAGCGGCTCCGGCACATCGACCTCAATCTCAAATTGATCCGGGAACCGGACTTGTTGCAAGCGAATGTAGGACGTGAGGTGATCGACTTCTCGCTTTAGCGTCACGAGCGACTCATCAGGGTGCATCGTATAGCGCATCATCGAGGAGAGCTGCGTGATGAGACGGTACACCGTCTTGCCATCGCCTTTCAATGCGAGCGTCCCGATTGACTGCAAGGCGTTGAACAGGAAGTGTGGGTTCGTCTGGGCTTGGAGCGCCCTCAGCTCATTCGTCCGATTCTCGAGCGCCAATCGGTACTCCCGTTGAATCAAATCATCGATTCGTTCAATCATCCGCTTGAACTGCCGTCCGAGCACGCCGAACTCATCATTTCCGAGGGAATCGAATGAGACCGTCATGTCCCCTTGTTCGATGCGCCAAATGTTCGACGTGAGCGTCTTGATTGGAGTCGTCAAACGCATCGAGGCATAGGTCGCCCCAATCAATGCCAATACAAGCGACACCATCCCGACGACAAAGATGATGAACGACGTCCGCGACGCCGGCTCGGTCAACAATCGATCCGGTATCGATTTTCCGACGTAGAACGTCTGGTTCTCAAACTCGAACGATTTGACGATACGGTGATGCTTTCCATCGCTCGACAGCGAGTTCGTCGATACATTTTGCGGGATTTCACCGTCACCGAGTTGTGCGAACACTTGATTGCCTCCCCCGACGAACCAGAGGCTCTCGCTCGGATTGTTCTGTAGTGAGGCGAGTTGGCCGATGAAAATGTCCTCCGGAATATCAATCGACAATATCGCGAGTGGCTGATCCGTCTCGATTTTGTCGAGTCGGAAATGGAGTGTGACGACCTGCTCTTCCGAGACGAGCGGCCCGAAATCATGATAGGGCACGAGCGGATGCGAGGCCTCAAGCAGGACGCGGCTCTCCTCATATTTCAATAGTTGTTGCTGAATCTCACTTGGCTGCCGTTTCGAGCGCGGGGACACTTTCATCTTATAGGCGGCGAACGAATCCATATCCTCAAGCATGAGCAGTTGGATTTGGGCCACATCCTCACGGGATAAGTACATCCCGAGCAGCGCCCGTCGTACCTCGAGTTCAGTCTGTTCGAGCGACAGTCCCGGGCCGTACTCGAGAATATCGAGCACATCCCGATTCGCATACAGACTGGTCGGCAAGCGGCTCAAGTCCGAGACATACCGTTCCATCTGTAGTGTGCCTCGCTCAAGCGACCATTCCGTGAGCTGAAGCCCCCGTTCCCGCTCCCGGTCTTTGACGTACCAAAAGGAAATGATCGTCGCCAAAATGACGGGAACGATAATCGTCAATGCGATCATTCCCGTCAGCTTCGTCCGAATGCTCATCCACGTATCGCCTCCTCGCTGTCATTATATCACGGCTTATGCAAGCGTTTGCAATGTTGTCATGAAAAATCTCGTCTCCCAGTTTCTCGAGAGACGAGCCAGTTGTTCATTCATAAGAACGTAGCAGTTCTACAATCCCAAATTCGTGGCTCCAATCTTTCGCCACATCGGCTCCAATTTCGAGCAGCAACACTAATGAATCGTAGTCCATTCCATCGTTATACAGCAAATTATGGAGCGGAGTATCACCATAACTGTCTTGCATGTTAACGTCCGCGCCGTTCGCCAATTCCTCTCGAATCGCGTCCGCACCTGCATTGTCATACGCCAACTGCTGAAGCGGTTCTTCAGTCATATCACCAGCAAATTCTTCACTGAAAGGCGATGAAGCGAAGCTTGTAAATCCATCACTCGTGAACAACCAGGCGACAATGGCCACATTGACAATGACGCTCAATACAATCGTCCCGATAATCGACCCTTTGACATACCCTGCCGTCTTGAAGACCGGAACGTTCGTCTCACCGGCGTTCGTCGCGATGGCCGCAATTCGTTTCGGGAGTGGCGGATGTGTCGATAACAACTCGCTCAACTTGGCGATAAATCCGTTCTCACGACTCGCTTCATATAAGTAGTCAAACTCGCTCACTTCTTTTGCCAATTTCCCACCGATGGCAAGAATCGTGAGGGCACGTTTCGATGCCGCCTGATCTTGAATATGATGGGCGGCCATACGGTCACACGTAAACTCACAAGCACGCGAATAAGCCGACCCTAAAAACGGAATCCAACCGCCGAGCATCATCGCCCATTGTTTTTGGACATGATTTCAGCGAATATGTGCCAACTCATGGGCAATGACAAATTCGACTTCTTTCGTATATCCGTCACGTGACAACTCGACGACATCCGAATACAGAATGACCATGTTCTTTTGGAAGAAACGAGTCGCAAAAGCGTTCAAGACGCCTCCGGCTTGAAGAATGTACACGTCTGGGAGTAAGCGAATACCCATTTCCTGCCCGACACGCTGATACGTCTGATACAGGTCGGCGAATTGACGCTCCGTGACTTTGACGCCGTTCGTGCGAATATATCCGATTTGGAGCCAGTGTGTGAATAGAGACAGTGCTAAAATTGATCCGATCACCCATAAAAAGATGCCGAGCGAGGCAATCGTGAAGACGATTCCTAGCACCACCGTCAACACGCTGGCGGCGACGAGCAGTCCAAAATACAATGTTTCGTTCTTATGTACCAATTGCGATTGTTTCATGTAAAAATCCCCTTCATTTTCCATATGAAGTCCATTATACCGGATAAATGGATGTATTCAACAAAAAAATAGAAACTGACACGTATGTCAGTTTCTATTCGATCGTGAGGCGATACAGCTGGTCGTCCCCACTTCCAGGGTTGCCACGTCCGTCCGTATTGTTTGTGATGTAGTAAAGTCCGTCGTCTTCCAACCAGACGTCACGGATGCGACCTTTATCCTCGACGAGCGGGATGACCTCACGTGATTCCCGGTCGATGGCAACGAGGCGATTCCCGCGCAGCGTCGCCATATACACGTAACGGTCGTCGGCAACAATGCCCGACGGTGCCCACGACGTCTCCCCGACCTCGAACCATGGTGTCTCGAGCCCATCTCGTTCTTGGTCTGCCTCGATGAGCGGCCAGCCGTAGTTGTTACCCTCTTCGATGATATTCACTTCATCGTGACCGGACGCCCCATGTTCACTCGCATAGAACGTATCCTCGATTTTCGTCAAACCTTGAGGATTGCGGTGTCCGGACGAATAAATCCAATCGGTCGGATTGCCCGCTCCGGATAATGGCACCCGTAACACTTTTCCGGCAATCGATGTCTCATCTTGAGCCAGTTCCGGCACGAGCGCATCTCCGGTCGTGACCCAAAGCACGTCACCGTCGAGCAATAACCGTCCGCCGTTATGGAACTGGGCCCCTGGAATCTCATCGAGTACAACCGCCGTCTCTTCAAACTGATTGCCATCCCACGTCAACTCGACGACCCGGTTTTGGACGTTCCCGGGTGTCCCGTACGTATGATAAGCGTACAGTTGGCGTGACGTCGCAAAATCTGCGGTCAACGCGAGTCCAAGGAGACCGCCTTCCCCGATTTCAAGCACGTCTTCGTCTAAGACGACCGCTTGTCGGTCGAGATTCCCGTCTGCATCGATGACGGCAATCGTGCCGCCGCGTTCTGAGACGAGCCATCCATCATCGGTTTTCGCGATTGACCACGGTGCCTCTAACTGTTCGACAATCGATTCGGTCGCACCGGTCGACACGTCGCCTTCCGGCTCAGTTGGTTCCGGCTCTGGTGCCGTGTCAGACGGTGCTTCTTCGGTCGACTCTTCGACTGGTGCCTGTTCAGGTTCCGGCGCCTCGGTCGATTCCGAGGCACAACCGGCAACAAATACGAGCGACAAGATGAATATCCATCGTCTCAACATGATCGCCTCCTTTTCACCATCATACCGTGTCGTTAGTTATCGCGTGAAGGTTCGGGTGGGCTAACCGGTAAACGCAGTGCAATCAACAGTGCGATGAATGCGGCAAGTGCCGCACCGATGAAGACCGTGTTCAATCCTGTGGCGATGAGTTGCTCGCCTTGGAGCCGGACTGTCGCGTTTAGCGCCTCGGTCATACTCCGATTGAAGAACAATTCGAGTGACACACCGCTTAACCCGGGCTCGTCACGGAAGCCACTAAGGACGATAAAGTTAAACACGGCACCGAATACGGCGACACCGAGCGTCTGACCGACGGTACTCAAGAAGGAGTTTGCCGCCGTCGCGGTCCCGCGTTGACGATAAGACACGACCGTCTGTAAAACGACGATGAACATCGGCTGCGACAAGCCGAACCCGACGCCGATAATGGCGACAGCGAGGTAGACGAACAGGTCTGGGCTCGATTGCGTGAGCAGCGTCAAGATGATTGTCCCGATCAACAAGAAACTCATTCCTGTCACGGCCCGACGCCGTGGCGAGGCCGCGCCAAGTGTACGGCCGCCGATAATCGATGTGAACGTCCAAGCGACCGAGAGCGGCATCAGCATGAATCCGGCTTCCGTCGCCGATTTACCAAGTACGGCCTGGGCCCAGATTGGAATATAGGCCGACATCGAGACGAGCACCCATGCCGCGAAGAAGACGGCGCCATTGATGGATGCGATAATCGGTTGTTTCAATAAATCGAGCGGTAGTAACGGTGTTTTCGCACGCCGCTCTGATAAAAAGAAACTGGTAAGCAGAACGACACTGAACACGGCACTGACGATGATCGATGGTGTCCAGACGTTCGTTTCGCTGAACGTGATCAGTCCATATAAGAATGCCGTCGTACCGAACGCGAACAACAGCGCCCCTTTGACGTCAATCCGCTCCGTCGTCTCGGTCACCGTCTCTTTATAGAAGACAATGATCATGATGAACGATAACAGTGCGAACGGTACGTTTAAGAGGAAGACGTAGCGCCAAGACAACGTCTCGACCAAGAACCCGCCGATGACCGGCCCGAGCACGCCCGAGACCCCCCAGACCGCGCTTAAGATGCCTTGAATCTTGCCACGTTCCTCATACTTATACAAATCGCCGATGATGGTCATCGAAATCGGCAATACCGCCCCGGCACCAAGTCCTTGGAGCGCCCGAAAGATAATCAATTGCTCCATCGATGTGGCGAGACCGCATAAGAGCGAGGCAAGGGTGAACAAACCGATCCCGAACAATAGGACCCGCTTGCGACCGAACAAATCGGCCACTTTTCCATAAATCGGTGTCGACACCGCCGTGAACAGCAAGAAGGCGGCGAACACCCAACTCACGAGGGCGGCCCCGTTCAACTCGCTCGCGATGACCGGCGTCGCGACCGAGACGACCGTCCCTTCAATCGCCGCTAAAAAAGTCGCCAACAACAACGCGACCGTGACATTCTTTCTCATATCTGTCATCTCCCCAATAAAATAGTGGTGCCGGAAGGTTCCGAGCACCACTTCAACTGTCTATTATTTTGTGCGAGCGACGCCCGTTTGACAAGCCTCAACTTCCGATTCGAAAAAGAAACGTTTAATCTCAGCGTAGGCCTCCGTTTCGTCCGTTACGATAACGCGACCGGCGACCCGACCGTCCTTGAGCATCCACACTTCGTCAGCAAGCATCGCTGCGACGTCGAGCTGATGTGTCGAACAGACGATTGTCGCTCCACGCGCCGCTTCATCCCGTAACAGACCGCCGAGCAGATGCATCCATGTTGGGTCGAGTCCGTTCGTCGGTTCGTCGAGGAGTAGGATGTCTGGTTTGGTTACGAGCGCCTGCGCGAGCAAGAGCCGTTGTCGCATCCCTTTCGATAGCTTCCCAACGTGACGATGCCTTAGTTCATCGAGACCGACTCGCTTCAACAGTACCTTGTCCGGCTTCACACCTTGCCATAAGGCGTAATAGGCGTACGTCTCACCGACGGTCCAAGACGGGTCGAACGCAAAATCGTCTGGCATGTAACCGAACGTCTGATGGTACGCTTTCCCGTCACCAATCGTTCGACCGTTCAACGACACGCTCCCGACGCTTGGGGTGATCGTGCCGTTCATGAGATTCAACAGCGTCGATTTACCTGCCCCATTGCTGCCGCACAAAGCCACGATGTGACCCGCTACTATCGTTCCGTCGAGCGGATGGAGCGCCCATGACTCGCCGTAACGTTTCCCTACTTTCTTAAGCTGAATCATGTCGACCCTCCCGTCGTAACCACCAGGCTGAAGCGGATAGCATCCAAAGAATAACCGTTGCGATTGTAAAACCGACGACGGCCGTGCCGATTGATCCATCGAGCCAATCAATAAACGTCTCATAGATGGCGCCGAACAAATCAGGTGCTGCTAAAACCGCGCTCACCCAGACACGCAACAGTTCAAATCCGTTCAAGAACAAAGCACCGATCATCGCTTCCGCCTGAATCCCATACGGCATCCAAGCAATGACACTCACGAGTATCGTTGGCCACAATAAAATCATGACGATCCAGATGAGGAAAGACAGAAGGACGGCTTGAAGTCGATTTCGACCGATAACGCCAACGAACGTCCCGAGCGCCGCCCCATACGCGATGAGTCCGATTGAATAGGTCCATAAGACGAACCATGTGGTGAGGGGCATCGATACGACGAATGAGGCGAGTGCATAGGCGAGCGTCACGATCAAAGCTTGCGTCGCGAGAAAAGCGCTGTATCGCATCCAAATGAGACGAAACATCGATAGCGGGTACGTCGTCAAGAGGCGCAACCGTTTTGACTCCCGCTCTCCTCCCCATTGGAGTGCCGTCGTCAACATGACGAACAGCGGCAAGACGAGACCGATAATCGTGAGCAGTGACGCGTTGACGTTCGTGTAGGCAGACGCCATCGGCAGTGCTTGTCCAAGACCACCGAGCAAGACGAGCGTCACCATCCAAGTGAACAGGAAGACGTAACTCTCTTTTTGACGCAACGTGCGCGACCACTCGATCCGCCAGAGCATCATTTACTGTCCGTGGCCTTCTGATGAATCACTGTCACTCATCTTGTTGTCATCACCCGTGTTCATTTTTTTATGTTGGTTCATCTCACCACGTTCCCATGAATGCTCTTTCAAGTCGTCGAGGTCCATGACCGTTCCGCCGTTCTTATCCGCATATGCCTCAGCGTCCGCTTTTTTTGCGAACGAGACAATATTGTATGCCATCGGCGTCTTCGACATCTTATCGTGGACGAACGTTCCTTCCTCGAGATCGACCCATTCTTTCGTGTTATAGTCTTTGACGTACATGGCCGCAATGTCTTCCTCGGTCTGTTCCGGATACCAGTCCCGCATCAAACAACCGATGTCATCGAACGCATAGCCTTTTCCGTTGTCCATGATTGCCTCGGCAGCGAACTGTTCGTCCATGATTTTCATGTTGCACACTTCACATTCGGTCTCGCCCCATTTGATGTCGAACGGTTCCGCTGCCGCACTTGAACACGCCCCTAGCGCGAGTGTCAATCCAGATACGGTAAGTAATCCTGCCATCTTCTTATAAGTAATCATCTTGTTTCCTCCCAAATCGCCATAATAACATCAATAATCCACTTAACACGGTCGCCCCGACTGTTCCTTGCCAAGTAAACTTGAAATTCGTCACAAGTGGCGCCGTGTCAATGAGCGTGACCTCATCGGGACTTCTGAGGACACGCTCGAGTACGGTCAGCCCGGGGGCCCCGTACAATAATTCAAACGCTTCATACGAATCGGCGAGCAAAAACAAATACGGGTCAGCCCGATACGGAATCTCGCTCTGTCCGTCCTCGGTCAAATCAAGCGTCAGCCCACCCCATCTGTTGCCGGCAATCACGTTGTCAGCCGCTTTGAACGATATGACCGGATAGCGATTATGTGTCAAATCATTCCCGACCAGGGTCATCCCGGTAGCCCGCTGCAACCGCAACGCGATATCATTTCCGTTCACTCCGTTATGATGGATTGCCGTCCACTCCGATTTCTCGGCGTAAATCCCCACGCGGTTCCCATGAATTGCATTCGCACGAACGGTCGTCTCGACCGCCTCGAACAGCATGAGCCCCATCCCCGTCGCACCTGTCTGGTCATGAATTTGTCCATTTTCGATGCTGACGCGCTCGGTTCCCATCACCATCGCGCCGGTTTCGTTATGGTGCAGGATGGGTGAGGTGATTGAAACGTCCGTCGGGAACATGAGATGAATGCCGTACCGTGAGTTCATAACGAGTGGCCGAACCAATTCATATCCGCTCCCGTCTTCGATGTAAATCCCGTCTCGGGCATGGTCGATGATGGCACCTTTAATCACCGTCGCTTCACTATTATGTACGGAGATGCCTTCTCCCCGACCTGTCCCGGTCACGTTCGGTCGAATCAACCGGACCCCGTGACTGTCCCTGACGGCAATCCCGGTCCCGGCTGCTTCGATTCTCGCATCGATGACTTGGTTGCCCAGCCCCTCGACGAGCACCGCGGGTACAGTCGTCCGTTCGCACTGTTCGATCTCGACGTTCTCGAGCACGGCCCCGATTCCTTCGAGTTGGAAAGCGGGTCGTTCACAACTGATGAACCGTTTTCCTGCACCGTTGAACGTTTCGTTCGATTGAATCACAATCGGTTCTTCGAGCAACACCGGTTCTGTGTCCGCTTGAACAGCTATCGGTGAGAAGAACCATAAAGCGAGTAACCAGCTTAGTCGTCTCATAACCCCTCCTCTTGATGAATCGCTTACAGAACATATTGTACGAAAACCCACGGGGGTATGTGTGTCGTTTTTATGGGATTCGTGTGACGGTTTCTTCATAAAAAAAACACAAGCGGCGAAGGGGTCATTTCGCTGCTTGTGTTGCTGTTATTTTGCCTTATCGGCCCATACTTTTGTGAAGTCTTGGAGCATCTCGTCTCCGGTCTTTTGACCACCGACGTACGCTTGCATCAACGCGCCGTACTCGTTGACCGCGCCATCCGGATACTTGAACCAGTTCCATGAAATCGTCTTGCCTTCGTTCGAATAAGCCAAGATGTCGTCAGCAAGCGGACCGAGGTCGTTCGCTTCGATCGACTTGAACGCCGGAATGAATTTGAATTTGTTGACCATGTAATCTTTACCTGTATCAGATGTCGCCATCCATTCGAGGAAGTCTTTCGCTTCTTCTTTATACTTCGAGTTTTTATTGACGACCCAGTTGTTCGGGACGCCGACCGGGAGACGATCCATCTTCTCTTTGTCATCGTTGATTGGGATTGGGACGAAGCCCATCTCAATGTCCGGATTCACGTCGAGAATCATCTGTTGCGCCCAGTTCCCTTGCTGAAGTATTGCCGTCTCACCTTGAGCGAACTGTGTGACTTGCGTGTTATAGTCCGTCGTGAGCGGGTTCTTATTGCCGTATTTGATGGTGAGGTCAAACAGTTTCAAGAATTGTTGGAACTGCTCATTGTCCTCAAATTTTTCTTTATTCTCGTTGAGTGCCTGGATGAACGCATCCGGGTCGTCTTGTTGCGCCATCGGAATGTTGAGCAAGTGAATTCCGAGAATCCAAAACTCGGCATAACCGACCGAGAACGGTGTGATGCCTGCTTTATCCAACTTCTCAGCCGCATCCGTCAACTCAGACAACGTCTTCGGCAACTCACTGATGCCCGCCTTCTCGAACAGCTCCTTGTTGTAGATGAAGCCGTATCCTTCCAAGTTCATCGGCATCCCGTACAGTTTTCCGTCCATCGTCATCGGTTCCTTGGCCACTTCCGTCAAATCCCCGACCCACTTCTCGCCTGACAAATCTTCCAATTTGTCTTTCCATGTCTGAGCTTCGGTGAATCCGCCGTTATTGAAGATGTCCGGCTCGTTGCCTGACGCGAACTGTGACTTGAGCGCAGCGCCGTAATCGGCTCCGCCGCCGACTGTTTGAACGGTCACTTTGACGCCCGTCTCTTCCTCGTATTCTTTCGCCATCGCTTCAAGATCTTTGGCGATTTCCGCTTTAAACTGGAAGACGTTCAACGTGACGTCTTGCTTGTCCCCGTTATCTGCGTTCGCATCGTTCGATCCTTCATCTTCCGTAAGCGACCCGCCGCCACAGGCCGCAAGCGTCAATACCATACCTGCCGTCATGACGGCAGTTGATAATTTCCATTTACGTTTCATTTCGCTTCCTCCTAAGTATAGAGTCGACAATCCTTCATCATTCGGTACACCCTAACTTTAGATGAAAACGCTTCCATTATGTAGGTGTCAAAATTGACGTGTAGGGTGGAAAATGTTGCACAGAAAACCAGGACTTTCTTATTGAAAAGAAAGTCCTGGTTTTAGTTTCTTCTATATAATTACAACAGGCTGATTCCAGCTTCTTCACATGCTGTGATCATCTCACTCGGCCAGACCGAAGATTGGACTTCACCGATGTGACGAGCACGAAGCAAATACATGGCGACACGCGATTGCCCGATGCCGCCCCCGATTGTAAGCGGGAGACGTCCTTCGAGAACCGCTTGGTGGAACGGGTACTTGCGTTTGTCTTCAGCTCCGGCTGTCACCAACTGCTCGGCAAGCGCTGTCTCGTCGACACGAATTCCCATCGATGACAGTTCGAACGCCGATTCGAGTTCCGGGTGCCAGACGAGGATATCGCCGTTGAGCGACCAGTCGTCATAGTCAGCCGCGCGACCGTCGTGCTTATCGCCCGAAGCGAGTGCGCCGCCGATTTGCGAGAGGAAGACCGCACCGTACGCTTTACAAATCGCGTGCTCACGCTCTTTTGGTGTAAGATCCGGGTAAAGGTCTTCTAACTCTTGGCTCGTCAAGAAGTGAATCGACTCTGGCAAGATCGCCTCAATCCCGTACATCGTTTCGACCGTCTGTTCCGTCTCGCGGAGTGCCGCGTAAATCGTTTCGACCGTCGCCTTCAAGTACTCCGTCGTCCGGTGTTCCCGAGCGATGACACGTTCCCAGTCCCATTGATCGACGTGGAGTGAGTGTGTCGCGTCGAGTTCTTCATCCCGACGGATGGCGCGCATCTGTGTGTACAACCCTTCACCGACTTCGAATCCGTAGCGGCCGAGCGCTTCACGTTTCCACTTCGCGAGCGACTGAACGATTTCGAGTTCATGCCCTGGATACTGCGTATCGAACTGGATGATGCGTTCGACACCGTTCAAGTGGTCGTTGACACCGCTCGCCGATGTGACGAACAGTGGGGCCTGAACTTGTGTGAGTCCGAGCGCCGTGCTGAACTTGTCTTCGAATGTCGCCTTCACTACTGTAATCGCCTGTTGTTTTTCCTTCATCTTGCTCATTGCTGTTGTTGTCATGTTTTCTTCCTCCAATTGTGGAATTTCGGGATGGAGCAATAGAAAAAAGCCCTCCAATCCCATGGACTATGGGACGGAAGGCTTCAAGCTCCGCGGTGCCACCCAAATTAGTAGACGAATCTACTCACTTTTTCGAGACGAACATCTCGTAGTTCCGATAACGGGGAACAGTCCGGCTACGTCTACTTGCAAAGCGTTCGGGTAGCGACTCCAGGAGGTTCTTCGACAGAGATTTCAGTCCGGGCTCTCACCTTCCCCGGCTCGCTTTGCTTACGTCTTCTGTGTACTCGTCCTTTCAATGTCGTTCACAATTGAATTGACCCAATTATTATCAATATTCAGACGAATGTCAACCACTTTTCCAAAAAAAAATTCTCCCCCGTGTAGCGAACGGGGGAGATCCCTTGGGCAGGGTTATTTGATCGAGCCGCTCGTAATCCCTTTGATAATATGCTTTTGCATACCGAAGAAAAAGACGAGGAGCGGAACGATCCCAAGGACTAAACCAGCAAGTGCCAAATCCCATTGTTTTGTATATTGTCCGAAGAAATAGAACGTCGCGAGCGGAATCGTCCGCAGCTCGATGTCTCGGAGGACAAGTGAAGGTAAGAGAAAGTCATTCCAAATCCAAAGGCTGTTCAAGATGACGATCGTCACCGTGATCGGTTTGAGGAGCGGGAAGACAATCCGCCAAAACACACCCCATGTCGAACAGCCGTCAATGATGGCCGCTTCTTCAATCTCTTCCGGAATCGACTTCATAAAACCATGATAGAGAAAGACGGAGATGCCGGACCCGAAGCCGAGATACATGACCATCAGTCCCCAATGACTGTTTAAAAGACCGAGCAGGCTCGACACTTTCACGAGCGGAATCATGATTGACTGAAACGGGATGACCATCGCCGCGACGAACAAGAAGAAGATGACGGTCGAAATCCAATGTTTCGTCCGGACGAGCTTCCAGGCCGCCATCGAGGTGAACAGCACGATAAGAAGGTTCGCCCCGGCCGTGATGAGAAGCGAGTTCAAGAAGACGCGTCCGTAGTTCATCGCCTCCCAGGCTTCTGTATAGTTCGACGCGAGCCAGACGCTCGGCAAGGCAGACGTGTTCGTGTAAATCTCGGCAATTGATTTGAACGAGTTGACGATGACGTAATAGAACGGGACGAGATATAACAGTCCAAGTAGAATCGCCACCAGTTCGACGAGACCGAGACCGGCCGTATATCCACCCGCCCGCAGCGGTTTTTGCGGTAGCAATCGCTGGGGAGATGAATCGACCTTCGCTTCGATGCGTTCAATTTTTTCTGTCGTCATGCCTCCACCTCCCGCTTTTTCGTCAAATAGACTTGAGTGACGGTAATCGCCGCGACGACAAGGAAGAAGATGACCGCTTTCGCCGAGCCGAGCCCGTAATTATTATTCACGAACGATTCTGTATAGATGTTCAAGGCGAGCATCTCTGTCGATTTGAATGGGCCTCCGTTCGTGAGCGACAAGTTCGTGTCGAACACTTTGAACGACCAGGAGATCGTCAAAAACAGACAGATGGTGATCGACGGCATAATCATCGGTAACGTGATGTGACGCAACATCTTCAATCGATTTGCCCCATCGATTTTGGCTGCTTCCAGCAAATCCGTCGGCACGTTTTGAAGCGCTGCGATGTAGATGACCATGACGTAGCCTCCGCCTTGCCAGATGGCGACGATGACGATGCCCCAAAAGGCTGTCTGGGCGTCACCGAGCCACGGCAGTTCGAACAAACTCCATCCGGTCAGTGCCCCAATTGATTCAAAGCCCTTCACATAGATAAACTGCCAAATGAATCCGAGAATGAGCCCGCCAATCAAGTTTGGCATGAAAAAGACGGTGCGCAGGATATTGCGTGTCTTAATGTTCATCGTCAACAGTAAGGCCAGTAAGAAACCGACGATGTTCGTCAAGATGACGGCCACAATCGTGTATTTCGTCGTAATCCAGAACGAGGCGCGGAACTGTTCATCCTCGAATAGAATCCGCTGATAATTGTCCCACCCGACTACGTTCAACTGACCCGTCACACCGTTCCAATCCGTGAAGCTGTAATAAATCCCGTTTATGAACGGTATGAGCACAATCGCCACAAACGCCAAAAAGGCCGGACCGACGAATGCAATAAAACTCGCTGGTTTCTTCCAATTTCGTCTTCGCTTGTGTTGTTTTGGTGTTTCTGTCATGTTCATCGCCTCCACTATCAACTTACCTTCAAACAACCAAAATGAAAACGGATACATTTGACGGAAAGGGTGGAATATATTGCACTCAATGGGTGAATTATACGAGACGATGCGTTATGATAAACTCAATGACAACACGAACGAGTCTTCCTGAATGAAGAATTAAACCTTGATTCTAAGTCGATTCACGAATGAAATGAAATAAACCGATTACAATGTTCGAAAGTGGAGGGATTTTATACATGACGACGATTAAACCGTTATCCGACCTAACGATTGCCCAACAAGCCGAGATGTTGCCCGTCAAAGAGATTGCGGAAAAGCTCGGTTTACAAGAAGATGACCTCGACCTATACGGGAAATATAAAGCCAAGTTATCCTTCGACGTCATCGATCGGATGGCGACTCGCGAAGACGGGAAGCTCATTCTCGTCACGGCAATCAATCCGACTCCAGCCGGTGAAGGAAAGTCGACCGTGACCGTCGGGCTCGGCCAAGCGCTCAACCAACTCGACAAACAAGCGATCGTCTGTTTGCGAGAACCGTCGCTCGGGCCGACAATGGGCTTAAAAGGCGGTGCCGCCGGCGGAGGATTCAGCCAAGTGTTGCCGATGGAAGACATCAACCTTCACTTTACAGGCGACATGCACGCTATCACCGCGGCCCACAACACGATTAGCGCCATGCTCGACAATCATCTCCATCAAGGGAACGACCTTGGCATCGATGTCCGGAAAATCGTCTGGAAACGTGTGCTCGACTTGAATGACCGGGCGCTCCGTCACGTGACGATTGGCCTTGGCGGCAGTGCCCATGGCGTACCTCGTGAAGACGGCTTTGATATCACGGTCGCGTCTGAAATCATGGCCATCCTCTGTCTCGCCGATTCGTTGACTGACCTCGAGGCACGCATCAAGCGAATCGTCGTCGCATACGATCGGGACAATGAGCCGATCACGGCCGAACAAATCGGTGCGGCCGGTGCCGCGACACTGCTATTGAAAGAAGCGTTCAAGCCGAACTTGGTGCAAACACTTGAACAGACACCAGCCCTCGTTCATGGTGGTCCGTTCGCCAATATCGCGCACGGATGCAACTCATTGATTGCGACGAAAACCGCGCTCAAGCTCGGTGAATATGTCGTCACCGAAGCTGGTTTCGGAGCCGATCTTGGCGCCGAGAAATTCTGTCATATCAAGTCACGCATCGGAAAATTGAACCCGGACGCCGTCGTTCTCGTGGCAACAGTCCGTGCTTTGAAAATGCATGGCGGTGTCGCCAAAGACCAACTCCACGTCGAGAACGTCGGAGCTGTCGGAAACGGGTTAAAACTTCTCGCCAAACATGTCGAGACGATGGGGAAACTCGGTTTGCCGACCGTCGTCGCCCTCAATCGATTCAATTCGGATACAGCCGAAGAGTTGGCGGCCGTCCTCGATTGGTGTGAAGCGAACCACATTCGAGTGGCGCTCAGTGAAGTGTGGTCGAATGGTGGACAAGGCGGTCGTGCCCTCGCCGAGGCCGTCATCGACACGATTGAGTCGAATGAGAGTTCGTTTACCCCGCTCTATGCGTTAACCGATTCCATCGAACAGAAAATTTTGACGATCGCCTGTGAAGTGTATGGAGCGGCCGACGTCACCTTTACCGCAACCGCGAAAAAACAGATGGCACAAATCGAAGCGAACGGCTGGCAGAGCTTGCCGATTTGTATGGCGAAGACGCCGTTCTCGCTCTCGGATGACCCGACGAAACTCGGATACCAACACGGCTTCACCGTGACGGTGCGAGAGTTGAAACCGTCGGTCGGCGCTGGCTTCCTCGTCGCCTTGACAGGTAACGTCTTGACGATGCCGGGTCTGCCGAAACAACCGGCCGCCTTGAATATGGGGATTGATGAGACTGGGAAAGCGATTGGCTTATTCTAATCAAGACAACGGAGGGATAGGGATGGACGTCACGGAACATACGTATGCGGACGGATACCGGACACAACTATTGCACGTCAAGGCCAGACAACCGATTGGAAATTGTTTCATTTTCCATGGGATGCTTGAACATCATCAACGTTATGTCGAATTCGCTAATTTTTTGTCAGAAATTGGTTTTAATGTGTTTTTGTGCGACCTTCGCGGCGCCGGTTCTTTGGCCCGAACCCAGTCCACTTACGCTCATCTATCTCCACACGAAGGATTTGATCAAATGGTCGACGACGCCATCTCGCTCCTCGATCACTATCAAGATGAATTGCCGACCGTCGTCCTCGGCCATAGTTTCGGCTCGTTGCTCGCGCGTCGACTCGGTCAACAGTTAGGTCATCGATTGGCGGGTGTCATCGCCGTTTCCCCGCCCCCGCATTCTGGATTGATTGGACGTGCCGGACTGTATGCGATCGATTTGGCCATTCGGTTTAAAGGGAGCACCCATGAATCCCGTTTATTCGAACGCTTGTTGTTCGGACGATATAACTTGAAATTCTTACCCGCCACGACCGAGAGCGATTGGATTTCTAGTGTCCCCGAGGAAGTGATCGCCTATATGAACGACCCGGACTGTGGTGGGATTCCGACGCTCGGATATTTACACGAGGTAGCAAAAGCGTCACTCGATGTGACCTCTGCCGCCCGGATACAAGAACATCCGAAAACACTACCAATTTTGTTCGTCGTAGGTGCCGATGACCCCGTCGTACATGACGGAGAAGGACTCTCCGGAATCGTCCGCAAACATCAGGCCGCCGACATCGAATTGACCGTCCTGTCTTATGATCAGGCTCGCCACGAAGTGCTTCGTGAGCGCCAACGCCAAGACATCTGGACGGACATCGGCGACTGGATGCATCAAACGATACGAATCGCAAAAAGAACCTCCATTTCCTAGGAGGTTCTTTTTGTTTACCAAAATCATACAATAGGATTCTAATTCATTTACCTTTTTTGTAATTTAGATTCTTCTTTCCAATTTTTAAGTGCGCTATACTTAGACCGCACACTAAAAGAATACTCATATTTTGATACGTATTCACCGAAAGGGGTAACACATTGAAGCCAACGATCACACGATTGAGCACGGCCGTCCTCATCTCTAGCACGGTGTTGAGTACGCTCGTCCCCGCTCATTCATATGCAGCAACATACGAAGGAACAGTGAATACATCGATTTTAAATGTTCGTTCCGCCACATCTACCACTTCGGATATTGTCGGGAAATTGACCGAAGGCGAAACCGTTCAAGTGTATACGACGAACGACAACTGGGCTCAAATTGAATTCGAAGGCGAAAAGCGCTACGTATCGTCGACTTATTTGACACTCAAATCGACCGTCACGAAAACGGCGACGACCGCCTCGACGACGGCGACGTCTGCTTACAAGGCTGATGCGAACGTCAACTTGCGCTCATCGACATCGACGTCTGCCACCGTCTTGACGACCATCCCGAAAGGCGCGACCGTCACTTATATCTCTTCGCATGGCGCAACCGGTTCATGGATGAAAGTGACGTACGGCAAGTACACCGGTTACGTCGTAGCTCGATACTTTACGCCGTCGGCTCCTGTCGAAACACCATATTACGCGAACAAGACAGCGGTGCTATACAACTCGACCGGTTCGGGCGCGACGAAACTCGCGACGATTCCGGCTGGTGCCAAAGTGACGCATCTCGCCTCACTCGGCGCGACCGGCTCATGGTTTAAAATCCAATATGGCACGAAAATCGGCTACGCTCCATCCCGTAACTTCTCGACGTCACTATTGACTCCAGATACGTCGACGCCTGAAACGACGACGCCTTATTTTTCAATCACAAACGTCGCCCTTTATAACAGTTCGGCCTCAGGCGCGACGAAGATCGCGACCATCCCTTCGGGGGCCCAAGTCGAACAAATCGCAATGGCAGGACTCAGTTCGTCCTGGTTCAAGATTCGTTACAATGGCGTCACCGGCTATGCCGCAGCCCGTAACTTCTCGAAGACGAAGCCGGAAGTCGTCGTACGAACGCCTTATTACGCCGCTCGCGATCTCGTCTTGTATAAATCGTCTGCCTCGGGTGCAGATCGTCTCCGGACCATCCGCGCCGGCAGTAAAGTGACACAAGTGTCGGATGCTGGACTCGCGAGCTCATGGTTTAAAATCGAGTATGACGGTGTCACCGGCTATGCCGCCGCTCGCAATTTCTCGACGACACCACCAGAAGTGATTGTCATCAAGCCTTATTACGCGATTCGGAACGTAGCGATGTACAGTTCGTCCGCCTCGGGCGCAACGAAAATCGATACGATTCCATTCGGTGCGAAAATCGAACAAATCTCTCAAAGCGGATTATCGAGCTCATGGTTCAAAGTCCGCTATGACGGGAAAACCGGTTATGCCGCTTCACGTCACTTCTCAGTCGAAAAACCGGAGGTGATTGTCGTGACAGATTACTACACGACGCAACGAGTCGTCCTCTATGACCGGTCGGCATCACCGAAAACAAAAATCGCAGTCATTCCGACAGGGACAAAAGTTCAGCAAATTTCTGAGGCCGGATTGACCAGCTCGTTGTATAAAATCAAGTACGGCTCGCTCACGGGCTATGCGACCGCGAGTTACTTTGCGGACAAGCCGCCAGTGCCAGAAGAACAGCTCGAATCAGAACGTGAAGTCGAGGTCGTCGTCGCGAACAACGGGACGCTGAACGTGCGCAATAAAGCAGTTGATGGCGCCGTCATCGGGACGCTCGCGAACGGGACGGTCGTCAAAGTGAAGCCAATCGTCGGTAGCGACTGGGGGGTCATCTCATATCTCGTCAACGGCTCGCTCGTGAAAGGGTACATCTCCCTCACGTATACGAAACCGTACACACCGCCTGTCGCCGGCAGTAAGGAAATGGTCATCACCGAAACGGCCTATCCATACACGCTCGCATCGATGGTGACGACGCAACGCAACGTGTTCGCCCAGTCGGACGCCTTCCGGGCTGCGAACGCCTATGTACCGAAAGCGTATATCACTCGCGCGACACCGACCGCCACGACAGGGACGATCAGTTCGACGGAACTCATGACGACTTCATTCCAATATTTGAAGGCAACCGCTTCAACAGCCGCAGCAAACTTGGGCGGCTTGTCGACGAATACGAAACTTGAGTACCTCGGCACACAAAAAGTCGGTTCGACGACTTGGTATAAAGTAAAATCGGGTCTACTGACCGGATACGTCAGCGCTGCCAACGTCGCTGGTAATGTCAAGGTATTGAAAGACGCTTCTATGACAGCTCACTCGTTCGGGGTGCTCAACCCAGGTGAGACGGTGAGCATCACTGGTGAGCTCGGTCAATATTACACAATCAGCTACTATCGCCCGAGTGGATACAACATTCGCGTCTATGACCGGTCTTGGCGTCTTGCGACGGATGAGGAAATCACACGTCACGTGTCACCGTCTTCGTTCGCCACGACGTCACGGGAATATTTCCAGTTCCTCGATTTGTCGAAGGGGGCCGATTTGACGGCGCCGGTCTTGAACAAGTCGCTCGTCGGTAAAGGGATTTTAGATGGACGGGGTCAAGCGTTCATCGATGCGTCACGTACGCACAACGTCAACGAAATTTACCTATTGTCGCATGCATTGCTTGAAACCGGTCATGGGACGTCCGCCCTCGCCACCGGGACAGTTGTCTCGAGCGTCGACGGCAAGGCCGTCACACCGAAGACCGTCTACAATATGTACGGAATCGGTGCGATTGACGGGAACGCCCACGTCAAAGGGGCTGAGCGCGCTTATAAAGAAGGTTGGTTCACACCGGAAGCCGCCATCATCGGCGGTGCCAAGTTCATCGGGGATTCGTATATTAACAACCCGAGCCGGAAACAGAACACGCTCTATAAAATGCGCTTTAATCCATCAAATCCTGGGACGATGCAATATGCCACGGATATCGCTTGGGCGACGAAACAAACCGCCAACATCTACAACATGTATCAACAGCTCGACGCCTACACGCTTTACTTCGAAGTTCCAAAATTCCAGTAAGACACAAAGAGACACGCAGCCGACTTTGGCGCGTGTCTCTTGTTATGTCCATTCAATGGAGTCGATAATCGATTCAATCTCTACTTTTTCATTCGTCACTTCATCGGCGACGTACGTCAAAAACAGGAGTCGTTTCCCGTCTGTGAGTGACCAGACGTCGAGATGCATCCCGTCCTCGATTCCGCTCGCATAGGCCGTCGTCATACCGCCTGCCTCCGTCGTGACGCTCGGGGCGACTTTGACGTCAATCGGGAACTCGCCTAAAAATGTGTTCAACTCTTGGAGAGCCGCGTCGCTCGGCGCTTGCTCTTCCTCGGCTTCATAGATGGACATCTGAAGCGTCCCTTGGGCGTCGGCTTCTACCGAATAAAAGCTGACATGGTCTTCTTCTTCATTGTATTCAAAGTGTTCTGGGTAGGATAGACGGATCCAACCGTCAATCTCGTATTCCTTCATGCTGTTTGCTCCTTCGTCTTCTTAAATGCTAGACCTGTCACCATCTTCGCTTGGAGCGCATATTTGAGGCGCTCGGTCACGTAAAGACGTTGACTGTTTTGGTCTTGGGCAATCATGTGCCCGAATAAGTTCAATCTTACGGTTTGATGTGATAAAAAATAGAGTCGGTCCGGGTCTAACGGTCGATATTCGCCTGAATCTTCGAGATGCTCAATCTCGAAGCGACGCAATACGTTGAGCGCGCAATATTGATCCGTCTTCCCGGTGCTCGTGTGCAACTCGACTCGAACAAGCTGAATATCGTATGGGCATAGGTTCATAAAAATTGGACCGATTCGTTCATGGATGAGCAACACTCCCATATCCGTCTCAATCAAATCGGGGAGTGCCTGCTTGTCTTGTGAGATGCTCAAGACGACATAAGGACGTTCAGTCGGTGCGAGCAATTCCCCTTTAAAAAAGCGGAATCGTTGGATGCCGGTCAATACACGGGCTCGCCAGGCACTGCCCCGAGCTTCCGCTTCAATCCGATATAGCCTTTCTCGACTCACGACTACTCCCCCTTCAATTGTTTGAGCGACGCGACGAATCGTTCCCACTCCTTGTCGTCACAGACGACCTTACTTTCAATTCCCCATTCTTCCTCGATCTTCAAACGTACTTCGTTCGTTTCGAGATGACGCGTGAGCTGAAGTGCCCCAATTTGAACGGATAGCGGTTCGACGATGAACTCATTCGTCGCCGGGCCGATCCATTTCAATCGTTCCGTTCGAAGAATCACCTGCCAGTCCGACTCGCGATTAATCGAGAACATCCATTGGCGAAGCTTCGTCTCGTGGTTGAGTTGTTTGGATTGTTTCATCATCCGAAACCCTTCGCTCATCATCTGTAAATAGGATTTACGCTCACTCATGCCCCATCCACTCCTCTCCTCTATTATCTTAGCAAGACGACCTAGCCGCAACAACCAATGTTTTTTCAAAAAAGGGTTTGCAAAGCTAAAATCCTGTGCTATTATATTACCGTAACGTTAAGCGTTTCGCGGGTGTAGTTTAATGGTAAAACCTCAGCCTTCCAAGCTGATGACGAGAGTTCGATTCTCTTCACCCGCTCCATTTTAAAATTTCATATGCGGGTGTAGTTTAATGGTAAAACCTCAGCCTTCCAAGCTGATGACGAGAGTTCGATTCTCTTCACCCGCTCCAATTACCGACATATACGCGAGAATTTGCTCGCACACATAACCGCACGGTGTCCCGTGCAACAAGCAGAACGTCATTCGACGTTCTGCTTTTTTTGTTTTTCAGCATAATAGCACCGAATTCAACAACGCTTAAATGACGTTAATTCGGGAAAAGGATGGAAGACAAGAAGGAGGGATTCCTGTGATTCAAGTACGTCTTCAACCGTTCACCGTATACGAGAGTGCTTTGATGCGCACGACTTCGACGTTAATTGAGACGAACGAAAGCTTGATTGTGATTGATCCGACCTGGTTGCCCGAAGAAATCGCCACGATTCGCCGGGACGTCGAATTACGACGCCGGGGGAAAAAGCTGTATGTCATCTATACGCATCAGCACTATGACCATATCATCGGGGCTTATGCGTTCCCCGATGCCACCGTCATCGCGTCTCAAGCGTTCGTCGAGACGGATGCGAGTTCTCAGCTCGATGAGATTCAATCGTTCTACGAACAGTATTACATCGATCGTCCCATCATCAAACCTGCTGTTGATATTATGATTTCGGAAGATGGTACCCTCGCCCTCGGCTCTACGCCCATCACGTTCTTATTGACGCCTGGTCACGAGTCGACCCACATGTCTTTAATCGTCGAGCCGTTACGTCTGCTCGTGTGTGGCGATTATGCCTCCAATATCGAGCCCCCGTTCATCGAACACGATGCCGAGGCGTATTTGACGTCGTTGCAGAAACTTCAAGCTGCCATTTACGAGTATGAGATTCGGTGGCTCATTCCTGGCCACGGCGACTTGTGTGACGACCGTAGCAAAATGATGGAGCGACTGAGCGCCGCCGAAGAATATATCCTCGCCTTGCCAGAAGAACGCGTCTGGTCTCCGCATTGGCCCGAACACGCTTTCTTCCAGCGCGTCCATGAACGTAATCGGAAGCACGTCGAGCAAAAAGCAAAAGATCGCGAGTCGCGGCAACAAGATTATTGACACAAAAAAATCGCAACGTCTCCCCAAGACGTTGCGATTCCCCCCTATTATGTAGACCTATTTCTTTGTGACGCGTTCTGAACGGACCGTGAACATACGGTCAATCCCATAAATGGTCACGCCGGTGACAGCGAGCAACCCAATCATAGCTGATGAAAACATTGACCATACCCCCATTGTTCACAAATTCGTCATAATCACCCCGTGCCTTCATTATAGAAGAAAATAATTCAAAAAGAAAGCGTTTTCTTCAAAGTTTCTTCACAATTCTGTCACGCTTCTGTTTTTACTTTTGCTTGTCTAGCCTTGCGCAAATATGTGTAGGTTTTGTGGAATGTGGGAATACACTCTATAAGAATAAAAGAGACAGAAAGCTGTTCGTTGAGGAGGAAGAGGCATGATCAAGTATGGCACGTTGGTGCGGGTCGAAGGGAAGTATGCCGTGTTACGTTGGAACAACGGCTCGAGCTTTATCCCAAGACGATTCTTGCCATCAGAAGCACGTGTTGGCGATACCATCATTCGAGATAACCACCATTACTATCTCGAAGAAGACATGACACCCAATTTCGATGCGCTGATTAAACAACATTATAAAAAGTAGACAAAGACAGACCGGTTTCTTTCCAGTCTGTCTTTGTCCGTTCATTTCGTTCGGTCATGCAGCCAGTCGAAATCGACTGGTCCGACTTGTTTGGCCGTGATGATGCCGTCTGGCCCAATTACGTAGGTGGTCGGGAGCGCGACGACACGATACGTCTTCTCCACCGTCCCCGTCTCGTCCAATAGGATCGGGAAACTGACCGGCACTTCCTGTAAAAACGCATCGACGTCTCGTTTACCGAGCCGCTCGTTTTTCGTCGCATTCACTCCGAGCACAGGGATG
The DNA here is from genome assembly GCF_018618205.1 of Exiguobacterium sp. s157. NCBI lineage: Bacteria > Bacillati > Bacillota > Bacilli > Caryophanales > Exiguobacterium > Exiguobacterium sp. s157. Next base: position 109,661 of record NZ_JACSLQ010000006.1, read on the forward strand.
CCTGTATCTTCGCCGAATTCAATCAACTCTGGCAACTCTTCCCGACACGGTGGACACCACGTCGCCCAAAAGTTCAGGATGACTTGTTGCCCTTCATAGTCGGCGAGGGACACCGGCTGCCCCTCCGTCGTCTCGAGCTCGAACTGTGGCGCCCGCTGTCCGACTTCAAGACCACCGAGCACGCCGTCGTCCGTGGCGACTTCGACCGTCGGCTCACTCGCTTGGCTCGTCTTGTACTCGTCGTAACCTTTATAAGCCAATCCTCCAATGAGGCCGGCCATGATGAGACTGATTGCTAGTTTATGAAATCGCATGATTTACCCCTTGTTCTGTGGACTGTTCACTCCTAAACTTAACTTATCACATCATTCAAAGGAGAGTAACTATCTTGCAACTTCACAATGAGAAAGTTAGCCTCACCCTAAAAGCGCACGGCGCCGAAATGACAAGTTGGAAAGTCGAAGGAACGGAGCTCCTTTGGCAAGGCGACCCGACGTATTGGGGGCGGCAAGCCCCAATCCTATTCCCTTTCGTCGGAAGGCTGCTTGACGACCGCTACTTATATGAAGGACTGACATACACGATGAGCCAACACGGATTTGCACGAGACGAACTGTTCGAGGTCGCCGAGGCTTCGGACACACACGTCCGGTTCATTCTTCGTGATTCGATCGAGACCCGTAAACACTATCCGTTCTCATTCGAACTGAACGTCATCTATCGCTTGATCGGCGAAGAGTTGAATGTGACGTACCACGTCGTCAATCGGGATGATGTCGTACTCCCATTCAGCATCGGCGGACATCCGGCCTTCAACATTCCGTTTGCCGGGGGCACGTTCGAAGACTATACGATTGACTTTGGGGAGACACGAACACTCGACCGTCTCTTGCTCGAAGGACCTTACTTGACGGGTGCTTATCAACCGCTTGGGGAACGTCGTTATATCCCGTTGACGCATCATTTGTTCGACCAGGACGCCCTTATCTTTGAACAAATCGAATACGCGGCGCTCCGGCATCAGCCGAGCGGCCGGGCCATCGTCATGGAATCCCCCCAGTTCACCCACTTCGGCATCTGGTCACCTCCACATTCCGACGCCCCGTTCGCCTGTCTCGAGCCGTGGTTCGGACATGCCGACTATAAAGGGCACCGGAAAGACATCCTCCATAAGGAAGACATGCAACTGCTCGAACCAGGCGAGTCGTTCGAAGCGACTTACACCTTGTATATGGAATGAAAAACGTGCTGACCGCTATGGTCAGCACGTTTTGTTAAAAGCGACTGTCTTGCTCCGCCTCATACTCTGAAGGCGGTTTTTTCATGACGATGGCGAGGACGATATAAATCAGAAGACCTGGACCTCCAAATAGGGCGAGAACGACGAAGATGATTCGCATCAATGTCACATCGACACCTAAGTAGTTCCCGAGTCCCGAACAAACACCAGCAATCATTTGATTCGACGGATCTTTATACAGTTTTCGTTCCATCAAGACACCTTCTCCTCCAGTTTTTCGTTAACGCTGTGGTCGACGGAGCGTCGTTCTGCCACCTGTCGCCACTTCTCCACGACTGTCGAAATCGAGCGCATCGTTGATTGGTGTACTGCCTGATTTGACTTCAATCCGACGTCCGTACAAGCCTCGATTATCGAGCGAGGCGGCGATGATAGTCGCGACGTCCGTTTCAGAAATCGTTGCGTCACTCGCATCACTCAAATCTTCTGATGCCTCAATCGAGCCTTTCCCTGGACCATCTACGATTGTCACTGGGCAAATGATCGTGTAGTTCAAACCGCTATGTTCGATATACTCGTCAGCCGCATTGTTAGCAGACAAGAAGTTGAAATGTTCTTTTGGTGCAGCGTCTGGTTGATCGGCGCCGTAAGCGCTGAGCAAAACGACGTGGCGGACCCGTTCTTTTTTCGCAGCATCGATAGCTTTCATGGCGACGTTGCGGTCCAGCAGTTCGATTTCTTTGCTCGAACCTTCTGCCCCAGCCGTTGCTGCGATGATGACGGCATCCTGTCCGGAAGTCGCCTCGTGTATCCCTTTATCCAATTCTTTCTCGACGTCGACGGTGAGCACACGCGCACCCATTTTTTCATACTCTGCCTGTAGTTCAGGATAACGAATTAAAGCGGTCACTTGATGCGTTTTCGCTAAACTTTTCAATACACGTCTACCGATCTTTCCTGTTGCTCCAATGACTAAAACTTTCATTCAAATTTCCCTCCTCAAAAGAGTAGTTCATTTGATTAAATTTCCTCTTTCGGGATGGAATCAAACCCTTTTCGCAAAATTATCTAACAGTTCCCCACATCGTTAAGTCGAGGGCATCGCGAACGGCTTGAACACTCGCTTCGGTCGGTTGATAGTAATAGACGTTATCGATGTAGGCGTCTTCCCCTTCGATTTGAAGTTTGTCCACCTGTGGTTGTAGCACCATCGTCATTCCGATTGAAGCCATTTGCAACGGGTTCATCTCAAGCCCCATCTCGTCTTTCATAAAGCGATACGTTGCCGGGATTTTTGTCCAGCCTGTTGGACTGGCCAATTTATCGGCGACGGCTGACATGACCTCGGTCTGTCGATTCGATCGCGCCCCATCCGTATCTGTTTTCCGATGACGAGCATAGGCGAGCGCCATATCTCCGTCCATGGCGTACGAGACACCTTCCGTGTATTCATACGTCTGATTGAAGCCTTTCTCACTGAACGAGTGGGTCGCCGTCACGTTGACGCCGCCAACCAAATCAATCAGTTCCATGAACGTTTCGAACGTGATGATGACTTGACCGTCGACAGACGCTTCGGTCAATCCCTCTACCGCTCCAACGGTACAGTCAGCACCGCCATAGGCGAACGCATGGGTGATTTTATCGCCTTCTCGCTCTGGTTCACAAGGAATCGCCGTATACGTGTCACGTGGAATCGAGACGTTTTGGACAGTGCGGGAACGTGGCACGAATTCCATCAGCTGTAACGAGTCGGTCCGTGATCCTGATAACGATTCTCCGACCCGGGCATCGCTGCCCATGACTAAAAACGTGACCGGACGTGTCGCCATATAGCCGGCCCCAATCATCAAGAGCAACAGGACGAGAAGCAATTTCCCTTTCCATTTGCGACGGCGTGGTTTTTCCTTCGGAGCGGCCGTCTCCCGTTTGGCGTGCGTCCGTTCCGGCTCTCGTGTTTTCTGTCTAGGCTCACGTCGTTCATCTCGGCGCGGCTTCGACTTACGCTTCTTACCGAAGGGAAGACTTAGTTTCGGTTTTTTGACGTTGAGCGATTTCTTCTTGCGTTCCGACGGCGTTTCCTCCGAACGATTTAAAAACGGATGCTCGCCCTGCCCTGTATCTGTCGGTCGATTCGAATCATTGTTAAACTTGTCTTCTACTTGCCCTTGGTGCTGGGGCGTCTCGTGTCGAGTCTCTTCATCTAGTCGAGCTTGTTCGTCTAGCCGGGCTTGTTCGGTTAATCGTTCGCGTTCAAGCTCCCGTTTCCGTCGTTCGACACGTGATAAGTGTTGATCGTCATTCATATGCTGTACCTCTAGTATGGTTAGATTTTTCTACATTATCATCGACAAACGCTATTCTGACAACGTTTAGCGCAAAAATCCGTCTTAAGCATGAGACGGAAGGGTTGTTTTGAATCGAAACCGGGAAAGGAATAATAATTGGTGTCTGCCCATCTGTGGATGGATAGATTGTTCGACGTCCTCTCGAAAGGAGGGAGAGCTAATGCGTATCGGGAAGTTACGGATGTTGCTGGAACAATACGGTGAAGCCACGCTTCGCGATGTAATTGTCGAGATGTATCGCAACATCCCAAAAACCGTGATTGAAGAGAAAGACATCGACTTTATGGTCAGCCAGTTCACGCGCTATAAAGAACAAAAGTCGTCAGACGAACGTCATTCGCTCTCACAGACCATCATCCTCGCTGAGCGCTTTGTCGAATTGGCATATGACCATTTATATTTAGTACCCAATCAAGTGATGAGCGAACGGGATCAAAAAAACTGGTACATTCACGCTAAAAAGATTATTCGCGACCTCGTCCATTACGCTGACGATGAGCCCGAGGCTCGGACGATGTATGAAGAAATGTTTTTGTTGCTGTCGTCTTCAGCGGGAGAAGAACCTCTATTCACGACAAGTGACCCGTTTCGACTATTAAAATTGTCTCAAACCACGATGTTATCCCAACTGATTCAATATTATCAACTCGACGCCCCCGCCCCTGCCGTTTGGATCGATCGGTCTTTGTATACCGCGCTCCACGTCCCAAAAGATGTCGATTCCACCCGGGTCGATTTGCTCTCGACCCTCCTCGAGCAATCGTATAGTATAGCTGAATGGAACTTGCTCCACGAACGCCTCACCACGTTGTGCGACCGTACGTTAGCGAAAGCCCAGACAGACGATAATGCGCTCGCCGATTATCAAGCTTTAAAAATGCTCGAGCTAGAATTGCTCGTCGAACGCGGCTTGTTATCTGAGGCCGAACAAAAATTGTTCGCCGAATATATCCCGTTCTTCTCGCATCGTTCTGAACCGTTCAAAGTGTATGTCAATATGCTTGAAAGTCATGGACATACGAATGAAACGAAACGATTGCGTCGTCTCGCCAAAGAAAAGCGCATCCAGTTGTAACCTCATGCTGCATACGAAAAAAAGGGAGTCAATCGACATCGTCGGTTGACTCCAATACATGATATGAACGAGGGGTGTTCATCTGAAAAGGAGGGGAAGTTGGTGCAGAACTTCCTTCCTACACGTTTAGTATAAATCAGATTTGAAACCGCTTCCGTTTTAGATATTGCATTTTTGTGAACGTTTTCACGTTATTCGATGGCATTAATGATTCCAAGACCGATGACGGACAGTAACACGATCAGCACAAAAATAAAGACCATCTCATTCGGGGAGCGAAACCCCTCATATAGTTCTACCGCCTCGTCGACGATGACATTCTCGTGGACCACAATCGGTTCTTCTGTATCCGCTTGAGCCACGAGCGGCGTCCCCGCCAACAGCACTACTATCAACCACAAGCCTGTCAAATATCGCATAGTCGTCTCCTCGGTTCGTTTCTTTACATCAATTATAGCATGTCGATTTCAAAGTCATGACACGGTTTTCTTCGTTCCCCCCCAGTTAAATAATTCTCACACCCATTTCCGTTTAAAAAGATCTGGTTTTGTTTTTTTCGATTCAGTTTGATACAAACCTATTTCTGAAGCCATTCTCCTGTTCTTTTTAAACGGGACTCTCAGGAAAATGCCTTAAATTCATCCCTATTTTAACCAAATAATGTTCATCATTTTAATACGAGCATTTTAAAGTGGTAACGCTTACAATTTAAGGGTGTTCCAATAAATGTAGAAAGTAGGTTGCTTTCATGAAGCACACCTTTATCGTCAAAGAAAGCCGACAACTCAAGCCCCATGAACGGTCCATGCTCCACTCTCTCTATCCAGCAGGTCAACTTCCACATCTTTTCTGTCTGCCTGCCGACTGCTACCACTATACTGGATGGTTTCGTAACAAGCCAGTCGCCGCTGTCACAGTTGACTGCAAGGATTTCAAAACCTCGCATTTGATTCGCTTGAGCGACACCACTTGCAAAAATCGCATGATGTTAAGCGGTTTAATCGATCAGGTCCTGTTCCAACTTCGATTAGAGGTTCGTCACAACACAACGGTTTCGGTAACTCTCCCAACTGACGCACCAGGCAATTTGTTGAATGGTTTCAAGGACATTGGATTTCTTCCCCACCTCGAGGCGACGTCGTTTGAGTTCCCTTTCGTTCCGTACACAAAAACAACTTTTGACCAATGGCAATTTTGTATAGAGTATCCGGAGACGCATGGAGATTGGTTACGAAAACGAAATCAATATTTCTGGCTCTTGCCTGGAGCCGTGCCTCTTACGACTCGGGCACTTGATATGCTCCATCGAAGGCAAACAATCTTTTATTCGTTAAAATGGAAAGGCACCGTGGTCGGTACGATGTATGGCGAGATTAAGCAAGGTCAATTGTACCTCCACGAGTTGCATATCGTTGGCCAAAAAGAATTTACTCAGGAAGGCATCTCATTTTTTCAGCAATCATACTATGATAAATTTAAAAAGACAGAATTGATGAGTGTCACTGCCACTTCGATGCAGACACACGTCCTACACGCTTTATACGAGCAAGGTGCCCGTCCAACGCCATCATCCACTTATACATTATTGAAGTACTTGACCCCAGCGCGAACCGATTAATAAAAAAACACGAAACGTCCGCGGTCCGTCAATCAGACTCGTTCGTTTCGTGTTTTTATTCGGCAGCGTTTGTCGAATCCATCGCGAGCGGTGGCATCTTTTCAAAGAGATCGGTCCGAAGACCCGTATCACGTCGGTCCAACGATTCAATCCGGTCGAACTGAATTTCACGATCCGTCACACTGAACCAGTACGTGATGTGGGGCTCGTCTGTAAACCGCAGGGCGTAGTTCGAACCGTTCAAGTGAAAGTCCACTTCTGTGGATAGAAGTTCAGATGGGCCAATTTTTTTATGGGTCGTCAAGCGTTCCAGAACGACTTGCTCTTCATTGATCCGATAGTCGACAAACGTCGCAAGTGAGAGTCCAAACACAAATGACACCAGCGCGAACGCGCTGACCAATCCAAGAGTGATCTTACCGTTCATTTCGCCGTCCCTCCCTCTTTTAGTATATCGGATTCCGACAAAACGTTGTGAAGTGACAATTTGTTCAAGTTTCGTCAAACTAGAGCGAGAGGAGGGAACAACCATGCACATTGACCATACCGGAATCGCCGTCCGTGACTTAGACGAGGCGATCACATTTTACACGACCGTTCTACAAGGAAAGTTGGTCGACCGTTATACGAACACAGCCATCGGCGTCGAGACGGAGATTGCCGTCATCCACGTGGGTGACGACGTAATTGAACTGTTATTGCCGACGAGTCCGACCAGCCCAATCGCTCGCTTCATGAAAGCGCGTGGTAAAGGTGTTCACCATATCGCCTATCGCGTCGAGGATTTGGACGAGTCAATCGAGTCACTTAAACGTGACGGTGTAACTTTTTTAGAGGACACGTTGCGGACGACGGCCAAAGGCCGGCGCCTCATCTATATGGACCCCCGTCATTCCGGAGGCGTCATCGTCGAACTATGTGATTATCCAACAATAAAGCAGTGAGGGCTCCCCTCACTGCTTTTGTAATGCCTGTTCGATGATATCCCGGTTCTTCGTTTTCAATCGTTCGTTATGGGATGATACCATTGCGGTTTTCGTCGCGTCCGGATCGATGAACGTTTTCGCTCGGTTGACAGCGTTGGCCGCATCTTGGAAAGCACCCGCAATCAGATGGACTTTCCCTTCATGCGTCAAAATGTCGCCCGCTGCGTATAGACCTGGCACCGACGACTCACTGCTCGCATTGCCTTTCACGTAAAAATCGTTCACCATCTCGACTTGAAGCTCACATTCCCCGAGAAGCGCTGTATCCTGCTCATACCCATGATTGATGACGACCTCGTCCACTTCCACAACCTCGCGGGCGCCTGTTCCGCAATCGACGAGAGCGACGGCATGAATCGTCGTCCCGTCCCGGGAAATCAAATCCTCGATTTGCGTATGCAATCGACAGTCGACACGTCCACAGAGGAGCTTATCGACTTGCGACTCATGTCCTTTAAGCGCCTCTTTTCGATACGTCAAAATGACACGCTCGGCAATCGGTTCAAGCTCGTTGGCCCAATCGATCGCACTGTTGCCGCCACCCGAAATCAACACCGTCTTCCCTTTGAACGCCATGAGCGATTTGACCGTATAGTGTAAGTTGGAGACCTCGAAGCGCTCCGCTCCGCTAATATCAATTTTCTGCGGTTGCAGGATACCACTTCCTGTCGCGACAATGACCGTTTTCGATCGATGTTGCCCGTGCGTCGTATCCAATACGAAATGGCCATCGTGATCTTTCGTCATCGATTCGACCTTTTCTCCGAGCACGACGGTCGGGTCGAACGTCAAGCCTTGTTCTACCAGTTGTTCGATGAGTCGAGCCCCGGTCGTCGGCGTGACACCCCCGACGTCCCAAATCATCTTCTCTGGATAGACATGGATTTTCCCGCCGAGATGCGGTTGAAACTCAATCAATTTCGTTTTCATCCCCCGCAATCCGCTGTAAAACGTCGCATATAGCCCGGCCGGTCCGCCTCCAATAATCGTTACATCATATAGGTCCTGTTCGCTCATCGTCCTCACCCTTCCTCAAAACTCCTGCGCCATTGATTCTCATTCTCATTCACTATACCGCGAATTAGACCGCTCGACAATCTATTTTGACATCAAACAAACATTGACACGATGTGTCGCACTTGCTATAGTAAACTCGATATTGAGAATCATTATCACGGGCGTCATTTACGGAAAGGGGAATCCATCATGTCACGGATACATACGACGGATATCGAGGTCGGATATGGGGACAAGACGATTGTAAAACAATTGAGCTTGTCGATTCCCGACCATAAAATCACGACGATTATCGGACCGAACGGTTGTGGAAAATCGACGCTCTTAAAAGCGATGACACGGATTCTTTCTCCATCTGCTGGCGCTGTGCATTTAGACGGGGCCGACATCGCGAAATGTAATACGAAAGAGATTGCCCGTAAAATGGCCATCTTGCCGCAAACGCCGGAAGGTGCCGGCGGCTTGACCGTCGGCGAACTCGTCTCCTACGGTCGATTCCCTTATCAGTCCGGATTTGGACGCCTCTCGAAACATGACCATGAAGTCATCGATTGGGCACTCGATGTGACCGGGACGCTCGCTTATAAAGACCGCAGCGTCGACGCCCTGTCTGGGGGACAACGTCAACGCGTGTGGATTGCGATGGCACTCGCCCAAGAGACCGATTTAATCTTCTTGGATGAACCGACGACTTACCTTGATTTGGCCCATCAGCTCGAAGTGCTCGAACTGCTCGAAACGCTCAATCGAGAGCAAGGGCGGACCATCGTCATGGTGCTCCACGATTTGAACCAGGCCGCTCGCTTTGCCGATCATATCGTTGCGATGAAAGACGGCGAGGTGCTCGCGACCGGTTCGGCTGAGGAAGTCATTTGTCCGCTCGTGCTCAGACAAGTGTTCCATATCGATGCCATCATCGGGCGTGACCCCCGGACCGAAAAACCGATGTGTCTCACTTACCATTTGATTAAAGATGAGCTAAAAGAAGCGCCCCCTGCCCAGCAGGCCGCCGCAACTTTGCTTGCCAATGCCCGTTAGGCTTTCTTGACGTCCCGCACATCGCGAGACGTTTTTTCGATTCCTGCACGTTAGTGAGGAGGAAGACACGGGTAATACATCGAAGGTATTGAAAAAGGAGGCACGTTATGGATTGGCTCGATGGATTATTTGTTCTCACCTCGGTCGCTTGGCTATATGAAATTTGGCGATACCGAAACCGGTCCGAACCGACCGATGGTGCCAGTGAGCACGCTAGTTTTTATATCGTCTCATTGATGATGGTTACCGTATTCGCTATCTCGATCGGACTTTCTGTTTGGACCGATACACGTCAGGCCACACTGCAACGCCTGCTCGGCCTGAGCGGGTTCATCGCCGGTGTCTCACTTCGCTATTGGGGCATCCGACAATTGCGCCATCAGTTCACCCGCCACGTCGTCGTCCGGCCCGCGGATGAGCTCGTCAGTTCGGGACCGTATCGTTATTTACGCCACCCCCTCTACACGGGGCTCTTATTTATCACGTTCGGATTTTCACTCTTTTTCGCGCCTTGGACGATTGCTCTCGTCGGTACATGTTTGATGAGTCTCGCTCTCTTATGGCGCATCCATATCGAGGAGAAAATGTTGACATCTCACTTCGGTGTGACGTATCAGACGTGGGCCAAGTCACGTAAACGCTTGATCCCGTTCATTTATTAAGCAAAAAACATGCACGCTCGTCTTCATTGACGGGCGTGCATGTTTGGTTAAACGGAGAAACGTCCAAGTAGACGGACGATGATGAATCCAGCGAAGAACGAGAGGACACTGAGTATCCACATGATTGTCGTGTCCGGCAGACCTGGGAATACGACCGCAAGCGAGCCGATGACCAACCCGATGATGACCGAAAACGTCATGCCCGGAAAATGACCGAGCAAATAGCGAATCACTTTACTGCTGACGATAAAACCGACGGCCACTCCAAGACCGACGATGCCGATAATGAGCAGGTTCAAGTTCGACAACGCGCTGATGACGGTCGGATACACCCCGATCAAAAGCAATACGAATGAGCCACTGATTCCCGGCAACAACATCGCCATACTGCCGAGCCATCCTGAGAAGAACAAGAGAATCGTCGTCCCTGTCGAGAGTTCCGTGATGATGGCCGTATCTGCTGGTTTGATGATTGCCATGCTGGCCACAAGAATCGCTCCGATGACCATCGCGACGATATGCACCGGTCGCATAATGGCTCTCGTTCGAAATTCAAAGAAGAGCATCGGGATAATCCCGAGAATCAATCCGATGAAAAAGAACTGGGTCGGTTCATAATATTCGAGCAAGAGGAACTCAATCACGCGGCTGAGTCCTAAAATCGCCCCTGCCATTCCAATCCCGAGCGGAATCAAGAACAACAAGTGCTGTTTCCAATGCCGACTGAAGATACCGCTGATGGCTTCAATCAAACGGTCATAAATTCCTAAAATGACTGCAATCGTCCCGCCGCTGACGCCAGGAATCAAATCACTCGTTCCCATCGCGATGCCGCGCAACATATTCTTCCACTCCATACACAATCTCCTTTTTCTCTCTCAATGTGATCAAGCATATAGTATAGCCGAGTCCAGATCGGTTTGCATCGGTTTCGTGACGTGTTCAGGCGTTCTCGCTTACCGTAAACGTCATATAATCGAACCGTCCCCCGGATATCTCAATCTCTTTCTCTTTCATAAAGCCGAGACGTTCATACAATCGACCTGCTGCCGGGTTCGTCTGATCGACGTTGAGCGTGACGCGAGGAATGTTCATGGCACGCGCATGAGCAATCGCCTGTTGAATCAAGCCCGTCCCAATCCCGCGTCCGCCGAACGTCGCGTCGACGGCGACCGAGTCGATATACAGGACGTCGCCTTCCGTTTCGACATCCAACTCGTCAGACTGACCGTTTGTCCGGAGCCAAGCTTTAATCGGTTCATCGAGCATTGCCGCCTGCTCGCCATGATACGCAATCAGGATGCCTGCAATCGTCGCATCGGATTCGGCCACCCATATGTTCTCGTAGCTCAAGCGGTTGCCAGGCTGACCAATCCACATCGCGAGTCGAACGAGCATGTGCTCTTGATCGGATGTGCCGGTCAATGAATAGGCGATTTCATGAATCGCCGTATAGACGAGCGGTGCAATCTGCAACTGATCGTCCGGTGTCGCTTTTCGAATATTCATCATTATCGCCTCCACTCAACAGTCTAGCATAAAGCTGTCCACAAAGGGTTTGTCAGTTCATGAAGTGTGGGATGATAGAAACAAAAGGGAGGAATGCATGATGAAAGCAATTTTAACAGGTATGAACGGGACCGTCGCCCCTGTCGTCGCCGAGACGTTAACGCGGCATGGCATCGAGCCCGTGGCCTGGGACCGAACGAAAGTATCGACCACAGATGAGGCCGAGATGCGACGTTTCATCGAATCGGTGCGTCCGAACTACTTTCTTCATATCGGGATGGGTGCCGTCGAATGGGCCGACACGCTAGCTCGGCTATGCGGAGAATATAAGATTCCATTTCTCTTCACGAGCACCGTCTCGGTGTTCTCTGACAACGTGACAGGGCCAATCACACCGGACATGCCTCCTGACGCGACCGATGAATACGGGGCCTATAAGCGGGCCTGCGAAGAGACGATTGCCCGGACCAATCCTGGTGCCCAAATCGTACGGCTCGGTTGGCAAATCGGGCATCGTGCCGGTTCGAATAACATGATGGATTATTTCGAGAACGAGATGAAACGACATGGCGTCATCGTCGCGAGCGCTCACTGGTACCCGTCTTGCTCGTTTTTGGAAGACACGGCCGATGCCTTGTTCGAGATTTTGACGAAGCGAGGGCCCGGGCTGTACCAATTGAACGGCAATTCGAGTCACTCTCTGTATGACATCGCGATGGCGCTCAAAGAGTCACATGATACGTCGTGGCAAATCGAACAGACTGATGAACCGAAACGTGATAATCGAATGGTCGATACGAATATCACGATTCAACCGATTACAAAACGGCTAGCGTTACACACGAAATGAGTCGCCCGCGGGCGACTCATTTATTTGTTCTTTCGAATTTGATTCAGCACGAAACGGCTCTTCGGTAAACTCGGAAAGTCGACAAAGCTATAACTGAGGTCTTGCGGAGGCACCTCGTAACGGTAACGTGTTAGGAACACGTCGATCGTCTCGCGCATGATTGCAATCGTCACGTGCTCCCCCGCACAGCGGTGTCCGAAATCGACATCCCCGCCGCCTTGCGGAATGAACGTGAACGGACTTTCCGTCCAGTCTTTGAACCGATCGGGGTTGAATGTATCCGGTTCCGTCCACAAGGAAGGGTCATGATTCGTCCCATATAAATCGAGCAAGACGAGCGTCCCTTCTTCGAACGTAAATCCGTTCCACTCGAAATCTTGCTTGACCCTCGCAGCGGTCACGGGGAAAAATGGATAAAAGCGTCTCACTTCTTGGACGAACCATGTCGGTTCGGTCTCACCACGCGCCAATCGGTCCCGCGCTTCCGGAAATTGGTGGAGCGCCAATACAGTGAACAACACATAAATCGAGACAGCCACGGTCGGGCGCAATATATTGATTACTTCGACAGCAACGACGTCGGCCGGAAGCAGATGACCCGCTTCATCCCGATGCCAAGAAAATTCGTATAACGCCGTTTGTTCGTTTGGGAGAAGCCGGTTCGTCCGCACTTCTTCGACCATGCCACGCACCCACGCCTCGGCCGAGGAGCGGGCCGCTCGCCCCCGAACATGTTTTGGTCCGAGGGCAGTCCCAGATTCAAATAACAATTTCATCTCGTCCGTCCGACGCGCTACTTCGCTTTCATGGAGCGGGACCCCGGCCCATTCACAGACGGCCCGCATGAGAACTTCTTGCGCCGTGTCATAGAGCACCGTCTCGTCAGCTGCCGCGTCGAGCGCCCGTTCCCACTCCCGGCTGACCAGCTTCGTTAACCGCTTGATATTTTGTGGGAACATGAGCGCCATGAACATCTGTTTGCGATGTGTATGGGCCGAGCCGTCTAACGTCTGCACACCATCCTCACCGAATAGTGTTTTCAGCAACCGTTTCGGTGCCGCATCTTTGCGCACGAACTTGTCCGCGTCATAAAACAAGGCTGCCGCCTCGCCGCCTCCGAGACAGATGACGCGTTCGCCGAGCAAGCGTGTTTCAAACAGAGTGGATTGAAAGCTCTTCCGACGGTTCGGGACGTATAAGTATCCTTCCCGTAGGAACGCCAGGCTATGATCGAGCCCTTCTTCTTTTGGAATCAGTCGTGTCATCATGATCATCCTCTCCAGTTTTGCTATAAAGGATGTTCCCCTGTTGCTAGCGAACAAACCTATAGGGAAAGGAGGAAATGAAATGCTATCTTTCATCTTGACGTTCCGGCGCATGTTCCGCGGGATTTGGCGTGGCTTGAAGGATGCGGAGTTTCAAGTCTTGTTCAGTCTCGCCTTCCTGACCATCCTCTCCGGGACACTGTTCTACTCACGCTTCGAAGACATGCGTTGGCTCGATGCCCTGTATTTCAGTATCGTCACACTCACGACAATCGGCTATGGGGATTTTGTCCCGACGACCGATATCGGCAAAGTGTTCACGATCGGCTATGTCATCACGGGTGTCGGCATCATGGTCGGTTTCATCACGAAAGTGTTCGACCATCTTCAACAAGCACGGCTCGAAGAGGTTCGCAAACGCAATACGCCACCGTCCCCGTAAGGATGGTGGCGTATTGGTTTAAGAAGCTTTTCGATTTCGATTTTCGAGTTCGAGCTGTTGATTGAATCGCTTCGTTTCAGCAATGACGACACCCGACAAGAACAGTAAGCCAATCAAGTTCGGGATGGCCATCAAACCGTTGAACACGTCCGAGAGCGCCCAAACCAAGTTGAGGTTCGTCGTCATCGCACCGAGACCGGCCACGAGAACGAACGCAATCCGATAAGGAAGAATCGATTTTTGACCGAACAAGTAATGAATCGACCGTTCCCCGTAGTATGACCACCCGAGCACCGTCGAGTAGGCGAACATGACCAGTCCAATCGTCACGATATAACCGCCGGCCGGTCCAAGGAATTGCTCGAACGTCGCCGTCGTCAATTCGACCCCCTCGAGGCCCGAACCGATTTGACCGCCCATGACGAGCGTGATTCCCGTGACAGAACAGACGATGAGCGTATCGAGAAACACTTGCGTCATCGAGACGAGCGCCTGACGTCCCGGCATATCCGTTTTAGCAGCCGCTGCGGCAATCGGCGCCGAACCGAGACCTGCCTCGTTCGAGAAGACGCCGCGCGCCACACCGTAACGAATGGCGGCCCCGATGGCTCCGCCACCGATTGCTTCGGCACTGAACGTGCTGCTGAAGATGAGGGCGATGGCATCCGGAATGAGCGTGTAGTTCATCACCATAATCAACAATCCGCTGCCGAGATAAAAGACGATCATGACTGGTACGAAGTAACTGACGACGCGACCGATTGATTTGACACCGCCCAAGATGACCGCGCCTGTGAAAATCATAATCAAGATACCAGAGACATACAACGGCACGTCAAAGGTCGTCTTGAGCGCCATCGCGACCGAGTTCGTCTGCACCCCGTTCCCAATCCCAAATGCCGCGAGCGAGGCGAATCCTGCGAATGCGACGGCGAGCCAACGTTGCTTCAAGCCACGTTCTAAGTAATACATCGGCCCCCCGGCCATTTGTCCGCGTTCATCGGTCACCCGATATTTAACGGCGAGCACGGCTTCGGCGTATTTCGTCGCCATACCGAAAAATCCGGATACCCACATCCAGACGATCGCCCCCGGTCCACCGAGCACGACCGCGGTCGCAACCCCGACGATATTCCCCGTACCGACGGTTGCTGCGAGCGCCGTCATGAGCGCTTGGAAGTGACTGATATCCCCTTTCGATGTTTTGTCTTGATTTTTAGAAAACGCGAGCTTCAATGCGTACGGCAACTTCGTGACTTGAAGTCCCCCGAGCCGTACCGTCAAGTAGATGCCTGTCCCCACAAGCAAAATCAATAACGGTGGTCCCCACACAAAGTTCGAAATCGTACCGATGAGTTCACTGAACGATTGACTCATATTGAATTCCCCTTCCCCTTATGTAATCGTACACCTCTATTTTTTCAGAATACTTAGAAGATTGTCAAAAGTATTGTAATAAAACAACGATTTGATTTTTAAGCTGTATCTAAAACAGCGAGCCGCCGATTAGACGTCTCGCTGAGAAGGGGGTTTTTCACGTTGTAAAGGGGCGCGCCAATCAAATTCATCCGGCACGTAGTCGAGTCCGCCCGAATGGAACGGTTGGCACCGCATTAAGCGGCGAGTCGTCAAATACCCACCTTTAAGGGCACCATGCTTTTCAATCGCCTCGATTCCATAGTGCGAACACGTCGGATAAAAACGGCAAGTCGGCGGTTTCAACGGCGAGATGAACCGTTGATACCCTTGAATCCCCCGCACTAACACTCGTTTCACTCTCATCGCCTCCAGTTTGATTACTGCCATAATAGCTTGCCCGGGCCAGCTTGTCATCTATGGCGCATGCGACAATCAAATGACAAACCGCTCATCTTTTTTTCCTTTGTTTTACAATTTGAGCACGATGGGCGCTATTTGTTGCGTCATTTGTTATGATAAGCAACATGTATATATACGACCGAATCTATATGAAGAGGTGACGAGAATGAATATTTTAATGGTAGGTGCAGGATCGATGAGTGAGTCACTCGTACGCGGATGGCTTGCCTCTGGTGTGTCGCCTGAACAAATCACGATGACGAACCGGAGTGACCGGACCCGTTTGACAGCGTTACAGGCCGAGCTCGGCGTGCAAATCGTCGACGAGGAAGATGTCAACGCGTATGACATCGTCGTCCTCGCGATGCAACCGGACGGGGTCATTCCTTACGTGCAATCTAAAACGTGGAGCACACCGCTCCTCGTCTCCGTAGCAGCTCATATCGAACCGAGCGAGATTGAAGAGGCGTCAGGTCTCCCTGCCGTCTGCGCGATGCCGAATACCCCAGTCGCTTATCGGAGCGGGATGACCGGACTCTGGTTCGGCCCAGAGACCGATGATACGGTCCGTGAGACCGCGACGGCGCTGTTTGAACGCGTCGGACGGACGGCCGTGACGGATGCGAAGAAGATGTCCGCCTTCATGGCTGCCGCCGGATGCAGCCCCGCTTTCTTTTATGAAATCGTCGGTTCGATGACGCCCGTCTTGACCGATGCCGGTTTCGATGAAGCGACGGCGCGCCAAATCGTCGCCCAGGCGATGAAAGGATCGGCTGAACTGTTGCTTCACGAGACACGGCCGACGAACGACTTGATTGCGGACGTGGCCGCGCCAGACGGTCCGACCGACCGCGGTGTCGGTGTGCTCCGCTCGCGCGATTTAGCAGACGTCATGGCTTCTGCCCTTCGCGAAAGTGCGAGAGAAGAAGTCGAACAACCGAAGAATTGAAAAAATCCGAGAAACGCATCGCGTCTCTCGGATTTTTTTATTGGACGATATGTAAAATCGAGACGATGACCGCGACCATCAAGATTCCCGGCAATAAGTTCGCGACACGAATCCGCGTGATGCCGACCAAGTTCAACCCAATCGCGACAATCATGACACCACCGGTCGCCGTCATCTCTAAAATAAAGTCATCCATGAGCGACTCCGGGATGAACTTCATGATTTGAATGGCGAGCAAGGCGATTGCTCCTTGGTATAAGAGTACCGGGACGGCCGAGAACATGACCCCGATGCCGAGCGTCGAGCTGAGGACGAGTGCCGTGAAACCGTCAATCAATCCTTTCGTATAGAGGACGTCATGATCCCCGCGCAATCCGCTGTCGAGCGCGCCGATGACAGCCATCGCACCAATGACGAAGATGAGCGTCGCCGTGATGAAGCCTTCGGCGATACTTGACTTACTCTTGCCCCCGAGGCGGCGTTCCAATTGATAGCCGACCTCGTTCAACTTCTCATCGAGCTTCCACCATTCGCCGAGTGCAGCCCCGATGACGAGACTGCCGATGACGATTAAAAAGTTCTCACTTTTCATCCCCATTTGAACGCCAAGCAAGACGACGGCGAGACCGATGGCTGCGGTGACCGTCTCTTTCATTCGTTCGGGGATGCGGTGAAACAAGAGTCCAAGTAATGTGCCAATCACGATCAACGCCGCGTTGACGATTGTTCCGGTTAAGACCATCGTATAATTCCCCGTTTCTGTATGTATTGAGAGGAATATACCAACTGTTTATGTAGGCTGTCAATTGAAAGAAAAACAAAAAAAAAGCCACTTCTCGCAAGAAGTGGCGTCGCGGAAACCCACGTTCCTATGGGTTTCGCATCGGGTTTGGCACCCAAGTGATTCTGACTGGGCTCGAACCAGCGACCTCTACCCTGTCAAGGTAGCGCTCTCCCAGCTGAGCTACAGAATCAGGTCGTGTCCTCTCTTAAGGACACTATTAATATATCAAGAAACTAATGCCTTGGCAACTGTTTTTTAAAACTTTTTTTACTTTTTTTTAACGCGTCATTTCTTCCCGTTTCATATGGCGGCACAACCGTTCTAAATCACCGGCATATACCGAGACGAGCATGCCTTGATATTCGGTATCCCGATCCCAATGCAGTCCGTTCGCTTTCGCGACCCGTTGCGATGGGACGTTATCCGGATGAATCAAGGAAATGATCTCTTTCTCACCTTCTTCGAACGCATGACGCATGAGACGAGCCGCTGCCTCGCGTCCGTAGCCCATATGCCAATGCTTCGGCGCCAACCAATATCCGACTTCAAGTTCAATCGTGCCGTCGAGTTCATGGAGCAACGTGCCGGCATGACCGATTGGCTCGTCATTTTCATGCGACATCAATTTGAGCAACCCGGTTTGACGACCCGTCTGATAGCGGGCCAACTGGCGCTCGAACCATTCGATCGTCTGTTCATCCGTATATGGCTTTCCATCCGGGCTAATGAAACGCATCACGCGCGGATCTTGGAGTAGCGATTTCACGAAATAAAAATCAGCAATCGTGTAAGGTTCGAGTCGTAGACGCTCGGATTGCAGTTTGATATGACTCATCGTCCCCGCCCCTTTCGTTCACAGTCTGAACTATTTAATTCCCGTTTTTATTCGAAGCTAATCCTGATCACGCGACAACTTTTAATCCGATGACACTCCCGATAATAAGCAATAAGAAGAAGATACGCCACCGGTCCCGCGATTCGTTCAAATACAGCATGCCGAGCACGACGCCGCCGGCCGCCCCAATCCCGACCCAAATCGAATATGCCAGCCCGAGCGGGAGCGTCTCGAGCGAGCGCGACAACAAATAAAAACTTAAGGCAAACGTTCCGACGGACAAGATCGACCATTTAACAATCTGATAGCCTTTCGATTTTCCCATCCAAAAGACCGCCATCATCTCGGCAAGACCCGCGCCAATCAAAAATACCCAACTCATGCCGATTCTCCTCCTGTCACTTGTTTCAGTCCAATCACACCGATGAGGAGCGTCGCGATAAAGACGAGCTTCATGCCGGTCAGCGCCTCATCGAACAAGACTGCACCGACGATGACCGTTCCGACGGCCCCGATGCCGGTGAACACTGCATAACCGGTCCCGGCCGGTAACGTCCGGAACGACATCGCCAACAACCCAAAGCTCACAACTAATAAGAGAACGGTCACGGTGCTCGGACCGAGCACCGTGAAGCCGTTCGACAGTTTCATCGTCGTGGCCCAGACGATTTCAAGCAGGCCGGCTAGAATGAGCCAAACCCAGGCCATTTGATCTTGTTTCATGTCCATCCGACTCCTTTCTTATAGATGGTGAATGCGGCCTGTTGCCGCTTGACGCGATTCGTCTCGAGCGTGAAGAGTGAGATGAGCGCGCCGTCGAGAAAACAATAGTAGGCATCGTAAACGTCCTCGAGCGACTGTTCGGGTAACGCCCCTTGCTCCATCGCCAATCGAAACTGTTCTTTCTCAAACGCTTGCAAGTCCGTCTCGACCGACCCGAGCGTCGTCTCGATGAACAATCGCAATTCAGGAGGCGGGACGAGCAACATCCGCTTCGTCAGCATCCATGTCTCCTCTTCTTCAAAGAAGCGAATCAACGTCTCGACGATGGCCTCGATCCGTTCGAGCGGTGCCGCGCCCTCAGTGGCGTCCCGCGCTTCTCGCCAGACGCGATCGTAACGATCTGCCATGTCCTCGACGACTTGTTTGAACAATTGCTCTTTTCCTTCGATATGGGCGTATAGCGACGCTTTCTTAATGCCAACATCCTCGGCGAGTGCCGCTAATGATAGTCCTTCATACCCTTCAAGCGCAAAGCGCCGCCGTGCCGCCAGCTCGATTCGTTGTTTCGTATTCATCCGTCATCGACCCCTTTCTTCATTATCACTTTACCTAACGAACGGTAGGTAGTCAAGTGTCGCGATTGCATTTCTCGTCCACACCCGGCAAACTAAAACCAGTTGACTGCGAAAGGAGCGCTTTATATGCTCGACCAATTCAGCTTCACCTTACCGACCGAGGCCATACGTGGCCGGAAGCGGATTGTCCGTGTCTATCGTCCCGACTTCGTGTCGGCTGACGAACGAATCCCGGTCCTCTATATGCACGACGGTCAAAACGTGTTCGACGGCAAGACCGCCACGATCGGCGAAGGTTGGTCAATCGACCGCCACATCGAGGACTTGCAATTGCCGCTCATGGTCGTCGCCATCGCGAGTGCCCCGGACTGGCTCGACCGCTACGATGAGTATTCGTTTTATGAGGATGAGATGCTATATCGCCGAATCGGGCCGGAACTCGCCAAGACACGGCCCACGCTCGGCGGGAGAGGTCGGGCTTACGCCGACTGGCTCATGAAAGATTTGAAGCCGTGGATTGATGAACGCTACGCGACCGACCCGGACGACGTCGGCGTGATGGGCAGCTCGATGGGCGGGGTCATCTCGCTCTATATGATGACGGCCTATCCGTCCATCCGGCGCGTCGGCTCGCTCTCGACAGCCGCTTGGGCCAATCTCGACTCCCTCATTCGGGATGTGAAGCAGGCCGATGTGACGGCGCGCCTCTATATGGACATCGGGACGAACGAGACGAGCGGACCGATCACGCCCGAGGATTACCTCTATACGAACGCGAAACTCGTCGAGACTGTCGCGCGAACAGGGATTGCCTTCCGCTATGAAGTCGAGCCCGGTGCCGTCCATAATGAAATCGCGTGGCGGCGTCGGCTACCGAATGCCCTCGCCTTCCTCTATGAATTGACATAAAAAAGAGACGAATTCCACGAAGGGATTCGTCTCTTGCTTGATTAAATGACCCAGTTGCCGTCACGCATGATGGCTTCGCGTGAACCGTCTTCGAGTTCACCGTCGATGTTCATCTCGGCCGAGCCAATCATGAAGTCGACGTGTGTCATCGAGTCGTTCGCACCGTTCTCGGCGAGCTCTTCAGCTGACATTTGTGGTCCGCCTTCGAGACATGTCGAGTAGGCGCGTCCGAGCGCCAAGTGGCATGATGCGTTCTCGTCGAATAACGTGTTATAGAAAAGGAGACCCGAGTTCGAGATTGGTGAGTCGTCCGGCACGAGCGCAACTTCTCCGATACGACGCGCCCCTTCATCGAGGTTCAACAACTCATCGAGTGCCTGTTGGCCTTGTTTCGCTTCCGCCTTCACGACTTTCCCGCCTTCGAACCAAAGCGTGAACCCATCAATCAAGTTGCCGCTGTAGCTGAGCGGTTTCGTGCTCGAGACGTGTCCTTCGACCGAATCTTTATCAGCGAGCGTGAACACTTCTTCGGTCGGCATGTTGGCGATGAAATCGACGCCGTCGATGTTCGGACCGCCGCCGCCAAGGAAGACGTGCTTCTTCGGCAAGCCGATCGTCAATTCCGTGCCCGGTGCCTTGTAGTGGAGCTTCGCATACTTCTTATTCGTGAGTAATGTCGCTCGTTCACGGAGCGATGTGTCGTGCGTATCCCACGCCGCAACGACATCCGGTTGGTCCATTCGCGTCGCTTCGAAAATCGCTTTCCAAAGGGCCGGTACAGCGTCTTCACGGTCTGGGAAGACTTTCTTCGCCCATGCTTCCGAAGCGCCAGCGACGATTGACCAGCTGACATTGTCGCTCATGACATATTTGCGCCATTTCGCGAGCGCCACGCCGGCAGCACGGTTCGAGTCCGCGATGCGTGACGACTCAACGCCGTTCAGTGCGTCCGGGTCGTCGCTGACGATCGATAGGAACGCCGTCTTCTCTTCGGCCAATTGCTCAAAGCGGGCCTTGAGCCATTCCGGGTATTCTTTGAAAGCATCCGCCGGGGCGTTGAAGTAACGGACTTTCGTCGTCTCTTCGTCGCTCCAGTTGACATATACTTGTTTCGCGCCAGCTGCGTAAGCTGCTTTCACGATTTGACGGACGAGCGGTGCTTGGCTAATATCAGCTCGGACTTCGAGCTGTTGGCCCGGCTGAATGTTGACGCCTTTTTTGACGGCAAGCTCAGCGTAGCGGGCAAATTCTGCCTCAGTCGGCATGGTTACAGTAGACATATGTACAGTTCCTCCTTTTTCACTTATTTCTATTTTCTTAAATTTTCGGAAAAGTTGCAACCAAATCGCAAAAACGGGCATATTAGTAGATGAAGACAGAAGGAGGAATATACATGTCAGATTGGAAAACAACGTACACACACTTTTTAACGAGCGCGACCGAGGACTATACCGACAATGAAACATTAGGTGACCTCTTGGTCCAAGGCGAACTCGCTCTCGCTAAAGTGACGGTCGACGTCGCTTCGAACGAGATTAGCAATATCGAACGGGAAGAAGAACTGACGCTCTACTTCCAAATGAAACAGTTGCTCAATATGTTGCGCGCCCTCTATAACGACCAGTTCGAGATGCAGCCAGACAAACAGCACGCCCTCGTCGCCGCCGTCCTCTACTTCGTATCCCCATTCGATGCGATTCCGGATGACGCTCCGCTCGGCTTATTCGATGACGCTCAAGTCATCGATTACGTTCATGAACAGCTCGCAAGTGATATCGACCGCTTCCATAATGAATTGTAATCAATCGTCCCTTGAAATTCCGACATCGTCGGAGTACGCTTGAATGAGTTTATGTCAAAGGGGGGCGTATGGCACCTAGCCATGATCTATGTACGCAAAAACTAGAAAACGGATCGCCGTCGAAACGACCTTGTTCCTCATCGCCGGAACGATTTTACAATCCATTTTTGTCGGACTACTGCTCAAACCAAATGAAATCGGGACGGGGGGCATCGTCGGGATCACGTTGATCGTCAATGAATTGTTCAACACGCCAATCGGGTTCACGCAACTCGTCTTGAACATCCCACTCTTCATCGTCGGAATTAAATATCTCGGAAAACGGTTTATCCTTATGACCGGGCTTGTCGTCGTCTTGTCATCCATCTTGATTGACACGCTACCCGTGCTCATCCCACCGACCCCGCTCGATGACCCGCTCGTCGCCTCGGTGTTCAGCGGAATCGTCTCTGGGCTCGGACTCGCCTTGCTGTTATTCGCAGGCGCTTCGACCGGAGGACTCGACATTCTCGGGAAAGTCATTTATACGAACAACCGGAACTTATCACTCCCGAAAATCTTTTTGACACAAGATCTCATCGTCTATATCCTCGTGTTCATCACGTTCGACATTAAAGCGGTCATGTATGCGCTCGTCCTCAGTTTCGTCCGGTCGCGGACGTTGTTGACGATTCACCGGTTCTTCTCGGCGCAAAAGCAGTGTTTCATCATCTGTAAGAAAGCCGATGAAATCAACCTCGTCATCAAGCAGAACTTGAAACGCGGCGTCACGATTATGGACGCGACCGGCGGTTACTCGAACGACTCGAAGAAGATGTTGTATGTCGTCGTCCAGAATAACGAGATTCCAAAACTGCGTCAAATCGTCTCCGAGATTGATTCAGAAGCGTTCATCACCGTCTCTGAAATCGATTCGGTCGTCGGTAACTTCAAAGAACATTCGTATACACTTTAATCGACAGCAACTTGCTGTCGATTTTTTTGTGTAACAAACGCATGAACAATCCGATAATAATGGTGAGCCTCTTAGACATATACAGAAGGAGGTGCATGAGTTGACCAACCACTCGTTGCGCCAAACAGTCCCCGCTTTGCTCGTCGGGACCTTTTTTCTCGGACTTTTATTGATTCTGTTCACCCCTTACGCCTTGAGGGAGACAAGTTTGTTCGTCTATTTCACGGCGGTCACTCTCATCGCGACCGTCTTTAGCGCGACGGCCGTGTTTCAAAATCAAGGGATGCGACGCTACATACATTTACTGATTAGCGCCGGCAATGTCTGCTTCATCGCTTATTTGGTCGGACACCATTTTGGCGCATCGACAACAATCAACCATATGCCGTTCATTCAGAACTTTTTTTATTTGATTATGTCGCTGATTGTCATCACGCAATCGATTGAAATTCGGACATTGAAACTGCGAACGTTCGACATTTTCGCCTTGTTCAGCTTCCTGTTGATTGGGGCGTTGCATCTGTTCGTTTATTCGAACGACGGAGCACGTTATGCGGCTCATTTGAACGGGTTTGAAGAACAGATGGTGTTGATTAGTCTCTACATGATGCTCGGCTTCCTGTACTTGAATCGCATCACCTCGGTCGGCCAAACGTTCCGTGTGTTCTTGTTGATCGGCATTCTCGGCTTCACGACTGCCTCGATTTTGAACCAATTGCTCATCTTCAACGGCATCGGCCATGAGTTGGTGCACCTGCTTCAAGTGAGTAGCATCTTTATCATTTCAATCAGCTACGTGTTCGATGAATCGAGAGAAGATGCCCTCGTCTATGACTCCGTGTTCGACTACGTCGTCTATAGCGCAATCGTCATGCTGTTCATGCTCGCCTCCGATCGGTTGCTCGGTACATCCGTGCTCGATTCGATGACGGCGAACGCCGTCTTGTTGCTGCTCATTCGTCAGTTCGTCGTCGCCAAGCAAAATGCCTTGATCAGCCACCGTTTACATACCGTCAACACCGACCTCGAAGTCGCAGTGACGACGAAAGCACATGAGCTTGAAATTCGGGAGCAACAGTATCGGTCCCTGTTCGCCTATCATGCCGAACCGATTTTCTTGTTCGACCTTCACGGTGAAGTGTTGTCCGTAAACGAGGCCGGCAGCTCGGTGCTCGGTCATGACACAGAGACACTCATCGGTTCCAACATATTAGATATCATCGAACAAAAAGACCGGTCCGCCTATGCGACCGTATTGCACGATTTAACGAACGGTCGCCCCCGGACGCTCGACGTCGATGTCGTCACCGAAGACGGGGCGAAACGGGTGTGGCAGTTGATGAATATTCCAATGATTATCGACGGCGAAGTCGAAGGCATCTATGCGATCGTCAAGGACATCACGCAAATGATCGTCCAACAAGAACAGATTTATTATCAAGCGAACCATGACAGTCTAACCGGGCTTCATAACCGCTACGCCCTGCAAGAACAGATTGAACGGCTGATCGCGGAAGGACGTCCGTTCTCGCTCATGTTCTCCGACCTCGACGGTTTTAAAGAAATTAACGACCAGTTCGGCCATCATATGGGTGACGAGTTGTTGCAACATATCGGTAAACGTCTGCGGGGCGCCTTGTTGCCGAACGAGTATGCGGGCCGGCTCGGTGGTGACGAATTCATCGTTGTCGCCGAGCATGACGACGATGAGATGCTCGTCGAACGGTTACGGCGCTCCGTCTATCGTCCGCCGTACTTCATGGGCGGGACGCTCGTCGAGATTCACGCGTCCATCGGTATCGTCCGCTATCCTGAACACGGTTCGACGCTCAAGCATTTGCTGTCGAACGCCGACCTTGCCATGTATAAGGCGAAGGACAAAGGACGCAACGAGACCGTTTTTTTCGCTCCTGAATTACGGGCCCACAAAGAAGAGCGCAAACTGTTGATGGAAGGGCTTGATACCGCCCTCGAGAAAGGCGAGATCTCACTTTATCTTCAGCCTCAAGTTGACGCTTCGACGAAAGCCATCATCGGGGCCGAG
Source organism: Exiguobacterium sp. s157 (assembly GCF_018618205.1). Taxonomy (NCBI): domain Bacteria; kingdom Bacillati; phylum Bacillota; class Bacilli; order Caryophanales; genus Exiguobacterium; species Exiguobacterium sp. s157. The sequence goes on from NZ_JACSLQ010000006.1 coordinate 135,104, forward strand.
GCGCTCATGCGTTGGCAACGAGATGGCGTCTTCATCCCGCCAAGCCAGTTCATCCCGATTGCCGAAGAGACGGGGCATATCCATGATCTCGGCCGCTGGATGATTCATGAAACATTCCAATTGATGTACGCATTCGAGCAAGGCGATATCGATTTACCAAAACTATCGGTCAACCTATCCGTCCGCCAACTGTTCGATGAGCACTTAATCGAATATTTGACGACGTTATTCGAACGGTTCCCGATTGAACCTGGCCGACTTAACTTCGAGTTGACCGAGACGGTCGCGGCCCATCAATCCGACCGCGTGTTGACACGGATTCTCGAGTTGAAGGCGCTTGGCATCAAACTGTCGATCGACGATTTCGGTACCGGCTACAGCTCGCTCGCCTACCTCGTCCGCTATCCAATCGATGAGCTGAAAATCCCGCGCGAGTTCACGATGCAACTCGAAGAAAACCGGGAGTATCAGACCGTCACCGCGACCATCGTCGCGATGGCCCGGCAACTAGGGATGGCACTCGTCGCTGAAGGTGTCGAGACCGAGTATCAAGAGAATTTCTTACGGAAAATCGGCTGTGATTCGATGCAAGGCTATCGCTATGCGAAACCGATGCCACTCGATGAGTTTGTTATTTACTATATGAAGAAGACGATGTAACGAACATGCCCCGAATCGGTATCCGGTTCGGGGCATTTGCTCATTTCATCTCATAAATCTTCACTTCGCCCGGCTTCAAATCGACCCACAGGTCCCAATTCTCATCGAACGAATGCTCGGCGTACGGCCATGACGTCGGTGAGTACACCATCTCGGCGAAACGGCTCGCGTTCCAGTTGCGGCGTCGCACCCCGTCGAGCGGGACTTTCCCTTGCAACGGTTGGTGCATATCCGTATTGGCCACGACGAGAAGCGTCTCGTTCGTATCCGGACGCAACCAAGCGAGGCCGATGAACGGGGCATCCATATGTGCCATGGCGAGCGGTTCGAAATGACTCGGGTTGACGAGGACGTCCAACCAACGACGACGCACCTCGGCCACTTGATGCATCAGTTCGATCATCTCGTCTCGCTCCGGATGATCCCAATGGAACTGGTACGCATCGAAGAAAGCAAGCTTTCCAAAGTACGGATCGGTCGGGAAGAGTTGATACGCTTCTTCCGGTCGGCAGTCGAGCCCGGTGTTCATCGGCTGTGTCTCATACAGTTCGAGTCCAGAGTTCGTCATCGGGATGCCGTTCGGTACGAAGCCGTTCAAGACGGCGAGCAAGCGACTCGCCTGCCGTCCCCCATCTCGTGTCGCGATACGGCGCGTGTCTGCCGTTTCTCCGGCCGCAAACACCGGTAACGGTAAGAAGCGCGAGTCATATACGAACTGGTGCGTCTCATGTGTATCAAAGCGTGGCTCTTTATAGAACCCGTACCCGATAATCATGTTATAGCCCGCTTCTTTCGCCGCCCACGCACCGATTTCAATCAATTCTTCAGCGATGAAGCTGAAGTTGGCGTCGAGTTCACGCGGTTGCTGTAGAATCCGTTGCGCCAAATCGACCGGCAAGGCGTGCCCCATGTCGATGCGAGCTCCATCAATCCCATATTCACGCTGATAGTGCGGAATGATGTCGGCGAGCATCGCCCAGAGCGGCTCGTTGATTTGATCGCCTCGGAATTGATTCGATTTGATCGAGTCGAACAAGATATAAGGTGCCAAGTTCGCTTCGCTCACGTAAGGTGCTGCCGCTGTCGGGTGGTCCAAGAACAGACGGAAATACGTCACATCTGACCATGGTGGCTGCGGATCATTGATGCAATCGGAGAAGGCTGGAGCGGTCGTCAAGCCGAACTCGCGCTCGATGACGGCAAGCAAGTTCTCTTCTGGATGCTCGAGCAAGTACGCTCTCACCGTCTCCCACTTGTCCGCATCGACGAGATTCGGTGCCATCGAGAAGCGACGTAAGTGCGCCCAGACGTCTTCTGACCCATAAATCATAGGTAAGAAAGCATGCTCTGGTTTCACGTTCTCACCAATTCCTGGTACGTGCGGCGGATGATAGTAATCGAGTTCGGTCACCGGAATCCAATAAAACCATTCCGGATTTTCGAGAATGAGTCGGTTGTCACGAGCACATGTACGCGGGATGACATCGATGACGACACGAATCCCCACCATGTGACATGCTTCGACGAACGCCGCGAACTCTTCTTCGACCGTCAAGCCGTCTCCGGTCAACGTCTCTTTCAGTTCCTCATCGATTCCAAAAAAGTCTTGCACGGCATAAGGAGAACCAAATTCGCCTTTTTTGTTTTTATGACTGTGTTGCGAGATTGGCAATAAGAACAACGTGTCGATTCCCATGTAAAGGAGATGCGGAATCAACGCGAGCGTTTTGACGAACGTCCCTGTGTCTTTCATGCCGATCGAGTTCTCCATTTCGACATAGCCTGATCCATCATGATCCCATGATGTCGACGTCCGGACTTGCATCGAGTAGACCGATGCCCGCTTGATCCAATCGCCGCCAGTTTGCAAATATCCGTCCGCTTGGGCGACCGATTGATGGTAACCCCGTCCGTCGACCGCATGGGGAAGAATCGCTTTTTCAATCGTCTCGATCAAGAAATCATATGGATTGACCCGTTCGACCCCATCACGTACAGGCTCTGAAGCGAATTGCAGCCGGTTCCATAACGTCGGAATCTCATAATGGACGTTCGTTCGTTTTTCTTTCAAGACTTGGTGCAACTTGATTAACGATGAGTTCTCTGGCATGTGTATTCTCCTTATGAATAAAATCGTTCCTCTATCATTGTAAACGATATCAAGAAACGCATTACTATATTTTTATACCTTTACCCGAAATTTTCCTTTTCCAAAAAAATATTTTGCGACGAAATCGGTAAATAATGTACGATTGTATGGAAGGAGGGATGACCATGTCCCAACGAAAATGGCTGACCGTACTCATTTCGTTATCCGTCTTATCCATCCTCGTTCTCGCTAGTTTCGCCTTTCAACTTCGAGACACGAGACATCAACTCGAGTCGATTCATAGTCAACGCCTCGATTCCTATGATGCCATCGAAGAGATCATGTATTTTAACATTGAACGAGCCAACGCCATTCGCGGGTTGCTCGCCTACGAAGACCGGCGTTTTTTAGAATCGTATTACAGTATGTCCCAGCAAGCTGAAGAGTTGAAGACGTCGATCACGAACGACCCGCACACACCGAGCTCGCTGATTGATTTGCTCCATCGCGACGGGATTTGGGAGCAAGGGGCTGATCAAGTGCTCGTCCTCTATGAAAGGGGCGACATCGAAGCCGCGACCGACCTCGCTGAAACGATGACTGATCAACGTCAAACGATTCTCGAAGATTTGCGTGCCTTAAAAAAGATGCAGTATGACGACATCCGCAAACAATTGATTGCGACGGAGAATCAAATCGATGTGCTAATGCAAGCGCTCACGTCCATCGCCATCCTCCTTAGCGCTGCGATTATCGTCATTTTATTTTTGATTTTCAAAACACGCAAAAAGAACCGACCCCAGTGAGTCGGTTCCCAGCCTCGAGCATGCTCGAGGTTTTTTTATTTGGCGTGAATCAATCGGGCGGCATTTCCGATAGCGAGTAAGGCGACCCCGACATCGGCAAACACGGCTTCCCACATCGAGGCGAGTCCGAATACGCCGAGTAAGAGGAAGAGCGCCTTCATCCCGAACGCGAACGTAATGTTTTGCCAGACAATCCGTCGTGTCTTTTTGCTCAAATCAATCGCCGCCACAACATCGTGTGGGGCATCATTCATGAGAACAAGATCAGCTGCTGCGACCGCAGTATCACTACCGACACCACCCATCACGAGTCCGACATCAGCACGCGCAAGCGCCGCCGCATCGTTCAAGCCATCACCGACAAAAGCGACCTTGCCGGTTGTTGCCAACCGCTCGACTTCCGTTACTTTTTGATGTGGAAGCAACTCGCTGTACACTTCATCGATGCCAATCGCTGAACCGACGGCATTCGCGACCTCTTGCCGATCACCCGTCAGCATGACTGTCCGATATCCGTATTGTTTCAACGCACGAATCGTCTGTTCCGCATCCGCCTTCACTTCGTCCCTCAACTCGATTCGTCCGAGCCAGCGATCATTTTTCACGACATGCACAATCGTCCCCGATGTCTCCGTCGGGATCGAGCAGCCCAATTTTTTCATATAGCGGGCACTACCGACGTAAATGCGGTGTTCACCCTCTATAGCCATCAGTCCGTAACCCGGCTCTTCTTGGATTGTTGCGAACGGCGCGACCGGACCGGCTTGCTCGACGATTGCTTTTGCAAGCGGATGCGTCGAAGCCATCTCGACTCGGGACGCAAGTTGGAGCAACTCGTCCTTCGTCAGTTCTCCGTTCGTCGCGATATCCGTCACTTCAAAACGTCCCGTCGTGAGCGTTCCGGTCTTATCAAAGATAACCGTCTCAACTTCGGCGAGGACGTCCAAATACTCGCCGCCTTTCACTAAAATGCCACGCCGCGAGCCAGCACCAATTCCACCGAAATAACCGAGCGGAATTGAGATCACTAAGGCACACGGACAACTAATGACGAGGAAGATTAAAGCCCGGTACACCCACTCCTCCAAATTTCCGACAAACAATGGCGGGACAAACGCGACCACAGCCGCTAAAACGACGACGATTGGCGTGTACACTTTGGCTAACCTTGTAATCATCTGTTCCGTCTTCGCCTTGTTCATGCTCGCCTGTTCAACGAGGGCAATCATCTTTTGAAGACTCGACTCCGCAGCCGGTCGCTCGACCCGAACTTCGAGCCGTCCCTCGAGGTTGATCATGCCGGCCAATACGTCTTCACCAGGCCCGACTTGGCGTGGCAACGACTCTCCTGTCAGAGAAGCCGTATCCAGTGAGCTGTCCCCTTGTAACACCTGACCATCCATCGGCACTTGTTCACCAGCCCGCACTATGATGACGGAGCCGACCGTTACGTCCTCAGGTCGTTGCTCAACTTCTCGCCCCTCAACAAGAACGCGTGCGCGTGTCGGTTTCAAATTCAATAGCGATTGAATCGACCGCCGTGAAGCGTGGACCGCTTTCGCTTGGAAATACTCACCGAGTTGATAAAACAGCATGACGGCGACCGCTTCCGGATACTCCGAAATCGCAATCGCACCGACCGTCGCAATCGTCATTAAAAATTTCTCATCAAACCATTCCCGATGCCATACGTTACGAAATGCGGCATAGACGACATCATAACCCGCAACCACGTAGGCGATTCCGTACACGACAAGCGAATCGGTATACAGACCGACGAGCAGGAATGCGAATGCAATCCCGAACCGCCATAACAAGCGACTCGACATCGGTACTTCCTCATCATCTTTCACAAAATGAGCACCCGGTTCAATTCGCGCCATCGACGCTTCGATAGCCCGTAGCGTCTCCGTATGATCCTTCGAATCATTCCATTCGATAATCATTCGACTTCTCGCAAAATCAATCTGACAAGCGGCGACACTGTCCTCTCCCGTCACACTCTTCTCGATTTTGGCGGCGCAGTTCGTACATGTAATCCCTTCGACGGGCAATACATCTCGTTTCATCTTAATTTCGCCCCTTTTATATTCAAACGTTCATTTGAATATATCGTAACGCGGTCGCCTCACAATTACAACCGAAAAAAAAGCCGACTGGAATCCCAGTCAGCCTCACGTGTCTGATTCAGTCTCATCTTGCTCGGCGCTATGGGCCATCGCAATCTCGACGAGCAACCGGACGTGGTCATCGTCGAGCGAATAATAAACGACTTTTCCATCCTTTCGATATTTGACAAGTCCTTGCTCGAGCAATGTCCGTAAGTGATGGGACGCCGTGGCATTCGAATGTTTAATCACGGCCGCCACGTCACAGACGCACAGTTCCGCTTCGAGCGTGAGCACGTAGAGCACTTTAAGTCGGGTCGGATCGGCGAACGCTTTGAATAATCGACTGACCCGCGTCGCATCAAGATCGGTCAACGCTTGTTGTAATACCCCGACATCCTCATTCTGAATGGCAATCGTTTCGCATTGGGGTGCTTTCATCCATCTCACCTCATTTTCTATACTCTCATTCTAACAAAATCCGATTTATAAATCTGTTATATATTATTGTTGACTTATCACCCTCTGTTATAATACAATCAAAACAACATAACAGCTACGTTACTTAAATAAAGGGGGCAGTTACAATGAATGAATGGGCAAGCCGACTTGAATCTTCCGTCGAATTTTATCGGAAGTTACCGGACAAGACGTGTCAAGAGTGCGGGAAACAGATGGATGAGCAGTGCGAGTCTTACGAGAACACGTGCCCATCTTGTGCTGAAAAACTCCAACTTAGCGAATAAAACAATCCCTCGGAAACGTGTTCCGAGGGATTTGTCATGGCAGATGATAACCGAGATAGGCCGCCAGCAGACCAAGTACATAGGTCGCAAGCAAATACATCCCGAAACGAAGCCAGTCTTTGGCGACGAACCGCATCACTTCGAGCTTGAACGTCGAGAACGTCGTGAACGAACCGAGAAAGCCGACACCGAGTCCGAGCATGAGCGACGGGCCGGCACTCGACGCATATAAATAGCCGAGACAAAACGACCCACTCACATTGACGAACAGCGTCGCCCACGGGAACATAGATGTCGTCCATGTTTTGACGAGCTGACCAATGCCAAACCGTGCCATCGCTCCAAAGAACGCCCCCAGCATAATGATGGCGATCGTCATCGCACCACCTCTTCTCGCCTGAACTGTTTGAACCGACGCCGTCCGAACCAAAACCCGAGCCACGAACTGAACAGACCGAGCATAAGGCTTAGTGTCACGTAGAGCAAGGCCATGCCAATTGCGCCGGACTCCAGCAACTCAATCGTCTCCACACTGAACGTCGAGAACGTCGTGAACGAGCCGATGAATCCTGTTCCGACCGCGGTGACGACACTCGGGGAGAGTCGTCCGGACCGAAACAGAAAGTGTGTCAGCCAACCGAGCGCGAAACTGCCTGATAAATTGATGAGCAGCGTCCCGAGCGGAAACATACCGATCCAAAACGTCTCGATGCCTGTTCCGATCCCATAACGTGCCAAGGCACCGAGCGCTCCCGCCAAGCCGACGTATACATAGAGCATGGCCCCGTCTCCCTTCAAAAAAACACCTGCCGCGAGCACGTCGCGAGACAGGTGTTTAAGTCTGTATTCATTATAACAAGCGATGCGCAATCACGAAATAGCTGCTGGTGCGAACACGGCCGAGATGGCCTCGAACGCCTCATCGAGCTCCTCTTTCGTGATGACGAGTGGTGGTGCCAATCGAATCACCGTCTCATGTGTCTCTTTGCAGAGCAGGCCACGTTCTTTAAGCGCCTCACAGTATGGACGGGCTGCTTCCGTCAATTCGATCCCGATGAACAGACCGCGACCGCGCACATCTTTAATGAGCGGATTGTCGATTGATTTCAAACGGTCCATGAAATATGTCCCGAGTTCGAGGGAACGTTGTGGCAACTGCTCTTCTTCTAACACTTCGAGTGACGCGATCGACACGGCCGCCGCGAGCGGATTCCCTCCGAACGTCGAACCGTGTGAGCCTGGATTGAATACACTCAAGACGTTTTCATTGGCCGCCACACACGATACCGGGAACACGCCGCCCCCGAGCGCTTTTCCGAGAATATACATATCTGGCTCCACATCTTCCCATTCGATGGCGAACCATTTACCTGAGCGACCGAGCCCCGATTGAATCTCATCGGCCACGAACAAGACATTATGCTGCTGGCAGAGCTCACTGGCACGTTTCAAGTAACCAGCCGGTGGGATGATGATCCCGGCTTCGCCTTGAATCGGTTCGACGATGAACGCCGCCGTATTTTCAGTGATGGCCGCCTCGAACGCATCGATGTCACCATACGGCACGACTTTAAACCCTGGCAATAGCGGGCCGAATCCGCGTTGATATTCCGCTTCTGTCGACATCGACACCGCCGCCATCGTCCGGCCGTGGAAGTTGCCCGAGCAGACGATGATTTCCGCTTGGCCTGGGATTTGCTTCACTTCATACGCCCAGCGACGTGATGCTTTGACAGCCGTTTCGACTGCTTCCGCACCCGTGTTCATCGGCAACACCATCTCTTTGTTTGTAAGCGCTGCCACTTTTTTGTAGAAACGACCGAGTTGATCATTGTAAAACGCACGTGACGTCAGCGTGATTTTATCGGCTTGGTCCTTAAGCGCTTGAATGATTTTCGGATGACAATGACCTTGGTTGACGGCCGAATAGGCACTCAACATATCCATGTAGCGGTTCCCCTCTGGATCTGTCACCCAGATCCCCTTCGCTTCCGAGATGACGATTGGAAGTGGATGATAATTGTGCGCCCCGAATTTCTCTGTCAATTCAATCACTTCTTGTGTCTTTGACATTTGATTTCCCCCTTATCAAAAAACTATCTTACTCCTTCAGTATATGATGACCGTCTTTCTTTTGACAACGACCAACTTGCCCATTCCTCGGTTTGGCAAAATAAGGTACACTGAACGTAGAATACGATTCATTTGATGTAGATTGGAGGAAACAATGTGGCTTCATTGCGTGATTTGCCGATTGACGAGTTCATCGATGCTTTATCTGTCCCATGCTGTTACATCAATCTCGATGGCAACGTCCTGCTGTGGAACGAATATGCGGAAACGCTGTTCGGATGGGGACGAGACGAGGTGCTTCACCATCCGCTCCCTGTTGTCCAACACTTACAGGATGCGCTTGAATCCTGGTCACCGATGCTCCTTCAATATCCGTTCTCGACGACGGCGATGACGCCGTTCAAACATAAAAACGGATCAGTCGTCTATGCGACTGCTTATTTACAATCTTTTTTCATCAACGACTATACCGGGTACTTCCTTGCGTTCCTGCCGAAAGGGTTTGGGCCGCTCATCAGCACGGAACAGTTCAATCTGCTTCACCACTTTCAAGCGATGATTGAACAATCGACGTATTATTTGGCAACAAACGCTTACGGCGAGATTACAGAAATCAATCCGTTGCTATGCGGATTAATCGGCGCACCCGATCATCAATTCATCGGTCGTAACTGGTTCGAGCTCATCCATCCGTCATTTGAGAATCATCCGCTTGCCGAGGACGTGCTTCAAGCACTTACGACCGACCGCATCTGGAACGGTGAAATGCCCGTCCGTTCCGAGCGGCATGTCCGCAACATGTGTTGGCTCAATTTGACGGTCGTCCCGATTTTGAGTGATGAAGGCGAAATCGTACAGTATACCGCCTTCGGCTTTGACGTCTCAGATAAAAAGCGACTCGAGCAAGAGGTCAATTATCTCGCGTACCATAACGACTTGACCGGACTCTTGAACAAGAGAGGATGGCTCCGTCAGTACAGCCACGTGTTGACGGATGTCGATCAAGGAGATGGCTTGGTTCACGTCGCCTTGTTCGATATCGATCGCTTCAAAATCATCAATGAATCGTTCGGTTCACGCGTCGGCAACGAATTGCTCCTTCAAATCAAGGACCGGGCTGCGCAGTTCTTGCCTGAGACGAGCGTCATGTTCCATCCGTCGGGCGGTTTGTTCGGGTTGATTTTCTTTGAACAGTCGAAAGAAGAAGTGTTCCAGTTGCTGCGCCAACTGCAACATGAATTGCAGCGTCCGTTCCGGATTTATCATCACTCCATCATGGTATCGATTTCCATCGGGTGCGTCTTCTATCCGTCCGCCACATCTTCATTAGAAGAACTGTACACGCGCGCCGAGAGCGCCCTGTTCAAAGGCAAACGAATCGGTGTCGGGACGATCCAGTTCGTCACGAAAGATATGGACGATGCGTTTTCACGTCAAATCCATATCGAGAAAGCACTTTATCAAGCACTTGAAGAAAAACATTTCTATTTAGAATATCAACCAAAATATGAGTTAAAGACTGACACGCTCATCGGGTTCGAGGCGCTTCTCCGTTGGCATCATGATGAACTCGGACAGATCCCACCTTCAGAGTTCATCCCGCTCGCCGAGGAGATGGCACTCATCGTCCCAATCAACAACTGGGTCATTCTCGAGGCGGCCAAACAGTTGAAAGTCTGGCAGCAACTCGTCGACCGCCCGTTGTCGATGGCCGTCAACATTTCACCGAATCAATTCCGGAGCGACAGCTTCATCAATACGCTCCGGAATATCAAGCAACAGCTCAATTTGAACCCGTCCGACATCATCCTCGAGATCACCGAGAGTCTCGTCATGCAGCAGACGGACGAGATTATCGCCCGGATGGATCAAATCAAACGTCTCGATTATCGCCTATCCATCGACGACTTCGGGACCGGCTTCTCGTCACTGCAATACTTGAAGTCGTTCCCGGTCGACGAGCTAAAAATCGATAAAGTCTTCCTCGATGATTGGTTGACGTCGAAGTCACACTTACTCGATGTCATCGTCCACCTCGGCAAGAGCCTGAATCTGCACGTCGTAGCCGAGGGTGTCGAGGATCAAGAGATGCTCGACCACTTGAAACAAACCGCTTGCGACTCGTTCCAAGGGTTCTTGTACGCCAAGCCGCTTCCTCCAATTGAAGTCGTTCGCTTATTGACGGACAACAGTCAATGAAAAAAGTCATCGCGCGTCTCCCGACGTAAGATGACTTTTTATTATAGGCTAATTGTCGCCGTCCATAGTCCATAGACACCATACGTGGCTGCCAAGAGGATGACGACCGCAATCATGTATTGCAACCGGCTGAGGTACGGCCGGCCTTGTTCGCGTTCGGCCAACATGAAGACGAACACGCCTGGCGCGTACAAAATCATGGCGATGAGCATATACTCGACACCTGACGCATAAAGGAGCCAGGCCGCATAAACGGTCGCAATCCCGGACATGACGAGCATCGGGCGTGTTCCGGTCCGCCGTGCCTCTTTCCAACCGAACAAGGCCGAGAACAAATACGGCACGAGCGCCGCGATGCCGGCGATGCTCGAGAGCACCAAGTACGTCTGTTCCGAGAACAGGGCGATGATGGTGACGAGTTGCGTGAACGCTTGTGTGATGAACAAGGCACTCACCGGCGTCTCATTTCGATTGAGCCGATTGAACAGTTTCGGAAACACGCCGTCACGACTGGCGACGTACGAAATCTCCGTCGCGAGAATCGTCCAACCGAGCAAGGCACCCGAGAGCGAGACGAGGAGTCCGATGTTAATGATGGTCGCACCGACCGGTCCGACGACGGCCTCGAGCACATACGCCATCGACGGTTCCGAAAGTGCCGCGAGTTGTTCCTGGGTCATCACCCCGAACGATAAAATCGAGATCATCATATAAATGACAAGCGTTCCGACGAGTCCGATCACCGTCGCACGACCGACGTCTCGTTTGTGGCGGGCACGTGATGATAGGACGACCGCCCCTTCAATCCCGACGAACGCCCAAAGCGTCACGAGCATCGTCGACTTCACTTGCGGGAACACTTGTGACCAGCTGAATCCCGATTGACCCCAGAAGTCGATTTGGAACGTATCGATTCGAAACGCAAACAAGATGAGGACAATAAATAAAAAAATCGGGACGAGCTTGGCGATTGTCGTGACGATATTGAGTAGTGCCGCTTCTCTCATCCCGCGTGAGATAATCCAAAACAACCCCCAAATAACGACCGCGCTCATAAGTAAGCGGAACGTCCGGTGCTCGGCCGAAAAGATCGGGAAGAAGTAGCTGAGCGTGCTGAAGATTAACGTGATGTTCGCGACCGTCCCGATCCATGCCGACATCCAGTAGCCCCACCCGCTATTGAATCCGACAAACTTGCCGAATCCTTCTTTCGCATAGGCGTAAATCCCACCTTCAAGTTCAGGACGTGTATTAGCTAAAAATTGAAACACGAACGCGAGCATGACCATCCCGATACCGGTGATCGTCCATCCGATTAACACCGAACCGACTCCAGCACCTTGTGCCATCGCTCCCGGTAAATTAAATGCGCCTCCGCCAATCATCGTTCCAACGACCATGGCAGCGAGCCCAAAAAAGCCGATTCCGGCTGACTGTGACTTCATTTAAAACCCTCCACAAAAAGTTGACGTCTGACGAATAACTATACATCGATAATGTATAATCATTCGATGATTTCCTTATTCTACTGAAACTAATGGTGTTTAGATAGGTGTTTTACTAATGTTTATATTTTCGAATAATTTAAAAAATTTTATTGCGCATTCATCTTGTTTGTAGTTTAATTGCAATATATTCGAAACAATCAGAATTTTCGGGAGGTAACACGATGCGCAACAAAAAATGGTTAGCTTTATCGGGTGTCGCTTTGCTTGCGACAGCAGCATGTGGCGGCGGAGAAGAAACAACAGATTCGTCTGAAGGATCTTCATCAAGTGATGCGAAAAAGGAAATCACGCTCGTCTCGGCGACAGATTTACCACAGCTCGATCCGACGCTCACAACGGACTCGACGTCAATCATCGTGACGAACAACGTCTTCGAGGGACTGTATCGTCTGGATGAAAATAACCAACCGGTACCGGGAATTGCTGAAGACGTAGAAATTTCAGAAGATGGACTTACATACACCTTCAAATTGCGTGACGCGAACTGGTCAGACGGTTCACCGGTCACAGCTGAAGATTTCGTCTACTCATGGAAACGTGCCCTCAATCCTGAGACAGGTGCCGAGTACGCGTATATCCTTCAAGATTTGAAAAACGCCAATAAGATTCTCGCAGGCGAAGAAGAACTCGATACGCTTGGCGCGAAAGCGCTCGATGAGAAGACACTCGAAGTACAATTGGAGGCACCTGCCCCTTACTTCCTCGGGTTGACAGGATTCCCGACGTACATGCCGCAAAAGCAAGAGTTCGTCGAAGAACAAGGCGAGTCGTTTGCGACAGCTGTCGATAAGACACTTTACAACGGACCATACGTGTTAGATAGCTGGCAAGACAATGAAGGTTGGGTCTATAAAAAGAACCCTGAGTATTGGGACGCTGAAAACGTCAAGATGGATACGATCAACGTCAAGGTCGTTAAAGAAGTCGCGACGGGCGTCAACTTGTTCGAATCGGGCGAAGTCGATTACACGCTCTTGTCATCTGAATTCGTTCCACAATTCCAAGACTCGGATGAGTTCAAGACACGTGCCGACGCACGAATCAACTTCCTTCGTTTCAACCAGAAGAACGAATCACTTCAAAACGTCAACATTCGTGAGGCACTCGCAAAAGGCTTCGATAAGCAAGGCGTCACAGACGTCATCTTGACGGACGGTTCACAGCCGGCCAACTATATCGTCGCGAAAGACTTCACGTTCACAGAAGATGGAGCTGACTTCCGTGAGAAGTATCCAGACCTTCAAAGCTATAACGTCGACGAGGCGAAAGCTGCATGGGAGAAAGGTCTTGCCGAACTCGGTGTCGAGACAATCGAACTTGAGTTCCTCTCACGTGACGAAGAAGCGTTCAAGAAAGTCAACGAGTATATCAAAGGTGAGCTCGAGAAGAACCTTCCTGGCCTCACAATTAACATTAAGCAACAGCCGTTCAAAAACTTCCTTGAACTTGAAGGCGCTGGCGACTATGACGTCTCCGCTGCCGGTTGGGGCCCTGACTATCAAGATCCGATGACGTACCTCGACATGTGGGTCACAGACGGTCCGTTCAACCGCATGGCTTACTCGAACGACGAGTACGACAAGTTGATTCAAGGCGCGAAACAAGAAGCCGATCAAATGAAACGTTGGGAAGCGATGCAAGAAGCCGAACGCATCTTGCTCGAAGATGATTTCGCGATCGCACCGATTTACCAAAAAGGTGAAGCTTACCTTGAGCGTTCAAACATCGAAAACATGTACCGCCACCCGTTCGGAGCTGACGCTAGCTTCAAATGGTTGGACGTCAACTAACCCACAAACCCTGCCGCTTGCTTGCGGCAGGGTTTGTTTGTTGGGGCTATGCCGTTGTGACGCAAAAAAAGGGGGCGTACCACGAAGTTGTGGTACGCCCCCTATCTAGATGATTACGCTTCGCGCTCAGCCCGCATATCGGCTGGTACGCGTCCGCGTTTTGAAATGATTTGTGCAATGATGAGAGCCACGATGAACGTCGCGAGGGCTGCAAAGAATCCAATCCACATCGATCCCGAAACACCGAGTACCAAATATCCGACAGCTGCCACGCCCGCTGAAATCAACGCGTATGGAAGTTGCGTCAACACGTGGTCGATATGGTGCGATCCAGCACCCGTCGAACTGAGAATCGTCGTATCCGAGATTGGTGAACAGTGGTCTCCGAACACCGCTCCGGCGAGAACAGCGGCAAGTGTCGGAAGCAAGAGCTCCGGCTCGACTGCCATAATCAAATCGGCTCCGATTGGAAGCATGAGACCGAACGTCCCCCAGCTCGTTCCTGTCGAGAACGCCATGAGACCGGCGATCATGAACAAGAGGAACGGCAAGTAAGATGGTGAAATCGAATCCGTAACGAAACTTGCCAAGTAGTCACCTGTCTTCATGTCACCGATGACGGCGATAATCGTCCAAGCAAACAACAAGATGAGCACGGCTGGCCACATGGCGCGAATTCCGCCCCATGTCGCTTGTCCATAGTCTTTCGCCGGAATCTTGCGGCCAATCAACAATAAGAGGGCAACAATCAAGCTGATGACAGCACCCGTTACGAGGGAACGTGTCACGTCTGTTGATTCGAACGCTCCGATCAACGAGAAGCTCTGACCGTCAGCGGCAAGCGCCTGTCCGCCCGTATAGAGCATGGCCGACACCGTAGCGATAATCAAGGCGATAATCGGAACGATCAAGTCACGTACTTTCCCGCCTTCATGTTCGTTCAAGTCTTCACTCATCCCCATCGGTGCACCTTTCGATGTATCGTAGAGCTCCCCTTGGAGGGCACGGAGTTCATGTGTGCGCATCGGTCCGATGGCAAGTCCCGTGTAGGCGACGTAAGCCGTCAAGAGAAGCGCGAATACCGCGTAGAAGTTCATCGGGATGATTTGGATGAACGCTGAGAACGATGAGTAGCTATCAATCGAATACTTCGCCAGGATACCTGCGATGATGGCGATGATATAAGCTCCCCAACTCGAGAGCGGACTGATGACGCAGACCGGTGCGGCAGTCGAGTCAATCATGTAGGCGAGTTTCGCACGTGATACTTTTTTACGGTCTGTGAGTGGCCGGCTGATGTTCCCGACGGCTAAACTGTTAAAGTAATCGTCGATGAAAATTAAAATCCCAAGTCCGAACGAGACGAGACGAGCACCACGGGCTGTCTTGACGTTTGAAGCGGCCCACTCTCCGAACGCGCGGGCGCCGCCCGACGTTTGGATGATCGATGACAAAATCCCAAGCAAGAGCAAGAACGCAATCAAGAGCACGTTCCATTCATTAATGGCTCCGTCGGCCCAGAATAAGGCGATGACGTTCGACCACAAATATTGAATCGATTCGAGCGGGTTAAAATTGTGAAGCAATAAGACCCCTGCAATAATCCCGACACCGAGTGACGGAATGACTTTCCGTGTTGTGATGGCCATAATAATGGCCAATAAAGCCGGTACGAGTGAGAGTACCGAAGTTGAATAATCTACCATGTGATTTCCCCCTCTTTTGTTAGAGATGAGGCCCCCCTATGCTTAAAAAAACGCAAAGCGAGGGCATCGGCAACAAAGCCGACACCCTCGCTGGATGTTCCGTCTTTCTTAGCCGACTTGGAGCGCTCCATACGTAAATATGTATGGCAGTCTGACGGGTATTTCCCGTCAGCCCAGCACAAAGTCAGAGACATGACTTTACACTTCGGCGATCTTGCCTTTCTGTAGTCTTCACCGTTGTCATCCTCGGACTACTTACTCATCAGCATCGCACCTCTACCTCATCGATAGCACGAATATTCATTTAAAGTTACGTCTAAATTATCATAGGTCATAGTGACTAATCAATAGTTTTTTTCATCTCGGATGATTTGTTTCAACACCGCGAGTGCAGCTTGGTCGTCTGACTCGACCGCTTTAAAGAAATCACTAAAGAAATGATACAAGACGAATCGTTCGGCGTGTGACGATGTATGGTCTTTAATCGTCAGTAAGACGAGTTGACGCAACCGCCGTTTCGTCCGCGTCTCGTCAGGCAATTCTTCACATCGATCCTGGAAGGCACGATACACAGAATTGATCAAATCCTCATGTTCATCATACGACCTGTTGTAAGCAACTTGTTCCATCTGTTATATCCCCCCTTTCCATTTGTACCGATGAAACTTGTCGTAACTATACCAACTTAAGCCGAGCCGTTCAATCGTTTCGGGTCGTTCTTAACAAAAATCATACGTTAGACTGACTTACGACTCGATGAATGAGAACGTCGTCACGTCGAATAGTCCCATATCGGTCAATTTCAAATCCGGGATGACCGGAAGCGCCAGGAACGACATCGTCAAATACGGGTTGAAGTGACGATGGGCCCCGACGACGTCGAGCGCATCGTTCAACTGTTCGAGCACGTCCGCCACTTCCGCATAAGGACGTTTCGTCATGAGTCCACCAATTTCAAGCGGTAAGACGGCCAGCACCTTGCCTTCTGACACCGCGACGACCCCACCGCCCACTTTTTCAAGCGTCTCGGCAGCGAGCAACATATCGTCCGGGCTCACCCCGGCGATGACGAGGTTATGGCTGTCGTGCGCGACCGTGGCCGCGAGCGCCCCTCGTTTCAAGCCGAAACCGGTTACCGGTGCGAGGGCCATATGACCCGTCCCGTGGTGGCGTTCGATGACGGCGAGCGTGGCGATATCTTGCTTGAGGTCGGCTCCGGACGCGTCAGGTGTGAAGACAAGACGCTGTCGCTTCGTCAAGAGACTATTCGGCAATACTTGAATCACATCGACCGCTTCTTCCTTCACGGCCAAACGGAACGAATCATCCGTCAAGTCCGGCAGCTTCAGCTCACCTTTCATCGGTTTCGGCACTTCAATCCCGTCAGCCTCGAACGTCGCCTCACCATCTTTAGCGACGACTTTCCCGTTCACGTAGACGGTGTCAATCGTTACCGATTCGACGTCTGACAAGATGACAAAGTTCGCGCGCTTGCCCGGGGCGATAGCACCCACGTCGGTTAGTCCATACGCCTCGGCCGCGTGCAGACTAGCAACGGCATAGGCCGTCTCTGGCTTGACGCCTTGTTTAATCGCCATGCGAATGTTGTAGTCGATCCCACCCTCAACGACGAGATCGTCCAAATGCTTATCGTCCGTACAGAATAAGAACCGGTGGGCGTTGCTCTCCGTGATGGCCCGGCTGACTTTTTCCACGTTCCGGGCAACCGACCCTTCACGAATTTGAACGTAAAAGCCGCGACGCACCCGTTCGAGCGCCTCCTCAGCCGTCGTACACTCATGATCGGTCATGATGCCGGCCGTGCGATACACATTCAACTGATCCGGGCCAAGACCTGAGGCATGACCGTCGACGACTTTTCCGGCAAGTTCTGTCTGGGCGATCTTTTGAAGCATATCCGCACTACCCGACTCGACGGACGGATAGTCCATCACTTCGCCGAGACCGTGTACGCCCGGATCTCCTAAAAACGGTGCCAAGTCCTCGGCGTATAGCTTCGCACCTGCGTGCTCGAACGGTGTCGCCGGCACACAGCTTGGGAGCATCATGCGCACATCGAGCGGCAAGCCTTTGGCATCCGCCAACATATACTCGATTCCGAGCGCCCCGTTGACGTTCGCAATCTCATGCGGATCGGCGATGACTGTCGTGACTCCGAGCGGCAGGACCGCCTTGGCGAACTCGTGAGGCGGTACCATCGATGATTCAATATGGACGTGTGAATCGATGAACGACGGTGCGAGCGTCCAGGACGGGTCGTGGTATTCCGTCTCCCCTTCGTAACCGTCTCCGATGGCCACGATGTATCCCGCATCGATAGCGACATCCGTGCGAATCGTCTCACGACTGTAGACGTCGATGACCGCCACATCTTTAAAGACGACCGCTGCTTTCTTTTTCTTCGCCGCGATGTCGATCAAATGTTGTTTCTCCATCTATGTGTCTCCTTTTTCCTACGTATTTTTACTATCTTAACAAGAATAATCTTTCAGACGCAATTTCTTTTTCAACTTATGCGACAATGAAAGCATATCTGTTTGAAAGGGGTTACACTTATGCAGTACAAATTAGGCAAATTGATGCCGCAAGTTGACGAGACGGTTTTTCTCGCACCTGGGTCCCACGTGATCGGTGATGTCACCATCGGCGCCCATTCCGGCGTCTGGTTCAACACGGTCATTCGAGGCGATGAGGGACCGATTCGCATCGGTTCTTACGTGAATATCCAAGACGGATCGATGGTCCACCAATATGAAGGTTCCCCGACAGTCATTCATGACCGCGTCTCCATCGGACATATGGCGATGATTCACGGCTGTGAGATTGAAGAAGGTTGTCTCATCGGGATGCATGCCACCGTTCTCGACGGTGCAAAAATCGGGAAGGGCTCGTTCATCGCCGCTGGTGCTCTCGTCACACCGAACATGCAAATTCCGGAAGGCGTCATGGTCATGGGCGTCCCTGCCAAAGTCGTCCGTCCGCTTAACGACGAAGATCGCTTCATCATGGAACGGACCGTCAACAAATATGCGAAACGAGCCGAGCAGTACAGACAGACGTGTGAACCACTGACATCCACATAAAGTTTGTGAAAGCGTTTACAAGATTCATAAAATGTTAACGATTTCCCCGATTTTTCTTTATGTTTCCTTTGTATACTGAGGATGTAGTCAAGCCGACGTGTCGAAAGGGGCCAATTTGTATGTATCCAAATCATGCCGAACTGATGTTAGACTTGTACGCTTCGTCCGTTAACCCAAGTTATTGCCTGCATATCGAGGATTCGTTCGATGATACGCTACAAGGTACACATCGAGAGGTTTGGGAACGACTGCAATTGGATAATAATATAGAGAAAGAAATTAAAACTGAGGGAACGTGAACACAATGATTCCAACGAATGTCATTCAAGACTGGCTTGCAGCCAAGTTAAAAAAATAAACTGAGCGCTCACATGAACGGCTCAGTCTCATTGACCTATAAAGATTGGCCCGGTCGTAGTCACCTACGCTCGGGCCTTTTCGTTCACTCAAAAATTGTCAAACTAGCGTCAATCGATTGACGTTGCTTCGTCGGTGGCACGTCTTCGTAACGACCGAGCTGGAGTAACCCGACAAACGTCTCCCCTTCAGCTCCAATCATCTCTTGAAGCCTAGCATCCTCAAAAATACCGCCCGTCCGCCAGACGAGGCCGATTTGTTGCTCACTACACAATAAATGAAAGTTTTGAATCATCGTCGCCGTCGCGAGTAGCGCATCTTTCTTCCCTTTGTCCGTCTCGAACGCTTTCGTCGTCACGTAGACACATGCGGCCGCGTTACGAATCCGCCCGGCGATCTTCTCACGTTTCGATTCCGGTCCATCTTGAAACGCCGGTTCGAGCGCCTGAAGCAAGACGTCTTTTCCATCCCCGTTGAACAAATAGAGATTCCACGGTTCGACTTTGTTATGAAACGGCGCTTGGTGAGCTGACGCCAACAACTCATAGAGTACTTTCGTCGCAATTGGTTCTTCCGTGAACATGCGAATCGTCCGCCGCGATTCAATCAACTGTTGTCCTGCTGTCTTTTCCATTGAAGTCACTTCCCCCTCTGTTCTCTCTCCCCCATCATAATTAAAAGCATTTCTCATTTGAAGAAGAACGACTTCCATTAAAAAACGCATCCCTGAATCAGGAATGCGTTTATGGCGTCACGTCGATTGTCCGACAATCTCACAGGCGACCAAGTCTTCGAGCGTCTGTCTCCGGACGACGAGACGATGTGTCCCGTCTTTCACGAAGACGACGGCCGGGCGGAGCATCTGGTTATAGTTGCTTGCCATCGAGAAGTTATACGCTCCCGTCGCTTTGACGAGCAAGAGATCACCAGCTTCGACCGGCGGGATAAGCGAACGGTTCGAGATGATGTCTCCCGACTCGCAGCACGCCCCGACGATTTTCGCCTCGAGCGTCTTCGCTTCATCCATCCGTGTCGCCGCAATGACGTCATATTCAGCGTCATAGAGAGCGGGACGAATGTTATCCGTCATCCCTCCATCGACCGAGACGTACGTGCGGACACCGCTCACTTCTTTCACCGTCCCGACTTCATAGAGCGTCGCGCCGGCGTTGGCGACGAGCCAACGGCCCGGTTCAATGCCGATTTTCGGAAGCGGCAAGCCGAAGCGTTCCACTTCCGCGACGAGCGTGTCCATCACTTGCGTCATCGTGTCGGCGAAGTCGAGCGGGTCGTCCGACTCGAGATAGGCGACACCGAAGCCGCCACCGATATTCAAGACGTCGGCCGTATACCCCGTCTCTTGACGGATCGTCTCGATGAAGTTGACCATCGTTTTGACCGTATTGATGAACAGCGTCGGTTCTTGAATCTGCGAGCCGACGTGACAGTGAATGCCTCGCAGTTGCAGTCGTTCCGCTTGTAGCGTTGCTTTGATCGCTTCGAGATACGTATCATCATGGGTCGGGAAGCCGAATTTCGTATCGACCCCGCCCGTCTGAATCGCCTCATGGGCGCCTCCGACGACTTGTGGGACGATGCGGAGCAAGACATCGACGTCTACCCCTTGCTCAGCGGCCAGACCCGACAACAGCCCAATCTCACGCATGTTGTCGATGGTGAAGTGGGTAATTCCGTTCTCGAGCGCGAACGTGATGTCCTGCACCGTCTTGTTCGAGCCGTGGACGTGAATCCGGTCAGCCGGGACACCGGCGTGGAGCGCGACGAACATCTCGCCCCGCGAGACGACGTCGATGCTCAGACCCGCTGCCATCACTTTATCGTATACGGCCGCAATCGACATCGCTTTCGATGCGTACAGCGCGTACGTGTTCGGATACTTGTCGAGGAACGCGTTCCGGACAAGGTCGAGACGACGTTCGAGTTCAGGCTCGCTCATGATATAGAGCGGTGTCCCGTACGTCGCTTGAAGTTCACGGACGGACACGCCTTCGATCATACAAACTGATTGGTTGGTGGTGTACATACATTGCCTCCTTCAAAGCGATGCGGGACACGCCATGAGCGTGCGCATAATTGTTCTGAGTTATTGGCGTGACCGGTACGGGTCACGTCATCGATTTTCGTAAGATGGCCATACAGCTCCACACGATCTCCGACTTGTACGGTGTCATCGACGCGTAAAAAACTGTGGCTCATGAAAATGTTGCTGATGAACGGATAGGCTCGTCCTTCGATATGGGCTGGTAAGAAGCGCCGGGCTCGCATGAGTCCGTCACCATAGCCGACCGAGAGTACGGCGATGCGTTCTTTCGTCTCGGCCGTGTAGCCCGTACCGTAACCGACGTGGGCACCGGCCTCGATGTCATGCACGGCGACGACTTCTGTTTCCCAGCGAAACGCCGGGATGAGCCAATCGACCGGTTCGACCGAAGAGTAGCCATAGAGAAAGATACCGACACGGACGTGCGTGCAATGCCCGAGACGCGGGTCCGCTTGAAGCGTCGCTGCACTGTTGGCTGCGTGCACGATGTCGAACGTATGCCGCTCCATGAGACGATTCGACCAGTCGGCGAACCGCTCCACGTGCACACTGTGCTCGATTTCGGCGTTATCCGCGTCAGCGAGTGGGAAATGTGTACATAACCCGACAAGATCGAGCCCCTCGTCTTGGCAAAAGGCGACGATGGCCAACGCTTCCTGGAACGTCTTCGCACCGAAGCGGTTCATGCCGACGTCGAGCTTCAAATGAAGCCGGACCCCGTCGAGCTGGTCCCGTTGCGAGACGAGCCAGTCATAGGAACCGATGGCGACGTCAAGTTGGTCACGATGGACGCTTGTCCACTCGTATACCGGGTTCATGACAAGAACGCGTGCTTCCGGAGCTGATGCCCGGACCTCGCTCGCCTCGTCAAGCGTCGTCACCATGAAGTGACGCACCCCTTCTTCGTACAGTGTCGTCACAACTGGCTCCATCCCTAAGTTATAGGCGTTGTTTTTTACGACGGCGAACACCGGTCGGCCAAGCGCTTCAATCCGACGTTTGTTTTCGCGAACCGCATTCAAGTCAATTGTGACTCCCATACAAAAAACTCCTTTACTCTTTGACTCCAGCTTTGACGAACGTGACCCAATCACGGTGGCCTGCGATTTGTCCTGTCACAGCCTCACGGTAACGCGAGAGCATATTCGTCGCGACCGTTTGAACGCCGCCACCAATCGAAATATTGTCGATTTCGATGACGCTCGTCACTTCAGCCGCCGTTCCTGTTAAGAAAATCTCATCTGCCACATATAGTTCGTCACGTCCGATGTGGCGTTCGATGACCTCGAACCCTTCCTCACGGGCAAGTTCGATCACCGTTTGACGCGTGATGCCGTCGAGCACCGAGCAATCGAGTGACGGTGTGAAAATTTTGTTTCCTTTTACGAGGAAGATGTTGGCGACGCTCGCCTCGCTGACGTTTCCGTTCATGTCGAGGGCAATCGCTTCGTCATATCCATCACGGACCGCTTCTCCTTTAAGGAGTTGCGAGTTCATATAGTTCGCTGCCGCTTTCGCTTGCATCGGCATCATCGTCGAAGAGACGCGGCGATACGAGGCGACTTTCGCACGGATTCCGACCGTCTTGCTGAAATATTCGCCGAGCGGCCAGCACGAGATCGCGACGTGTACTTTTGTTTCCTGCGTCGGCATGAGTGCCTGCCAAGGTGTGCCGAGGAAAACGAATGGGCGGATGTAACAAGCTTCAAATCCGTTGCGTTCAATCAATTCGATTGTTGCTTGTTCGAGCTCATCGACCGTGTACGGCAAGTCGACGTGATAGTATGCACACGAACGAACGAGTCGCTCCAAGTGTTCACGGAGTCGGAAGATGGCCGGGCCTTCCTCTGTGTGGTATGCCCGAATCCCTTCAAAGAACCCACTACCGTAGTGAATTGCGTGCGTCATGATACTCGTGTTCGCATCACTCGGCTCGATCCAAGCCCCGTCTTGCCACATCCATTGTCCATACTGTTCCATTGTTCAACTCTCCCATTCATTTTTGATATTTTCTGTCTATTATACGTTACAGGGAGCGTAAGTCATCAACAAGTTGTGTTTTTTCTGCGGTTTTTTCATCTTTTTGCTTAATGACGCGGGCTGGTGTACCGGCAACGACGACGCCTGGCGGTACGTCTTGCGTGACGACACTACCTGCTGCGACAACGGCATTTTCACCGATGCGGACGCCTTCCAAAATGACGGCGTTCGCACCGACCATGACACCGTCTTCGATGATGACCGGATCTTTTGAAGGTGGCTCAAGAACACCCGCCACGACAGCGCCAGCGCCAAGGTGGACGTTTTTCCCGAGTGTCCCGCGGGCACCGATGACCGCGTTCATATCGACCATCGACCCGTCACCGATGACGGCACCGATATTGATGACAGCACCCATCATGACGACGACGTTGTTCCCGATTTGAACGTGGTCGCGAATGAACGAACCTGGTTCGATGCGGGCATTCAACTGCGTCGTATCGAGCATCGGTACGGCGCTGTTCCGGCGATCGTATTCGAGGTGCGTGTCCGTGATGACGGCAGCGTTCGCTTCTAGGAAAGCAGCCGCACGTTCAGCCGTTGTAAGGAACAGTTTCGACTCGTCTGTTCCAAAAGCTTTGGCATCTTCGATTGTCAGACCGGCCAATTGACCGTTAACGTACAATTTGACAGGCGTTTCTTTCTTGGCATCTTTAATGTATTGCGCGATTTCATAAGCGTTTGTGAGTAACATGAGTGGCCTCCTCGTATAGGTTCGTTAAATTGTATAGTCCGGCTGGGCGGTCAAGAATCGTTGCCGCCGCAGCGAGTGCCCCGTTCGCGAAGACGCGTTTGGACAGGGCCGTGTGTTTCAATTCAAGCATTTCGTCGTCTCCGGCAAAGAGGACGGTATGTTCTCCAAAAATCGTCCCCCCGCGTACCGAATGCATGCCGAGTTCATCGGCTGCACGCGCTTCGCGGCGCGGTGTCCGGTCATATACCGGTGTCACGTCGCGTTTCGCCTCGATGGCACGGGCGAGCAATTCCGCCGTCCCGCTCGGTGCATCGACTTTTTTGCGGTGGTGCGCCTCAATCACTTCGATGTCGTAACCGAGCGTGAGCGGGACGAGTTGGTCGAGCAACTGTTTCAGGAGCGCGATCCCATAAGACGTATTATACGACTGGAAAATCGGGATCTCCTGAGACGCCGCTTCAATTTTGACGAGCTCTGCTTCCGAGAAGCCCGTCGTCGCGATGACGAGCGGGATTTGCTTGGCTTTCCCGAACGCGAGTACGTCATCCAACAACGCCGGGTTCGAGAAGTCGATGACGACATCGACGTCGGCCTCGACATCTTGTATCGAGACGGGATGTTCCCCTCCGGCCGGTGAGACGATGGCTGCAACGGTCAAGTTTTGTGTCCGGGCGACTTCTTCGACGATCTGTCCCATCGCGCCGTATCCATGAATGAGTAAGTTCACTGTCTCACCTCATTGAACTGCTCCATTGCCGATAACAAGCGGGCCTCGGCCGTCGCGCTCATCGGGACGAGCGGGAGACGTGGTGCACCGAACTCGAAGCCGCGTGCATTCAATGCTGCTTTGACCGGAATCGGATTCACTTCCGCGAACAATTCGTCGATGACCGGGAGCAGTCGGAGCTGCCATGTGCGTGCCGTTTCCAAATCTCCGGCGAGGAGCGCTTCAGCTAATGCGACCGTTGCACCCGGATAGACGTTCGAAAGGACCGAGACAACACCTTGCGCCCCCCAAGCCATATAAGGAAGGATTTGATCATCGTTCCCGCAATAGACTGGGAACCCTTCCGGCACGTGCGCCATCATTTGAGCCATCACTGAGATATCCCCGCTCGCTTCTTTGAGCGCAGCGATGCGTGGGTGATCAGCGAGTTCCCCAACCGTTGCCGGATCAAGGGCGACGCCCGTCCGCGATGGTACGTTGTAGAGCATGAGCGGAATCGGTGACGCGTCGGCAATCGCTGTGAAGTGGGCAATCAGACCCGCTTGCGTCGACTTGTTGTAATAAGGCGTGACGACCATCGCCATCTCGGCTCCGAGTTCGGCGGCCCGTTTCGTCTTTTGAATGCTGAGCGCCGTGTTGTTCGACCCGGTTCCGGCGATGATAACGGCGCGGCCGGCAGCGACTTCAATCGCTTTGACGAGAAGCGTCTCGAACTCTTCGTCCGTGATGGTCATGCCCTCACCAGTCGTTCCCCCGATCACGAGACCGCTGACACCTTCTTTAATTTGATCTTCAATCAACGCTTCCCACGCTGTGAGATTTAGCTGACCGTCTGCTTGAAACGGTGTAGCGAGTGCGGTTGCGACTCCTGTGAACATATAATCTCCCCCTTATTTCGTAGCAGTCTGCCCAATCATGCATTGGGCGATTTGGACGGCGTTCGCTGCCGCGCCTTTTCGAACGTTATCAGCGACGCACCAAAGATGGAACGTGTTCGGCTGTGACTCGTCGACACGGATACGACCGACGTACACGTCGTCTGTCCCGTTCGCATCGAGCGGTGTCGGATAGACGAGCTCCGCTGGGTTATCCATCAAGACGATACCTGGCGCGTCCGCGAGCACGGCTTTCACTTCGGCGAGCGTCGCGTCGCGGTCGAGCGTGACTGTGATGGAGACGGCGTGGCTGTTGCGGACCGGGACACGGACACATGTTGCGGTGACACCGAGGTTCGGCGCGTTTAAAATCTTGCGTGTCTCTTCAATCATCTTCTGTTCTTCTTTCGTATAACCGTTCTCTAAGAACACATCAATGTGTGGCAAGACGTTATCGTAAATCGGATACGGATAGTTCTTCGGCTCTTCCCCACGTGCTCCGCGTTCCAAGTCTTCAATCCCTTTTTGGCCCGAGCCAGAGACGGCTTGATACGACGTATAGGCGACACGCGTCAATCCGTATACTTCCGCGAGTGGTGCGAGCGCGACGACCGATTGGATCGTCGAGCAGTTCGGGTTGGCGATGAGCGTCTTGTCCGGGCTCAGTTCGACTCGGTTCACTTCCGGTACGATGAGCGGAATGTCCGCCTGCATCCGGAATGCACTCGAGTTGTCGATGACGATGACACCTTGTTCACTCAGGCGAGGCGCATATTGTTCACTGATGCTCCCACCGGCTGAGAAGAGCGCGATATCGATTGGGTCCGCATAAATCGCGTCCGACAGTTCCCGGATGACGACGTCCTTGCCGTTCACGTTCACGGTCTTCCCGGCCGAACGAGATGATGCGTACAACATCAATTCGTTAATCGGGAATTCATACTCGGTCAATACTTCAATCATCTTTTGGCCGACGGCACCGGTCGCACCGACGACGGCTACGTTATACATGTGGCGTCCTCCTTATAACTTGAAGCGGGTCGCGATGGCCGCGACGGCTGCTTCGACGTCTTGTTCGTTAATCGTGTACGAGATGCTAATCTCGGATGTCGTGACTTGATAGAATGGGATTCCGCTCTCGCGGAACGTGGCGAACAGTTCGGCTGCGACACCGGTCGCGTCACGCATGCCGATGCCGACGACCGAGATTTTCGCATGCTCGGTATGACGGTCGATTTTGATTTGTGGGAACGTCTCAGTCAGTTCCGCGAGCGCCTCTTCGAGAAACGCTTCTTCATCGAGCGGACAGGTGAACGACAGGAATACTTCACCATCGAACGCGGTCTGACTGATCATATCGATATTGACATGACGCTGTGACAATTTCTCGAAAATGTCGGCAACTCCTGCCACCGAATGTGGAATATGTTTGATTGAGACGCTGAGCACGTTCTTCACGACGCTCACGCTCGTCACCGCTTTTTGTTCCATCGCCTGTGTCATATCCATGATCCATGTTCCTCCTTCGCTCGCAAGCGTCTTTCCTACAAAGATGTTCACATCAAATTTTTTCGCGAGCTCTACGCTACGCATCTCCATCACTTTCGACCCGAGCGCGCTCATCTCCATCATCTCGTCATACGAGACGGTATCTAATCGGCGGGCCGTCGGATGGATGCGCGGGTCAGCCGTATAGACACCGGCGACGTCTGTGTAAATCTCACAGCGTTTGCTGAGGACGGCGGCCAAGGCGACAGCGGTCGTATCCGATCCGCCTCGTCCGAGCGTCGTCACATCACCGAACTCGTTGACACCTTGGAAACCGGCGACGATGACGACGTCATATGTCCGGAGCTTCTCTTCGAGCACTTCTTTGCGAATCGCCTTGATTTTACTTTTCGTGTGAATGCCCATCGTGTCGATCCCGGCTTGTTGTCCGGTAAGCGAGATGGCAGCCACGCCTCGAGAGTTTAAAGCGATGCTGAGCAGGCTGATCGTCTGCTCCTCACCGACCGCGAGCAAGCGGTCCAGTTCACGAATCATCGGGCGTTCCGTGATTTGTTTGGCGAGTGACAACAGTGAGTCAGTCGTTTTCCCCATCGCGGAGACGACGACGACAAGTTTTTCTCCGGCCGCGGCCCGTGTCTGTAAATATTCGGAAATGGCCTGGATTTGTTCAATCGTGGCAACGGAGCTGCCTCCAAATTTCAATACGGTTGTCATCAGGTTCCCCACTTTCATGATGTCCACCAACAGAAAAAGCGGCAGACCGGTAGGAAGCACTCTCCCTACGGTCTGCCGCTTGTACGCGCAGTTGAAAAACGATTAAAGAATCGTTCCGTAGATAGCGCTCCATGGCATTTCATCCATGGCAGTGTAGGCGTTATTCACGACTACCCCAGCCTTCGTTCGTACGCATGCGAACGTCGACTTCGGCGAAATTCCCCTTTCGGCTCGATCCGGAATGCGTCCGTGTCGATCAAGCGTACTCATGTCATTCGCAACCTCTATCTGTCAGTTGTTAGTTTTAGTTATAACAAATGCATCCCGGCTTGCCAACCTTTTTTTAGAAAAAAGGAAAATTTCTAAAAACAATCACCACGTCTTCTTCATCATCCGATGCGGGATGTCCGCGTCTAAAAAATCGTCCCCGTACGCCTCATATCCGAGACGCTCATAGAAAGGGAGTGCCGTCAGTTGAGCGCCAAGTTTGAGCTCATGTAACTCGCTCGTCCGGGCGAAGGACTCGATAGCGAGCATAACCTCCTTGGCATATCCGTTGCCGCGCGCCGAAGCGAGTGTGGCGACGCGCTCGACTTTCCCGACCGCGTCACCGATTGGACGCAGACGCGCCGTCGTCACCGGCTCACCGTCCACTGTCCCGACGAAATGGATACAGTCTGGGTCAAGCTCATCATATTCGATTTCAGGGGCGATGCCTTGCTCGTGAATAAACACTGTCGCCCGCACAACCCGTGCCTGTTCAATCAGTTCTGCTTCCTTGCCGTGCTCAATCTTCAACATGATACCATCCCTTCCTGAAGCCGTTTCACGATTTCTGCCGTCGCGCGTTCCAACTCGATGACCGATTCGAATCGGGCCTGGGCTTGTTTATGACTGCCGCCACCGCGACCGATGCCGAGGTCGTCGAGCGTCCGTTTTAAGAATTTACCGATGGCGATGTCATGTGTCCCGTCATGCATGAGCCATAGCTTTTGACCCGTATGATTGGCTCCGACAGCGATTCGGCCCGTCGCGGCGATGCGTTCGACGATGGTCGTCGTCAACGTCTCCGCTTCCGTCTTACCGATATGGGTGATGACGTAATTGTCTTCCTGCAAAAAGGCAGCGACTTTCGCTTTCGCGACACGCGCCTCGAGCGCCTTCACTTCCTTGTCCCGCTCGAGACGAAGATTTCGTTCCTCGAGGACACGGGCAGCGACCGTCTCGTTCGTCGTCGATAACGTTTGGTGAATCGTCCGCAACGCCGTCCGTGACGAATGGATGGCGGACAAGGCCCGGTGACCGGCAACATACGTCAAACGAACGTTCCCACGAACTTTCTTCATCGAGGTCACATGGACGATTCCAAGTTGGCCGGTCGTCTCGACATGTGTCCCACCGCACGCGTTGTAATCGAGTCCCTCAATGTCGACGATCCGGATCATCCCGGTGCGATCGGTCGGTTTGCGTAACCGATCGACCTCGACCTCTGCGGACGCGAGTTCGTACGTGGAGACGGGACGGTTCTCAAAGATGATGCGTTGCACGTCTCGTTCCAACGACTCGATTTGAGTCCAATCGAGCGTCTCTGTCTCGATTTCAAGCGACGACTCCTCTTGTCCGATGCCGAAGCTGAGCGTCTGAATGCCGTATTCGTCTTCCAATAAAGCTGTCAACACGTGCTGAGCCGTGTGTTGAATCGAGTGGTCGTGACGGATCGCTTCATCGACTATGCCGGTCACGAACGTCCCACGTTCGAGCCCCGGTTCGACTAAATGCCAGACGACCTCCTCGACCCGTTGCACATCGAGAACGGGTTGTCCGTCGAGTGTTCCGACGTCCGGAGGTTGGCCCCCGCCTTCCGCATAAAATAATGTGGATTCAAGCGCGACCCACGTCCCGCGCGCATCGGTGCGCACGTCGGTCACCGTCGTTTCAAATTGCCATGGCTTCATCTTGATCGCCGCCTTTTCTGTAGGATATGTTCAGACAACTAGTCTAATTTGGTCTATAATAAGAAACACTTACTTTAGCAGTCAGGAGCGATATGCATGTTACAGATTGATAAACAATCACCGCTACCTATTTATTATCAAATCGAAGCCTATTTAAAGCAACAAATAGATGCCGGCGAGCTCCAACCCGGGGAATCCATCCCATCCGAACGGGAGTTTTCCGAGCGCTATAACGTGAGCCGGATGACGGTCCGCCAAGCGATCACAAACTTGGTCAACGCCGGTTATTTGAGCCGTCAAAAAGGCCGAGGCACGTTCGTTGCCAACAAGAAAATCACGATGGCCTTGTCCGGATTGACAAGTTTCTCGGAAGAAATCAAACATCGGGGCATGCGTCCGTTTAGCCGCCTGTTGTCGTTCCAGACGATTTCAGCCCCGGCCAAAATCGCCCAAAAATTGAGCGTCGCGCTCGACACGCCCGTCTATGAGATGCGACGTCTCCGTCTCGCCGATGAGAACGTGCTCGCCCTCGAGACGGCATACATCCCGGTCGCCTTACTACCGAACTTGACCGAGACAGATGCCGTCGGTTCGATTTACGAGTTCGCCGAGCAGTCAGGGCTCCGGTTGAAGAATGCGACCCAAACCCTCGAGGCGAGGAGCGCGGGACCGGAGGAAGCAAAGCTGTTGACGATTTCTCCGAACGCCCCTGTGCTCTTAATCGACCAACGGACGTATCTCGAGAACGGGGACATGTTCGAATATAGCCGTTCCTTGTTCCGCGGCGACGCCTACTCGTTCACCGTTGCGATGGAACGCACATAAAAAATGGTTTGCCGCGGACGGCAAACCATTTTTTTATTGTGCTTCATACGTGATTCCGGCTGGGTCGTACATATACGTCTCAAGCTCGGTATCGGTCATCGGCTCGACTTCATTCCCGGCATCGGCCTGTTGGACGCGGTAACGAACTTCTTCGAGCAACGGCTCGTTCAAGAAGTAATAGAAATGACCGTCGACACCGCGGGCCCCTTCACCGGTCAACTGATATTGAACCGTGTTGTTGAGGGCGCCGACGTCCTCGATTAAACGCATATAATCGTTCGGACCGAGCGTCGTCTGCATGTTGTCCCCGACTGCTTTCAACACTTTGTCGTAGTTGTTGATGAGCGACGTGCCGAGCGCTTGGTCAAGGACGGCATTGATGACTTCCATCTGACGCTGTCCGCGACCGATGTCTCCGCGTGGGTCGTCATAGCGGTTACGGACGTAAGCGAGTGCCTCTTCGCCCGATAACTGCTGAAGCCCTGCTTCGACTTGGACGACTTCTCGTGAGGCGTCGTAACTCTTCTGTTCAGACGAGAACGGGACGTCGATTTCGACCCCGCCGACGGCATCGATGAAGTCGACGAACCCTTGGAAGTTGAGGGAGACGACGTGGTCGATGTCGATGCCGACCAAGTCTTCAATCGTGTTCGTCGCCATCCGCATACCGTTGTTCGGGTTCGATTCATCCATCGACCCGAAGTAATAGGCGTGCGTGATTTTGTCTTGATCGAGACCCGTCTTACCGTACGGGATATTGAAGCCCGTATAGTCGATGTTGACGTACGAGTCACGCGGGATGCTGAGCATCGTCGTCTGTTTGTTTTTCTTGTTCAGAATGACGACAATCATGACGTCAGACCGACCATACTCGCCGCGCGCTTTCTTCTGCGGGGACAAGTCCGTCCCGAGCACGAGGAAGCTCTCGGTATCCTCTTTATCAAATCGAGTCGGTTCGATAGTCGGATCATCCTCAAGCGTCACTTGAGTACCTGACAGCATGTTATGCGCTTTATAAAAAGCCGTTCCATACATGCTTGAGCCAACGATGACGGCAATCAATACAAGGGCGCTGAACAGCTTATAAAACGCAGACGGGCCTTTGCGCCGTCTACGAGCTTGGGTTCTTGAATTCATGAGTTTCTCCTTCGCGATCGAATGATATGAGCTTCACCTATTATAGAGGAAACCTCGACTTTTGTCGAAAACGTTTTGATTACAAATCCATTTCCATACAATTTCCCACAGTTAGCGAGAAAAAAACCTGGAGACACTTGTCTCCAGGTCATCAAGCTCGAATCGAAAAGAATCGGTCGGCCGCTTCACTGCCACGCGCCTGTAACACATTGCTACAAGCCGAGGCCGCTTCGGCATCGAGCACGATGGTCACACTTGGATGCGCCTGTAAGATGGAAGCCGGCCAGTCAATCGTCGGCACGCTCTCAATCATGTGATGCACGGCTTCGGCTTTACGGGTACCGGTCGCGACGAGGACGATCTCGCGTGCGTTCATAATCGTATCGAGTCCCATCGTGATGGCCTGCGTCGGCACGTCTTCGATTGAATCGAAGAAACGGCGGTTCGCTTCACGCGTCGACTCGGTCAGTTCGGTCACATGCGTCTTCGCATCGAGCGCGGTACCCGGCTCATTGAAGGCGATATGTCCGTTCTCTCCGATGCCTAGCAATTGCAGGTCGACACCAATCGAGCGGACGAGCTGTTCATAGCGAGCCGCTTCCGCTTCCGGGTCGGCCGCGTCACCATGAGGCAGATGGCTCTGTTTGAATGGGATGTCATTGAACAGCTTCTCTTCCATGAAGTGATGATAGCTTTGCGGATGACTCGGCGCGAGCCCGATATACTCATCAAGATTAACGCTCGTCACATGACTGCAGTCGAGCCGATCTCGTTTGAACATCTGATACATCCCGACCGGTGTACTGCCTGTCGCGAGTCCGAGCACGAAATCGCGCTTCCCGGCGACCCGCTCCTTGATGAGTGTATATGCGATTTCTTCTGCGTCCGTCGGTGTGTTCGCCACTAATATGTTCATTGCATGTCCTCCTTCGAATAACTGACCTGTCCTTGATGAATCGTCGTTATAACCGTCATTGCGTCATCCCAAATGACGAGATCCGCGTCGAAGCCAGGCGCGATGGCCCCTTTGTTCGTCAAGCCGAACTCACGCGCTTGGTTCGCTGACGTCATCTTCACCGCTTCTTGCACCGTGCATCCCGTGTATAACAGCATGTTGCGGAACGCCGCGTCCATCGTCAAGACGCTGCCGGCCAAGTTCCCGGCTTCGAGTCGAGCCGCCCCGCCTTCGACGATGACCGGTTGACCCCCGAGTTCATAACGGCCGTCCGGAAGACCTTTGGCGCGCATCGCATCCGTAATGACGACGAGACCGTCTGCCCCTTTCATGCGATAGGCGAAGTCGACCATCTCGTGACGGCTGTGAATCCCGTCTGGAATGATTTCAACCATGACGTCCCGCTCCAACAGACAATAGCCGACCGTTCCCGGCTCCCGATGATGAATCCCTCGCATCTGATTGTATAAGTGCGTGCCATGCTTGACGTTCGCTTCCTTGTTCTCGGCAAACGTGGCGTTCGTGTGTCCGGTCGATCCGATTGCACCGGTTTCACCCATCACCTGTTCAAGCTCACGTGCTCCCGGACGTTCCGGCGCATACGTGACGAGGCGAATGTGACCGCCCGCCTCCTGTTGCCATGTGCGGAATTGATTTGCATCGGGATCGATAATATATTCGGCCGGCTGTGCCCCCGCATTGTCGACGTTGACGAACGGTCCCTCTAGATGGATGCCGACGAGTGACGTGTCTCCCGCCTCGATGACAGTCCGGGCTGCTTGCAACGCCTTCGTAATGGCAGTCGGTGACTGTGTAATCGTCGTCGCAAAATAAGACGTCACACCTTCAGCGAGCATCGAACGGCTGAGATGACGTAGTCGATCCACGTCCGCATCCATCGTATCGACGTCGTAACCGCCGTGGATGTGGACGTCAATCATGCCTGGCGTCACGAGTGCCCCACGAACGTCAATCTCTTTATCTGTTCCTGCCTGATAGTCCTCCATCGCACCGACGCTCACAATCGTCGTGCCATCGGATTGGATATAGCCTCGTTCCCACGTTTCGTCCCCCGAAACGATGTGTGCATTGATGATCACCATAATCGGTCATCCACCTTTCTTCAAGTAGCTTCATCGTTATCATATCAAAAACCAGTATAGTTGTATAGACCAATATTACCAACTGACAAACTTGATTTCCCCAGTTCTTTGCCCATCCTGTTTCCCCCTCAAACAACAAAAAGGCTGACGCCGTAGCGTCAACCTGTCTCGGTTAGGATGTTTCGTTCGTAATCGGTTGGGCCTCATACCGTTTGACGATATGAATGAGACGCATGACCAGCAACACGGCTCCGGCCGCTAGACCCGCAATCAAACCAATCCAATAGCCGTCCGGTCCGAAACCGAACTGTTCGGCAAGCGCATAGCCGAGCGGGAGGCCGATGACCCAATAGGCGATGAGCGACAAGATGAGCGTCACGTTGACGTCCTTGAACCCGCGTAAAATCCCTTGAATCGGGGCGGCGACCGCATCCGATAATTGGAAGAAGACCGCAAAAATCATGAAGTGGGCCGCGAGTTCCACGACGGCCGCATCGTTCGTATAGATGGCCGCAACCCGTTCATTTTGCCAAAACAGAAGCGCTCCCGAGAATGATGACACACCGAGACAAAGGACGATACCGATTTTGGCATAGCGTACGGCATCCTTCAGCCTCCGGGCCCCGAGCTCATAGCCGACGACAATCGTCAGCGCGCTCGACGCGGACAACGGCAACATATAGACAAATGAAGCGAAGTTGATGGCCGCTTGGTGGGCCGCGACGATATTGTCTCCATATTCACTCAAGAGCAACGTCACCGCCGCAAAGATGCTCACTTCCGCAAAAATGGCGAGACCGATCGGTGTCCCGAGCTTGAGCAGTTCTTTCTGTCTCGGCCAGAAGATACGCTCCACTGAGCGCAAGAAACGATATTCAAGGAAAGGCTTGCCGTTCCGGACAAACGCGAACGCCATAAAGAAGAGCAACCAATATGTGATGGCCGAGGCGATTCCCGCCCCGACACCGCCATAGGCCGGGACGCCGAGTTTTCCAAAGATGAAGATGTAATTTAATCCGACGTTAATGGGTAACCCTAATAGTATAAGTAGCATCGAGATTCGCGTTTTGCCGAGCGAGTCCATGAGCGTGCGTAGCACGTTGAACAAGAACATTGGCAACACCCCGAATCCGAGTGCGAGCAAATACCCTTTGGCAATCCGTTTCCCTTCCTCACTCAGTCCCATGCCGTCGACAGCCGTCGGGACGAGCCAAAAGCCGAGCACGAGCGTCGCGATGCTCAGACCGATCGCTAAGTATACGCCTTGGTACAGCGTCCGTTGAATCTGCTGGATATTGCGGGCCCCGAGCGCCTGGGCGACAATCGGTGCGACAGCGAGCAGAATCCCGCTCAACCCCGTATAGACCGGCATCCATAAACTCGACCCGACACCGACACCCGCCAAATCGACGGCGCCGGCTCGGCCCGACATGACTGTGTCAAAAAAGCTGATTAAGTAAAAGGACACTTGTGTCACCAAAATCGGGAAGAAGATGGTGAAGAACAGTTTGATTTTTTCATTTAGTGAATGTGTTTGATACATGGGCAACCTCATCTCATTTCAGAAAGGAAAAATTAGAATGAATCAACGGAATGCGGAAAAATTAAAATATGAGCTGTTAGAGACGTGGAACACGTTCAATCATTATATGACCGAGGCGCTCACGTTTCAAAACAGTGAAGATATCCACCAAGCCCGGGTCCATCTACGCAAGCTATTGACGTTCATGCAACTGTACGACACGAAGCCTTCGACGTATCGTCAATTGAAACAGTTGATGGAGGCGCTCGGTGCGGTGCGTGACGGAGACGTCCTGCTTGAAGGGCTCGCCGTCGAGACCGAGCTCGATCAAGCTTTTGTTGAGCATGTCGAAACACAACGGGCCAAGGACCGCACGCTGTTGAAAGCGCGTGTGACCGAAAAAATGACGCCTTCGCTTGACCAGCAAGTCCGTCGTTTCATCGGCGGGCAACTATTCCGTGCCATTCGGAAACAAGATGCGGCGGCCTTTCTCGATAAAGCCAAAGCCGAACGTAAGCGCCGCATCGAGACTCATCACGCAGCGTCAAAACGGACCGACCGGCTCGATACACTCCACAAAGTCAGACTCGCCGTGAAACGGGAGCGCTATTTGAATGAGTACTTACTAAACTATGAGCCGAGCGCCTCAAAAGACCAAGTTCAAAAACTGAAGCGGCTCCAGACCGAACTTGGTGATATGAATGACCGGCATCAGCTGTTGTTGCGCTGGACCGATTTCACGCCGCCCGCCGCCTTGACCGACGACTATAAAGAAGTCGTCCAGAAGCTGCACACCCGACTCGACGAATCGGTCGACGCCATCAAGCTTTAGCGCGACGTGTAGCGTTCGACGAGCAGTTCAAGCAACTTCATCCCGGCAATCGAGTTCCCTTTTGAATCAAGGGCAGGCCCAAAAATACCAAAGCCGACATCACTCAATCCGAGCTCGTGTTTGCCGGTCGCGAGAATCGCACCCGACACCCCGCTCTTTCCAGGCAGGCCGACACGGACGGCAAATTCACCCGATGCGTCGTACATGCCGCACGTCGTCATGATGGCTTTGACGATACGGACGACGCGACGCGGAATCAATTCCTCGCCTGTGACCGGGTCTTCGCCGTTACCGGATAGAATCCGGCCGATGCGAGCCAAGTCAAAACAATCGATTTCGATGGCACACTGTTTCGTATACACATCGATAATCTCATCGACATCACCCTCGACGATTCCGTGATGGCGCATGAAATAGAGCAAGGCCCGGTTCAAGTCGGTCGTCTCGTATTCCGAGCGAGCGACTTTTTCGTTATACGTGACTTCCTCGACCGGGACATCGAGCAACGTCGCCAAAAATTGACGGAACTGATAGATTTTCAGCTCCGCCGTGTCCCCTAAAATCATGCTCGTGACCGCGAGCGCCCCGGCGTTAATCATCGGATTGAGCGGTTTCGATGGCACCGTCTCTTCAAGTTTGGCAATCGAGTTGAACGCATCCCCCGTCGGTTCCATACCGACTTTCGAGAACACGTAATCTTCCCCGAACTCCATCAAGACGTAACAGAGCGTCAACGCCTTTGACACGCTTTGAATCGTGAACTTATGATGGACGTCCCCCGCATGAATATAAGAACCATCAGGTAGGCAAATCGCCACGCCGAGCAAATCATCTTGTACATGCGCGAGCTCCGGAATATAGTCGGCGACTTTTCCTTGTGCTGTGTACGGACGACACTCGTCGACCAAATGCGCCAACTGCTGTTCCAATACGTTCATCCAATCACCCCATGTCCGATAGTTTTTACCCGGGTCATCTTAACATATTTGAAGACGGTTAACCATCAAGTGGACCGTCTTCCTTATCCGGCTTATACCATTCCTCGTCGGCCCATATGACCGATGGGCTGTCCTCGTCACCTTCGAGCTTCTCACCATGCCGATTCATCGAGACGATGAACGCGATAATACCGACCACGACGACCGCCGCCGTTATCCCGAACCAAATCATAGGTGGTCCTCCTTCCAATCGTGACGAATTTGTCTAGAACCGTGTGAGACTTATCCTATGTCTACGTCAACATTCTCGGTACCGTTAGTAGGAATACTACATAGAAATGGGTGAATGGATTGAACAAGATTGCAATCATCGGTGGAGGGATTACCGGCATGGCCGCCGCGTATTATGCAAAACAGGCGGGAGCGCATGTCACATTGTATGAAGCAAGTGACCGGATTGGCGGAAAAATCAAGACCGTTTATCGAGACGGCTTCGTCTTAGAATGTGGGCCGGACGGATATATGGCCCGTAAGCCGACATTGACCGAGCTGATCACCGAACTTGGGCTTGACGACGATCTCGTCCGGTCGATGACCGGGACCTCGTACATTTACGTCCGGAACCGACTGCGACAGATGCCCGCAGGTTCGGTCATGGGCATCCCGACCAAGTTCTGGCCGATGGTCAAGACGGATCTGTTCACGTGGCGCGGCAAGTTTCGGGCCGGTATGGACCTCGTGTTGCCCCGCGTCTATGCGGGATCGGATATCTCGCTCGATACGTTCTTTCGGGCCCGGCTCGGGTCGGAAGTCGTCGAGGCGATGATCGAACCGCTCCTGTCTGGGATTTACAATGGTACGCTCGACGATATGAGCATCGAGTCTACTTTCCCTCAGTTTATCACGATTGAACAAAAAACACGCAGCCTGATTCTCGGTATGAAAGCATTGACACCTCCTGTCCAAGCCGGTGTCAAACCGCGCGAGGCGGGTAAATTTTTATCGCTCGGCCAAGGGCTTGGTGTCTTGATCGAGGCGCTCCGTCCATCGATTGATCGCCTCTGTCTCGGGACACGGGTCGCGGCAGTCCGGCCCCATGAAGTGGTGCTCGAGGACGGAACGGTCGAGTCGTTTGACGGCATCGTGTTAGCCACCTCGCCGAACGCGCTCGGCCCGCTCCTCGGTCTCCCGGAAGCGGAACGGTTGTCGTCATTGAAACGCACGTCTTCCATCACCGTGCTCGCAGCGTTCGAGAAAGCAGACGTCGAGGCACTCGACGGGACGGGTTACGTCATCGCCAAAGGCGAAGGCAACGCCTTGACCGCTTGTAGCTGGATGCATAAGAAATGGCCGCATATGGCACCCGAAAACAAGGCGCTGTTACGCGTCTACATCGGCTCCGCGTTCGTTCCCGACCTGTTGACGGAATCCGACGAAACGATTGCCGACTTCGCGCTCCGTGAGCTTCGGAAAATTCAACACGTCGGTAACCCGATCTTCACGAGAGTCGAGCGTCACGTCGACACGATGCCGCAGTATGAGGTCGGCCATAAACAATACGTGCGCGCGTTCGAGGAAACATTGTCCTCCCTCGACGGCGTCGAAGCTTGTGGGGCGATTTTACACGGCGTCGGTCTCCCCGACTGCGTCGACTCGGCCAAACAAGCCGTCACCCGCATCATGGCAAGACAGGTGGTGTCCGTATGAAACGAATCGACTACAACGAGAATCCGTTCATCGTCATTTGGGAAGTGACACGCGCCTGTGCACTGTCATGCGTCCATTGCCGGGCCGAGGCTCAGTTCCATCGTTATCCGGGTGAACTCGACACCGCCCAAGGTAAGGCGCTCATCCGCGACATTCATGCGATGGACAACCCGATTCTTGTCTTCACAGGTGGCGACCCGCTCATGCGCGAAGACTTGTTCGAGTTGACGGAATACGCCGCCTCGCTCGGAATGCGCGTATCGATGACCCCATCGGCAACGCCACGCGTGACCCATGACGCCGTCAAACGGGCGAAAGATGCCGGATTGACGCGTTGGGCGTTCTCGCTCG
The DNA here is from genome assembly GCF_018618205.1 of Exiguobacterium sp. s157. Taxonomy (NCBI): domain Bacteria; kingdom Bacillati; phylum Bacillota; class Bacilli; order Caryophanales; genus Exiguobacterium; species Exiguobacterium sp. s157. The sequence goes on from NZ_JACSLQ010000006.1 coordinate 174,196, forward strand.
ACGGTCCGGACGCCAAGTCACACGACTATTTCCGGGGTACCCGCGGCAGTTTCGAACGGACGTTGCGCGGCATCTCTTATTTCCGGGAAGAAGGCATGTCATTCCAAATCAATACGACGGTCACGGAATATAACGTCGATCAACTCCCGGACATCGCCAAACTCGTCGGTGAACTCGGTGTGTCGGTGTGGACGCTGTTCTTCCTCGTGCCAACCGGCCGCGGGTCGCTCCTGCAGCCCATCTCCCCAGAACGGCATGAAGAAGTACTCCGCTGGGCGTTCGCTTTGCAAGAACACGTCCCATTCATCATCTCGACGACCGAAGCCCAGTTTTATCGGCGCATCGCCCGGCAAGAGAACTTGAAACGAAAACAAGTTGGATTGTCGCCCATCGGCCATCCGCATGACGATCTCGCCAAGGCACCCCGCGGCACGAATGACGGGAACGGTTTCGTGTTCATCTCGCATACGGGCGACGTGCAGCCGTCCGGTTTCTTACCGATTACGTGCGGCAACGTGAAACAAACACCGCTCGCCGAGATTTACCGGCACCACCCGGTTTTTAAATCACTACGCGATCCCGATACCCACCACGGAAAATGCGGCTACTGCGAGTATCGTTACGTATGCGGCGGCTCGCGGGCTCGCGCTTATGCCGTCACCGGCGACTATAAGGCCGAAGAACCGTACTGCATCTATCAACCTACACCTATCTCATAAACAAAGAGCGCCGGCATCAGCCAGCGCTCTTTCAATGTTTAATGCGTCACCGTCGCGGGACGAAGCGTCAACTCGTCGTTCTCGACATCGATGACGACCGTCTGGCCGTCCTCGATATCTCCGGCGAGAATGCTACGGGCGAGTTTCGTCTCAATCGTCCGTTGTACGTACCGGTTGATCGGACGGGCCCCGAACTGTGGCTCATACGCCTCATCGGCGATGAACACTTTTGCTGCATCCGTGATCTCGATTTGAATCGAGCGCGCCGTCAAGCGACTACCCATGCGCGCGACCGCTTTCTCGACGATTTGGCCGATTTGAGCCCGCGTGAGCGGGTGGAACAAAATCGTCTCATCGACCCGGTTCAAAAACTCGGGACGGAAGTGGCGGCGGAGCCGCTCGATGACTTGGCGTTCTTCCGCCTCATCGATGACACCATCTTTCGCCGCTTCGAGCAAGATGTCGGCCCCGATGTTCGATGTCATGATGACGATTGTGTTTTTGAAGTCGACGACACGTCCGTGCGAATCGGTCAAGCGACCATCATCGAGCAGTTGCAGCAAGATGTTGAACACATCGGCGTGCGCTTTCTCGACCTCATCGAGCAGGAGCACCGAGTACGGGTTGCGGCGGACTGCTTCCGTCAACTGGCCGCCCTCTTCATAGCCGATATAACCTGGAGGTGCCCCGACGAGACGCGACACGGCGTGTTTCTCCATATACTCGCTCATGTCGAGACGTACGATATGGTCTTCCGAGTCGAACATCGCCTCGGCGAGCGCTTTCCCGAGTTCGGTCTTCCCGACACCCGTCGGTCCGAGGAACAAAAACGAGCCGATCGGACGGTTCGGATCTTTAATGCCGGCTCGAGCCCGAATGACGGCATCACTGACGAGGCGAATCGCATCGTCTTGTCCGAAGACACGTTGATGGAGCACCGTCTCGAGGTTGAGCAACTTGTCTCGCTCTCCTTCGGTCAATTTCGTCACGGGGATCCCCGTCCATTTCGAGACGACCTCGGCGATCTCTTCCTCGGTCACTTCTTCGCGGACGAGTTCACGTGTCACCGAACCGGCGAGCCGTTCCGCTTCCGCGAGTTCACGCTCGAGTTCCGGGATACGGCCATATTTGAGCTCGGAGGCCCGGTTCAAATCATAGCGGCTCTCAGCTTCTTGCAGTTCGAGCTTCACTTTCTCCAAGTCGCCACGGATGTGTTGCACGCGATGCGTCGACTCTTTCTCGTTCTCCCAACGGAGTCGGAGCGCGTCCGACTGTTCGCGAATCGAGGCGAGTTCTTGTTGCAGCGCATCGAGTCGTTTCTTCGAGGCGTCATCACTTTCTTTCTTCAAGGCCGCCTCCTCAATCTCGAGTTGCATGACGCGGCGTACGAGTTCATCGAGTTCGGCCGGCATCGATTCCATCTCCGTCCGAATCATCGCACACGACTCATCGACGAGATCAATCGCCTTGTCCGGCATGAACCGGTCGGTGATGTAGCGGTTCGATAAGACGGCCGCTGCGACGAGCGCGTTGTCATGAATGCGGACACCGTGGTGAATCTCGAAGCGTTCTTTCAAACCGCGCAAAATCGACACCGTGTCTTCGACGTCCGGTTCGTCGACGAGCACTTGTTGGAAACGGCGCTCAAGTGCCGGGTCCTTCTCGATATATTGGCGATACTCATCGAGTGTCGTCGCGCCGATGCAGTGGAGTTCGCCGCGGGCGAGCATCGGTTTGAGCATGTTCCCGGCATCCATCGCCCCTTCGGACTTGCCGGCCCCGACAATCGTATGCAGTTCGTCAATGAAGAGGATGATTTTCCCTTCCGCTTCTTTCACTTCGTTCAAGACAGCTTGGAGCCGCTCTTCGAACTCACCGCGATATTTGGCCCCGGCGACGAGCGAACTCATATCGAGGCTGAAAATCGTCTTATCTTTCAAGCTTTCCGGAACGTCACCGCGAACGATGCGTTGGGCGAGCCCTTCGACGATCGCCGTCTTCCCGACACCCGGTTCTCCGATTAAGACCGGATTGTTTTTCGTCTTCCGGCTCAAGATGCGGATGACGCGCCGAATCTCGCTATCACGCCCGATGACGGGATCGATTTTGCCGGTCTTCACTTCTTGAATCAAGTCGCGGCCATACTTCGTCAAGACGTCATACGTCGCTTCCGGCGACTTCGACGTGATGCGCCGATTTCCGCGGACGGCGACGAGCGCCTCGCGTAGTTTCTCTTCGGTCACACCTTTGCGCTCGAGCATGCTTTGCGCTTGGCTCTTATTCATAATGATGCCGAGCAGGACGTGCTCGACCGAGACGTACTCGTCACTCATACCGGTCGCTTCCCGCTCCGCCGTTGTCAACACGTTCAACAGCGAGGCCGAAATCATCGGCGTCGTCGGCGTTTGAAGCTTCGGTGCGTTCTTGAGTGCCATCGCGACCTCGGCCTCAATCTCGGCGACGCTCAGCTCCATTTTTTGCAGTAGGAGCGGCGCGATGCCGTCCGTTTGTGAAATCATCGATGCCAAGACGTGCCATTCGTTCATCTCGCTATGGTGGTACTGTTTCGCAAGTGCCTGCGAACTGACGATGCCTTCATGTGCTTTATCGGTAAATCGATTGAAATCCATTCTGCTTCCTCCTTAGGCTCAACGTTCGAGTTGTTCGTAAACAGATCGGTGGCCGGCGTCTAGCGGCAAGTCGACTTCGAGTTGGACGAAGAGATCCGACCGGACTTTCGAGGCGGTCATGAACCCGCGCCCTGGGATGCGCATCCGTTGACCCGGGCGTGACCCCGGTTTCACTTTCAGTTTGACCCGGCCACCATCTAATGTCGCCACGACGACTTCTGTGCCGTCGAGGAAAGCGAGCGGGCGCAACCGTTTGACGGTAATGACGTTCGCTCCTTCTCGACGGTACGTATCATCATCCGTGAAATGCAGCTCAACGTACACGTCGCCGCGGTCACCCGCTTGTCCGACCTTGCTGCTCTTACCTTTGAGCCGTAACTTTTGCCCTTCGTGGGCGCCTTGCGGGATTTTCACGTTGACCGTTCCCGTCTGGAGACGCAGACTCACTTTGGAATCAGACGTCAATTGACTGAGTGGGACGTTGACACGGACCGTCTCATCGAGGTCTTCTTCGACCGCTTGATTAAAGAAGCTACCAAACATGTCCTCGAACCCGAACGTCCGCGACGTCGTCCGTGACCCGCCGCCAAACTGACGGAACAAGTCTTCGAACTGGGCCGATCCTTCCCCATATCCGTCGCCGCTGTAAGTCCCTCCGCCGAACGTCGGTCCTTCTGGACTGCCATAGCGGTCATAGTTCGCTTTCTTATCAGGATCACTCAGCACATCGAACGCTTCTTGGATTGCTTTGAACTTGTCCTGTGCGCCCGAGTCTTTGTTCACATCCGGATGGTATTGTTTTGCCAGTTTTCGATACGCTCGCTTAATGTCTTGGTCGGACGCCTCTTTCGGCACGCCAAGGACGTCATAATAGTTTTTTGCCATCTCGTTTCACCTCACCTATTTCTTTCCCGATTCTGTTAAGTCTATTCTACCGATTTGGTCAAAGAAGGTCAAAGAATTTCCTCGTTACTTAGCATACGAAAAAAAGAAGGCATTCGTTTCATCACGATGCCTTCTTACGATTAGAAATATACTCTCGGACTGTCCATGCCTTCTTCGAACACGATGGTCACTGCTTGTTGGCCACCGAGTGAGGTGACGTTGATGCGGACCGGTACGTTCCGGTTGTACTCCCACCGGTTCTCGAGCAGACCGACGACGTGCTGGGTGAACCCGACGAGCTCGGCCCGGCTATAAAACTGGATGGGGATGTCGATTTCGATTCGTGACAACTCGCCGTTTTGATAGAAGCCTTTTCCAATCATTCCGCTGAAATCCGGGAACACATCGGCAATCCGGTCACTGAAGAGGGAGAACTTTTGGGCATCGTCGCGCACTTCGGTCGTCGCCGTGGCGGACGGGAAGTAATAATAGGTCTCATCGATGGCGGTCCAGTCGTTCGCCGCCACTTCATTGGCTGAGCCGACGAATACCGATTTGATATAGTTCCCTGGTGTCGGTGAACCTTGCGGCGCTTTCATATACAACGCGACGTTAATATCGAGGTCTTTAAAGTCCTCACGTTTCCGCAACTGGGCGACGAGTTCATTCGCCATGCGTTCTCCTTCAGCGATGACTTTCTTCTCGTCCAACTTTTCCGTATAGGTCGGACCGAAGTTCGGCGCTTGGAACACGTACTCTTGATTCAAAATCAAGGCGAACGACACACCGCCGAGTTGATACCCACTATCCGTTTTCGTCATATAGTTTTGTTCGACGAGCGACGCCAAATAGAGTGGCGACTTTTTGTTCTCTTCGACGAACTGCTCCTCGGCCACTTCGGCCGTGCCGTTCGCATACGCCGGGTTGAGCGGAACGAGACCTTCTGACGTTTTGTCTTTACGGCCAAGCAGACGCGATACATCTTCACTCGTCAATAGCTGTCCTTCTTGATAGGCGTACTTCTCCGGATCGAACGCGCCGGTCGAATGGCGCATGAGGCCGAGCTCCACTTCTTCGAGCTCGAGCGATGAGCTGACTTGACGTTGCGCCAGTCCTCGGGCCGCAGCTGGTTTAAACGGAATGACCATCTGGTAATATGAATCACGCGCTTGAATCGCTTGAGTGACCCCTTCGGCTGCCGTCTCTTCGCCTGTCGGTGTGACTTCTTCTTCCCCCATCGGGATTTTCATAGAGCATCCGCCGAGAAAAACCGTCGCGGCGAGAGCTGGGATGAGCATCTGTTTCCATTTCATCTATGTCTGAACTCCTTTAATGATTCGTTTCGTTACACTTCGTCCATTATAACAAAATCATCCGTTGAAAAAAGTGTCGAAGCGGAATCAGTGCCAATTCACAGCAAAACACCCTTCAACTCGTGAACTGCTCCCCGTCAAGTAGACAGGGTAAATAATGAAAACCAACCTAAGCGGCTTGAGACCTGTATTCGACAGGGCTCAAGCCGTT
>NZ_JACSLQ010000007.1:0-132266 GCF_018618205.1 Exiguobacterium sp. s157
TTAGGCTACCTCACACCGATAAAATATGGTGTGGCGGCAGCCTAATCAAGGTGTTTTTATTAGTGTCTCATATAGCTAGGTCAGTCTACTTATAGCTTCAATTAGTTAGCTTTCTTTTCGTTACCTGAAGCGATGACCGCTTGCATTTCTGATTTCAACGCATCCGAACGTGGTCCGAAGATGGCTTGAATGTTGTTACCGACTTCAAGGACACCAGCTGCCCCAAGGCGTTTCAACTCTTCTTTGTTGACTTGGCTCTTATCTTTTACTTCGACGCGGAGACGTGTGATACATGCGTCAAGGTGTTTGATGTTTTGTGAACCACCGAAACCAACGAGGATATCTTGTGCAAGTTCCGAACCTGTAGCAGTTGATTGCTCAACGACTTCATCTTCACGGCCCGGTGTTTTAAGATTGAACTTACGGATAACGAAGCGGAATCCGAAGTAGTAAACGACTGCGAACACGAGACCGACTGGAATGACGAGCCACCAGTCTGTACGGTTAGGAAGTACACCGAAGAGAAGGTAGTCGATCAAACCGCCCGAGAACGTCATCCCGATTTTGACGTTCAAGATGTGCATGACCATGAATGAAAGGCCAGCGAAGACTGCGTGTACTGCGAACAAGAGTGGAGCAACGAACAAGAATGAGAACTCGATCGGCTCAGTGATACCAGTCAAGAACGATGTAAGTGCTGCCGAAGCCAAGAGACCACCGACGACTGCTTTACGTTCAGGACGTGCTTCGTGGTACATTGCGAGTGCTGCTGCTGGAAGACCGAACATCATGAACGGGTACTTACCAGTCATGAACGTACCGGCTGTGAGCTCAGCGCCATCACGAATTTGTGCGAAGAAGATAGCTTGGTCACCACGAACGATGTTACCCGCTGCATCCGTGTACGAGCCGAACTCGAACCAGAATGGTGAGTAGAAGATGTGGTGAAGACCGAATGGAATCAATGAACGTTCGATCAAACCGAAGATGAATGCCGCGAAGGTGCGGTTTTCAGTCAACATGAAGTTTGAGAACGTGTTCAAGCCGTGCTGTACTGGTGGCCAGATGAGAAGCATGACGAAACCAGCGACAACTGCCAATACCGCAGTAACGATTGGGACGAAACGCTTACCAGCGAAGAAGCCAAGGAATTGCGGCAACTCGATGTTGAAGTACTTATTATATGCCCAGGCGGCGATCAGACCGACGATGATCCCTCCGAATACCCCAGTTTGGAGCGTTGGAATCCCGAGTACTGATGCGTAAGCCGGATCACCTTGTGCGATGATTTCAGGTGTGAGTTCGAGCCAAACACCCATAACTTTGTTCATGATGAGGAATCCGACGATGGCTGCGAGTCCGGCAACGCCGTCCCCTGCTAAACCGATCGCGACACCAACTGCGAATAAGAGTGCTAAGTTCGAGAAGATAATGCCACCCGCTTGCTCCATGAGCTGAGCGAATTTCACAACGCCTTCGTTCGTTAACCAACCAGCGCGTGATGTAAGGGCCGGGTTTTGCATCGCGTTACCGAATGCAAGAAGAAGACCGGCTGCCGGCAAAATCGCAACAGGAAGCATAAGTGCTTTACCGACTTTTTGAAGAACACCAAAGATCTGCTTAAACATGATAAATCCTCCTTTTTGTGATTGTTTCGTGCGGAAAGACGACTGTAGATGTCAGACAACCGACGTATCTAAACGTTTTCATAATAAACGTTTATAAAAACAGAAACAGGCATGAATAAGGTATAGAACGTAGACCTCTCCTAATAGAGAAATCGGTGCGTTCCACTCCTTACTCATGCCTGATCGAATCAGTAACACGTAAGATACGTGGTATCAGTTATCTACTTGTTAGGCGCTGGAGATGCATCGTCAAATATGTCGCTTCACCTCGCGGGACCGGACGCTTTAATTCGCGTTCCATGATGCCCATCAGCTCCCAAGCAGTACTATAGCATAGCGGATATTCTTCGCGCAATACCTTTTCAATTTTTTGTGGGGCCTCCACCATCTCACCCGTCGCAACCCGCTCAACGGCGTACCTTAAGTGCCGAAGTAAGCGCTTATAATCGAGTGAACTCCGGTCCATTTTGACGTTCAAACGACTCTCAATCGTCTGAACGATCTGCCCGATAATTTGGTTGTGTCGATTGACCTCGAGGACGTTTTTGAACGTCGTCGCCGAATGGATGTGGAGCGCGATGAAACCGATCTCCGCGTCCGGCAATAACACGTCAAGCCGCTCGTGAATCATATCGACGATACGTTCGGCGAGCGCGTACTCGTTCGGATAGAGCGATTCGGTCTCAAGCAAGAACGGATTCGTGACTTCCATCCCTTGTTCAATCCGCTTCATCGTGAAGAACAAGTGGTCGGTCAAACCGATATGAATATGTTGGTCGACTTTTTTACCGGTGTTGTTCTCGATAAAGCCGACGATTTCTTGCATGAAAGCAATAAAGTCCTCGTCGACGTGTTTGACGAGTTCACGATATTGCGATTGCTCTTCTTTGTCCGTCAGTTGATACACTTTCTCCGGGACACTGGCCGGGTCGACGAGATCGCCCGCTTTCTTGCCGAAGCCAATCCCTTTCCCGAGTAGAATGACTTCCGGTTCCGGATCATGTTGGCAAATGACAACGCTATTATTCAACACTTTCTTGATCGTATACATCGGTAATGTCATTCGTATCGCATCCCTTACTCACTATAATCGTTTCGTACTAAGTATATCGGTTCATCCCCTAAAAAAGTAGGCGGAAAACAAAAAAGACGAACATTTCTGTCGTCTTTAAAACATTGAATAACCACTCTTGCGCAAGTAGCGAATCGTGATTCCAGCCAAAATCGCACCGAGCAACCCGAAACCGAGCATGAACACATCCAGAAATTGAAGGCCGAGCACGCGTTCGTAAACGTTGGCGAGCGCAGTCGATGTCTCAGTGATGTAACTCGAGAGCTTGACGTTATCAATCATCATAATGACGAAAATCGGATAGATGAACACGAGCGTCCATGTTTTTTTAAGCAGCATGTTCAAAATGAAGCCGATGCTGAAGAAGATGACCAAATAAAGAATCGCCCCAATGACAGCCTGGATAATATGCATGCGATTGCCCCCTTTTCCCGTTGTCTATTATACCGAATCGTTTGCGCTTAGGTCAAAGGTGAACCGTACGCCACCGACAATAAAAAAGTGACCCGCTCCTATGAGCGGGCCACTCAGATATATGGCTTAGAATTTACCTTTTTTAAGGACGAGACCGTACTTCTTCAATTCGAGGAAGTGTTTGTTGTCGATCACTTTCTTCATGAATGAAGCGTTACGACCGAAGATCTTTTTGCCCATGACGATGCCGATGCCATCGTTATGGCCAAGTGATGCGACTGTCCCTTTGCTCTCATACGTGAATTTCGAAGTTGATTTCCCGTTGATGAGGGCAGCGATGTTTTTCGCCACGTTGTGCGCTTGTTGAGTCGCGATTTGGGCAGTCGGTGGGTATGGACGGTTTGAGACCGGATCCATGACAGCCGAGCAGTCACCGATGATGAAGACGTTGTCGTGACCAGGGGCACGGTTGTCCGCCTCGACCATGACACGGTTCCGAACCGCTTCAAAGCCAGACTTCTCAACGATCGGGCTACCGCTGACGCCACCTGTCCAGAGAATCGTGTTCGCTTCAATCGTCTCTGTCGTGTCGCCTTGGAGTGGACCGAACGTGACAACACCAGGCTCAACGCCTTTAATGCCGTTGCCGAGTTTCATCTCGACGCCGTTGCGCTCGAGCCATTTCTGCGCGTACGTCGTGAGTTCTGGGTCGAAACCAGGAAGTACAGTCGGAGCGGCTTCGATGTTCACGATGCGAACCGCTTCACGTGGCACGTCATACTGTTTGCAAAGCTCAGGCACACGGTTGACGAGCTCACCGAGGAACTCGATTCCTGTGAATCCTGCGCCACCGACAACGATCGTCACGTACGAGCGGTCAGCTGAACCGTTCGTTTTATATTGAGCGAACGAGTACTCGATATGTTCTTTGATTTTACGGACGCTGTTCAATGAACTGATTGTCATCGCGTTCTCTTTAAGGCCAGGGATACCGAATGTTTCAGGTACGCCGCCGAGTGCGAACACGACATAATCATATTCAACGGCTGAACCGTCTACGAGCAAGACTTGTTTTGCCGTAGTATCGACGCGATCGACGATCCCTTTGACAAATTTCACACGTGACGGGTTCACGACGTCGTTGATGTAGATGCGAGCTTGATCCGGTTTCATCGTTCCGGCCGCTGGCTCATGAAGCCACGTCGTCTGGTAATGGTAATCATGCTTGTTGATGAGCGTGATGTTCGCGTCGCCAGCTGAGAGCGTCTTCTGGAGGTTCACCGCTGTGATGAGTCCACCGAAACCTGCGCCAAGAATAACAATGTTAGGTCGTTTCATGTTCATTTCCACCTTGTTTTGATAGTTTTGTTTTCTTGAACAATCATGTTGTGTGTTTTTTCACATGAATGTTCACAATAAAGCCTAAACCTTGTTCAACCAATGTTCACAATTGCTTCTCGTTCATTGTACGCTGTTTATTTCGTTTTCTCAATGGAAAAGCTTATCTTCTTGAATTTTTTTTGAATGTATAGGATGTTTGTACAGAATGGATTTAATTCACGATTGTCACTATAATGGATGTATACGTTTTGAGGAGGAATTCGATGAAATCGACGAAAGATGTGATCATCATCGGTGGCGGCCCGGTCGGACTGTTCACCGCATTTTATGCAGGTATGCGCCAACTCGATACGGCGTTGATTGAAAGTTTGCCGCAGCTCGGCGGACAATTATCGACACTGTATCCAGAAAAATATATTTACGACATCGCCGGCTTCCCGAAAGTGAAAGCCCAAGATTTGATTGACCAATTAAAAGCCCAAGCCGATCAGTTCGAGCAGGACTATCGCCTCGGGGAGACAGTTGAAACAGTCGAGCGTCTCGAGGACGGCACGTTCCAGATTACGACGAATAAAGACGAGTACCATACGAAAGCAATCATCATCACGGCTGGGAACGGGGCATTCGCCGCACGACCACTCGGTCTCGATGGTTGCGAAGATTATGCCAACCTTCATTACTTCGTCGACAACATGGAGAAGTTCCGCGACCGCCGCGTCATGATCGCTGGCGGCGGCGACTCTGCCGTCGACTGGGCGCTCATGCTTGAAGGCATCGCCAAGGAAGTCCATATCGTTCACCGCCGTGACCGTTTCCGTGCCCACGAGCATACGGTCGAGCAAATGAAGGCCTCGACGATCAACGTGTGGACGCCATATAACATTGAGTCACTTTCAGGTGAGACACACATCGAGTCGGTCGAATTGACGGACAAAGACGGCGAATCGAAATTCGTCGAAATCGACGACCTCATCTGTAACTACGGTTTCGTCTCATCGCTCGGCCCAATCAAAAACTGGGGCATGGAGTTCGAGAAGAACACGATCCGCGTCGACTCACGCATGGAGACGACGGTCGCCGGCATCTTCGCCTGTGGTGACATCGCGACTTATGAAGGAAAAGTGAAATTGATTGCGACAGGCTTCGGTGAAGCCCCGATCGCCATCAACCAAGTGAAGCAGCTCGTCGACCCGACAGCGCGTCACCCGCAACATTCGACTTCGGTATTTGCCGGGAAATAATGATGTGGCCCTCATCGCGATGATGAGGGCCATTTTCATTTGCGGATTGTTTGCACAATGACCCGGTCAAGCCAGTCGTCGAGTTGAGTGAAGACGAAACCGGCCTTTTTCGCCTCGGCGATCGACATATAATAGTCGACGTCCGTATCGTACGGCGATGACTCGCCATCTTTGATGATCTGGACCGGTTTATTTAAGTGATGACCGATCCGTTCCATGAGTGCCCCGAGCGAGATGACCCCTTCACTCGCCGCGTTGAACGGCCCGGTCACGTTCGCCCGACCGACCCATTCTAGAAAGGCGGCCGCCTCAAAACTTGAGATGAACCCCATCTTCGCTTCCGGGTGATGCAGCACGATCGGCTCTTCCCGTCGGACGGCGTCGATATAAAACTTGAGACGGTCTGTATAGTCGTCGGGTCCGAGCACGATCGGCAAGCGGACCGTCGCGACCGGGAACGAGGCGCGATGGAAGAAATAAGATTCAGCCTCTCGCTTCCCTTGCCCGTAATCATGTTCGGATTCGAGATGATAGTCATGATGGAGCGGATTGAAATCACTTTCTTTCAACTCGGCGCCTGGCGCATAAACCGACATCGTCGACGTGAGCACATATTTACCGACTTGGTCCATGAAAGCGTCCGAGGCGATCTTTGCCTGGTACGGGTTAAAACAAATATTGTCATAGACGAGGTCGTAATGGTCGCGTGACAAATCTTTCATCGTCGCCACCGACTGTCGGTCCCCTCTGATCGACCGGATGCCCTCCGCCTCGGGTACTTGCAGTTGTCCACGCGTCACAATCGTCACATCGTCACCGGCCTCCGCCAACCGAAGCGCCAACCGCTTTCCAAAATAGCGTGAGCCACCGAAAATCAATACTTTTCTCATCGTCCCTGCCCCTCCTACATGAAATGACATCTCTTTTCATTTTCCCTTGCATCCTCTCGACTAATCTTCCACATCCTTGAATATTTTTGTTATTCTTATATATATATAGAGAAGAAAGAGGCGAGACGCATGCATCAGATCACATTAGAAAAAGGATGGTCGTGTGAATTACCGACACAATATGCCATTTACCAAAGCTTATCGGACTTCAGCCGTTACTCGGTCCTTGACCAAGAGGAAGAGAGCGTCTGTTCGTTCCGCATCACGAACGACACGTGTAAAATCACAGCGTTTCGTCCTTGGCAACATCAAATCGAGTTAGACGCGGCTTCGAAACTCATTCGATTAATTCTGATTGAAGAGACAGACTGAATACAAAAAAGGCCAATCATGAGACATGATTGGCCTTTCGTTTAGCAATCCCCAGGTGTCCCGGCGTTCGATGCCGTCCGGAAACTCGAGCCGCAACCGCACGTGGCGATGGCGTTCGGATTTTTAATCGTGAAGCCGCCTCCGAGCATCGACTGCTTATAGTCAATCTCGAGACCGTCGACGACCCCGTGATCGGCTTCCGCGACGATGACACGGACACCATAGTGGTCAAACTGAACGTCCTTGTCTGTCTTATCCTCATCAAACCCCATCCCATAAGACAGGCCGGTACACCCGCCCCCTTGCACTTTGATCCGCAAGTACTGGTCGTCGGGGCGTTCGGTCTGTTTCATCATATCGATGACTTGTAATGCGGCTGATTCTGTCAAATGAATCATCTGAACTCCTCCTTCGTTATCTTAACTTCAAGTCAACTGACTTGAGATTTTGTGAAATATCTTGTATAACTAAACTGTAACAAAAAAAATTAAATCGTTCCATCTTCGGGGCAGGGTGAAATTCCCGACCGGCGGTATTGAAGACAAGTTCTTCTCAGCCCGTGAGCGAGCAAGGCGTTGCTTGCTGATTTCGTGAGATTCGAAAGCCGACAGTAAAGTCTGGATGGGAGAAGATGGCGGCATCCGACCGATATCCGGATGTTTTCTTCGGCGTGGTCTAAACACCGATGAGAACATCTATTTCGTATGCGCGTAAACTCTCCCGATTGTTTGATACAATCGGGTTTTTCTATGCGACGGGTGCCATTCATCAAGGAGCGACAAAAGGAGAGATTTTGATGAAAACAACGCGCAACAAACGATTGACAACACTGGTGACGCTATCGATGCTCGGGGCCATTTCTTTTGTCCTCATGCTCTTTAACTTCCCGCTGCCTTTCCTACCACCGTTCCTAAAAGTGGATTTCAGTGACATTCCCGCGCTCGTCGCCGGGATCGTGTTCTCCCCACTCGCAGGCGTCGTGGTCGTCGCTCTAAAAAACGTCCTCTACTATGTCTTCAACGGTGGCGGCGTTCCGGTCGGCGAAGTCGCGAACTTCTTTGCAGGCGTCGCCTTCATGTATCCGGTCGCATGGTTCTACCATAAACGTAAAACGAATAAAGCGCTCGCTTCAGGCCTCGTGGCCGGTACGATCACGATGGCACTCAGCTTGGCAATCTTGAACTATTTGCTCATCTTACCAGCCTACGCGTTCTTCTTCGGCATGACCGAGATGGCGCAACCGGCAGTCAAAACGGACCTCGTCCTATACGGTATCTTGCCGTTCAACTTCATTAAGGCCTTGTTGATCAGCGCCTTGTTCGTCCCACTCTTCCTCAAATTGAAGCCGTGGATCGAACGCCAGCGCATGCAACTTCAAGCGTAACTGACAAGCACCTAGACCGGGGTCTAGGTGCTTTTTGTATAGGTACGCTATGCTAATGAGAGAATAGGAGGAGATGGATTGAACACGACTGAAGATGTGACCCATTTTTTAGAGACTGATGTGGAACTGATGCGTCTGTTGACAATCGTCGCTTCGCTCGGTTTACCCGATTGGTGGATTTGTGCCGGATACGTGCGGGCAAAAATATGGGATGACGCGCACGGCTACGAAGTACCGACGCCGATCGAGGACGTCGATGTCATCTACTTTGACCGATCTCACATCGACGAGGCGATTGAAAAACAGTATGAGGCACAACTGCACGACCTGTTACCGAACGTCCCTTGGTCGGTCAAAAACCAGGCCCGCATGCATCTGGTCAATCAATTGCCACCGTATCAATCTGCGGTCGATGCCTTGGCCCATTTCCCTGAGACGGTCACGGCCATCGGTGTCAGTCTTGGTGCGGGCGGACGCTTGAAGCTGGCCGCCCCTTACGGTATCGACGACATAGTCGAACTAAAGTTACGACCGACCCCGGCCTTTGCGAACGACGCTTCACACCATCATATTTATCGAGTCCGGATCAATAAAAAGAATTGGCAAGCCACTTGGCCGAGACTCCAAGAAGTGGATATACCTCGTCAGGAACGATAAAACCCCACCGTTTCCTGGTCAATCCCTTCTATCGGTCCTAGTCACATATGACAAACCTGACAGAAGAATGCACCTAAGTAACTTAGCTTTGTTACTTTTGTGCGGATAATTTTACTCTATGTAATACTCGAACGTGAATCGGTGTTACTAATTCAATTAATGCCACCTCTACAATTTTTCCAGCTATAGGTTTTACAATATCAGTACAATATTCAAAAGCATCTTTCATCTTTTCTTTAGACAATCTGTTTGCCAGTGTACAGTGCGGAATCCATGAGTCCGGCAAATATAAGGACTCAGCGTTATCATTAAACTCCCCAAATATACAATAATGCTCTAAGTGGAGGCTCCTCAATCCGGATGAGATTGTAGGTGAAAGAAAAAGTGCACTCGATTGAATGAACGTACCCAACGTACTAAATGTTAGATTTATAATCTCCTTCGATTGATAGTAGCTGTCCATCAGTTCGATATACGCCTCAACATTCAAACTACTGTAACTAGCTAATGTTATATGAGGTTGTCGATTCGAGACTTCATATGCATAAGAAGTAATTCCTTCTTGTTTCAAGCCTTCCCATACCTCTTGAATTCGTTTCTCCGTTTGTTCATCAAAAAGCGCTATCATTCCATACATATGTCATTCCTCCCCAAAAAAGAGTGACCACCGAAGTGATCACTCTGAGTATATCGTATTTGATTAGAGAAGCAGACCAGCAAGCGTGGCTGACATCAAGTTAGCAAGCGTACCTGCGAGAATCGCGAGGACACCCATGCGCGCGATATCGTTCCGACGGTTCGGTGCCATTCCACCAAGACCACCGAGAAGGATAGCGAGTGACGAGATGTTAGCGAATCCACAGAGTGCGAACGCGATCATAGCTTCCGTACGTGCCGAGAGGTCACCAGAACCGATGATTGGTGCGAATTCAGAGAAAGCGACGAATTCGTTCAACACGAGTTTTTGTCCGAGGAAGCTACCGAATTGAACAGCATCTGCCCATGGCACACCGATCACGAATGCGAGCGGTGCGAACACATAACCAAGAATCAATTGAAGCGTGAGACCGTCGAAACCGAACAAGCCACCGATTCCACCGAGAATCAAGTTAACGAGCGCGATCAATGAAACGAAGGCGAGAAGCATCGCACCGACGTTCAATGCAAGGAAGAGACCGTCAGAGGCACCGCGAGCGGCTGCATCGACGAAGTTCGCTGCCTTGTTCTCTTCATCTTCAGCGATTTCGATATCGTCATCCGGTACGTCTGTTTCCGGGACGATGATTTTCGCGAACATGAGACCAGCAGGAGCAGCCATGAAGCTCGCTGCGAGCAAGTACTCGAGCGGTACACCAAGAGCAGCGTATCCAGCAAGAACTGAACCGGCAACCGAGGCGAGACCACCGACCATGACAGCGAAGAGTTCCGATTGCGTCATCGTTGGAAGGTAAGGTTTGATGACGAGCGGTGCTTCCGTCTGACCGACGAAGATGTTCGCTGTCGCTGAGAGCGATTCTTTAGGTGATGTGCCAAGTGCTTTGGCGAGAGCCGTACCGAGGATACGGATCACCCACTGCATGACACCTACATAGTAGAGAAGTGCGATGAGTGACGACATGAAGACGATAATCGTCAACACTTGGAACGCGAAGACGAAGTTGTCTCCGCCGACAGCTGTACCGAAGACGAAACTAATCCCGGCGTTCGCCGTGTTCAAGACGTTCTGGACGCCTCCTGAGATCCATTCTAACGCGTTACGTCCTACTGTAGTGAAGAGGACGAGGAAGGCGAACGTAAACTGTACCGCGAAAGCGGCAAGCACGGTGCGCCATTTGATGGCTTTACGGTTGGTCGAGAAGATGTAAGCGATTCCAATTAGTGCCAAAATACCAACCACGCTCATGATATTCATTGGTGTTGTGCTCCTTTCATATTGGGGAAACCTGATAATGTGATATACCCGAATCGAGATGTGTCCTACCGTTTGAAACGCTTTCTTTTTCTGTTGTTAAACGTCAGACAACATACATTCGAACCTCTTTGAATATAACAGACCCTTTTTAAAAATGCAACGGGTCAAAACGGTCAAAATAAAAAAAGTTTGAAGGTCCTTCAAACTTTTTCACCATGCCATTTCTTCAATTTTTTCATATACATTCGTCACGAGTTGTTCCGGTGTATCCCCGGTCACGACCTCACCATCGACGAGACAAAACAAGTCAAGCGAACAGACGCCGCAGTAGCCCGTACAGCCATATTCGACGACGTCTAAGTCTGGATCGGACTCTAATTTGGCGCGGGCGATTTGTGAACCCATCGCTAAATTGGAGGCACAGAACTCAATGATCGGATTCATCATGTCATTCACCCTTCCCCTTTCCTTCAAAGCAGGAAAATGGTTCTTCTACGGCGTATTATAACATGATACAGTTGAAGTGTAACAAAGGGGGATTTTTATGCGCAAATTAGTCGTCTTGGGAGGCGGTTACGGGGGTATGCGTGTAATCGAACGTGTCCTCGGCCATCAGCTGAAGGACGTATCGATCACACTCATCGACCGTCTACCTTACCATGGATTAAAAACAGAGTATTATGCACTTGCGGCGGGGACCGTGTCGGATCGTGACATCCGCATCGATTTTCCAGAAGAGGTCGACTACATATACGGCCAAGTCACCGATATCGATACGGGGGACAAAATGGTCCTGCTCGCGAGCGGGGAAAAAGTGCCGTACGACGACCTCGTCATCGGCCTCGGTTGCGAGGACAAGTATCACAACGTGCCCGGTGCCGCCGAGTTCACGTACAGCATCCAAACGTTAGAAGAATCACGCAAGACCCAGCAAGCAATCAACGGCCTATCTCCGGGATCGGTCGTCTCGATCGTCGGTGCCGGCCTGTCCGGTGTCGAGCTCGCCAGCGAGCTGCGCGAGAGTCGTCCCGACTTGACGGTCCGTTTGTTCGACCGCGGCCCGTCCGTCCTATCGTTCCTATCAAACCGCGTCTCGATGTATGTCCAGTCTTGGTTCGAGGAACATGGTGTCGAAGTCATCAATAACTCGAACATCGTCCGGGTCGACGCCGATGGGTTATGGAACCATGAACAGCACTTCGCTTCCGATTTGACGGTGTGGACCGCCGGGATTCAACCGGTCGCCGTCGTCCGCAACCAAGGTTGGGAACTCGACGGGGGTGGACGTGTCAAATTGACACCACACCACTACGTCCCGGAACAGCCCGACATCTTCGTCGTCGGGGACAACGCCAGCCTGCCGTATGCACCTTCGGGTCAGCTCGCGGAAGCGCAGGCCGAACAGATCGTCCAAGTGCTACTCTGTAAATGGAAAGGTGTCGGGTATCCAGATTTGCCGGATATCAAACTCCGAGGCACGTTAGGATCGCTTGGGAAGAAGGCCGGATTCGGCGTCTTCATGGGCAAGCAGTCGCTCACCGGAAAAGTCGCGCGATTGCTCAAGTCCGGAATTCTTTGGAAACATAAAGTCATTAAATAACATGCCTGGGTCGGCCATCTCGGTCGATCCTTTTTAGTGTAAAGCAATCCATTTGTCGTTCAGCCACCGTCGTGTTGAGCCAAAAGTCTTGTATCTGAATCCCCTGTATCCTTATCTAAATATTCAGATTATTGATTCGATTGACATATTCTACCCGTTGGCAAAACTTGTTACTCTAGGGTCACGGCCGAACGACTTCGTGTCGCCTCGCCTACATAACCCGAAGGAGGAAACAAGTTGAAAAAAATCTGTAGCACCGTCCTCGCCTCATTGCTCGTCTTGTCAACCGTCCCGGAAGCCGCGGAAGCTGCTCCCAACAAATCGAAAGAACGCGTCATCGTCGTCTTCAAAGAGTCAGCGAAGAACATCCCGCTCTCAATCGAAGGCATGGAAGTTCGCCAACAGTACAAAAACATTCCGGCCGCAGCGCTCGAAGTACCGAAGGCTGCCTTGAATGGCTTGAAGAACAACCCGAACGTCGCCCACATGGAAGTCGATCAAACGGTACAAATCGAAAATCAGACGCAAGACTGGGGCATTCCGAAGTTGAAAGCTCCATCAGCTTGGCAGAGTGGCTACACCGGGAAAGGCGTGAAAGTATCGGTCGTTGATACCGGAATCTCGCCGCACCCTGATTTGACGATTTCTGGTGGTGCCTCGTTCAGTACAGTCACGAGCTCATACGCGGATGACAACGGTCACGGGACGCACGTCGCTGGTATTATCGGGGCCCGTAACAACAGCATTGGGACCGTCGGGATTGCCCACGAGGCGAGCATTTACGCCGTCAAGGCACTCGAGGCGAACGGTAGCGGTAGCCTATCGAGTATTATCGCCGGGATCGATTGGTCAATCACGAACGATATGGACGTCATCAACTTGAGTCTCGGGACGACGAGTCCATCCTCAACGCTCCAACAAGTCGTCGACCGTGCCAATAATGCTGGCATCCTCGTCGTCGCGGCAGCCGGTAACAACGGACGCACCGACGGATCGGGCGACCTCGTCAACTACCCGGCCCGATACAGCTCGGCCATCGCTGTCGCAGCGACGGACATCAACAACAATCGCGCCTCATTCTCGGCTACAGGCAGCACGGTCGAAGTCGCGGCACCAGGCGTGAGCATCAACTCGACACTCGCAACTGGCGGATACGGCCAAATGAGCGGGACATCGATGGCGACTCCGTACGTCGCCGGTAACCTCGCACTCATGAAGCAAGCGTTCCCGACGTTGTCGAGCTCGCAACTCCGCACGAAACTGTCACAAGATTCGATCGACCTCGGAACGGCCGGCCGTGACACCTGGTTCGGGAACGGACTCGTGCAAGCACCGACGTCTGGCGGCACGACGCAACCGGTCCAAGCGCTCACGACGACAGTATCGACATCGAAATCAACTTACTACGCTGGTGAAGTCGTCTCGATTTCTTCAACAGTCCGGAATTCGAACGGCCAAGCGGTCGCGAACGCCGACGTCCGTGTGACGGTCACACAGCCAAACGGCGCGACGCTCACAGGAACAGGCAAGACAAGTTCAACGGGCGCCATCACGTTCACGCTCTCGACAAGCTCTTCGTCACAACGTGGGACGTATCAAGTAAAATCTGATGCGACGCTCACTGGTTACACGGCAGGTTCGGCGACGTCGTCGTTCCGTCTTCTATAACGCACAAGAGTCGAACGACAATCGTCGCTCGACTCTTTTCATGCTGTCGTCTGTTCAATGGCCGAATAGACTTTCCGTAGTTGGACGACCCCTTCGTCCACCACTTCCCCATCGATGAGCACGAGCGGATAGAACCACTCGTCCTGCTTGATCGCTTCGGCGATGTCATCGTCCGCCGTCTCAAAATCGATATACTCGAACTCAAACGCCTGATTCGGATATTTCCGTGCCAATGCGCTTTGCAACCATTCGTATGTCTCAATCGAACTCGGCGCCCCGACACAGCTCGCACACTGTACTTCGGCCCCATATACCGTGATTTTCATATCCATTCCCCCTCTTCTTTCCTATTATACAAAAATCAAGAAGCTGCATCGTCACAAAACGCTCAGCGTTAATGATTGAGAAACAATCTCAAACTTGCTAGAATGAAAGAGAACCAGAAAGGGGTAGATACCATGGAAATGTTTGATCAAGTCCAAGAAGTACTCGATAAATTACGCCCGTTCTTGCTTCGCGACGGCGGTGACGTCGAACTCGTTGATGTAGAAGAAGGCATCGTCAAACTTCGTTTGATGGGTGCATGCGGCAGCTGCCCATCTTCAACAATTACATTGAAAGCCGGGATTGAGCGCGCGCTCATTGAAGAAGTACCTGGCATCGTTGAAGTCGAACAAGTATTCTAAACAAAAAGGGAGACAATCATGTCATCCCTTTTTTTCATGCATGTGTCCATTCGTCCAAGCTCTCGACCATATAGGTTGGGAGTTTTTCTTGTTCCTGAATGAAAGCCGGACCATGTACGCCTGAGTTGACGTGGAGCGTCCGAATCCCGCCGTTGATCCCGAACAAGATGTCGGTATGGTAGTTATCCCCGACCATGACGACTTCTTCTTTCGTGAGACCAATCATCTCAAGCGCGATATCGACCATGACCGGTTCTGGTTTGCCGATAAAGAACGGATCTTTTTCCGTCGTTACCGTCAAGACGGACGTGAGTGCACCGTTCCCTGGTAAAAAGCCGCGTTCGGTCGGAATGGCGATATCGCCGTTCGTCGAGATGAAACGAGCGCCGGAACGGATCGCGAGCGCGCCTTTCGCCAACTTTTCGTATGTGATGTGTCGGTCGAGCCCGACGACGACGTAATCCGCCTTCGCCTCTTCCGTCACATGGAAACCGCGTTCTTCGAGCGCCAGGCGCAGGCCATCTTCACCGATCATGTAAATCGTCGCCCCTGGCGTCATCTTCTCGATATAACGGGCCGTCGCCATCGCACTCGTCAATACGTGCTCAGGCGTCACATGCACACCCATCGAGACAAGTTTATCCGCCACTTGCTCCGGCGTCATCGACGCGTTGTTCGTGACGAATAAGTATGGGAAGCCGGTCGCCTCGAGTCGATTCACAAAATCGACCGCTGCTTGAATCGGGGCCGTCCCCGCATACATCGTGCCATCTAAATCAAATAAGTATCCTTTAATCGGATTCATCCAATCACTCGCTTTCTGGTAAAAATGCTGATACAGGACCGAGCTCCACCTCGAGATAGCGTCGGACCTGCTCCGGGAATGCCTCGAACGTTGATTTATCACGGTCGACCCAGGCGTCGAACCGGGCCGAATCTGCCGTGACGAACTCCCTGACATAGTGCGCCCGTAATCCGACGAGCGCTTTCGTCGCTTCCGCCGTCTCAGCGTCGAGCACACGCTCGTCGAGCAAGATGTCGACAATATCCTCATAGCTGCCCGGGTCACGCATGATGAACCCGTCAATCATCGAGTTGCCGACGTCAATCACGCCCTCCATCAAGTGAACGGCCAAACGTTGTTTCGCCAGCTCGATGGTGAACGCGTCCCCCTCTAATTGATCGAGTCGACTGAGCATCGTCTCCATATGGGTCAACGTCTCGTTAATCTTTTCTCTGTTTACAAAATACATCGCAATCCCCCCTGCCTCCTATAGTAATCCTTTTTCTCGTTCGAGAAAAGAATCTCTCCTATTTACATCATTTACGTAATTGTGATACACTAATCCACGGATTAACACAACTATTAGTATGTCACATTAAAAAGATATCACGTGGAGGGTACAACACTATGGAACGAGAATTAGCGTTAGAGATCGTACGAGCAACCGAGGCAGCAGCATTGGCCTCATCGAAATGGATTGGTCGTGGGCAAAAGAACGAAGCGGATGACGCAGCGACATCGGCCATGCGTGAAGTACTCGGCACGATCAATATGGATGCAACTGTCGTCATTGGTGAAGGTGAACTCGATGAGGCACCGATGCTTTATATCGGTGAACGTCTCGGTACGACGTTCGGTCCTGAAGTCGATATCGCCGTCGACCCGCTCGAAGGCACATCGATTGTCGCCAAAGGGCTCGGGGACGCGATGGTCGTCATCGCTGTCGCTGATAAAGGCGCCCTCCTCCACGCGCCTGATATGTATATGGATAAACTTGTCGTCGGACCGAACTTGAAAGGGAAAGTCTCTCTCGACGAGCCGCTCGAGTCGATCATCGAGAAAGCCGCCCTCTATAACGGGAAACGCATCGAGGAAGTGACGGTCATCATGCAGGATCGGGACCGTCATGAGCATTTACGCCAAGCCGCCATTAAAATGGGCGCTCGCGTCAAATTGTTCGAAGATGGTGACGTATCAGCCGGAATCGCCGCTGCCGTAAAATCGAACCCGATCGACATCTTCATCTCGACGGGCGGCGCACCGGAAGGCGTCATCACGGCAGCCGCCGTCAAAGCGCTCGGCGGTGACATGCAAGCTCGTCTTCACCCGATGAACGAAGAAGAGACGGCACGCGTCATCTCAATGGGTATCGAAGACCCGCTTCAACTGCTCACACTCGACGATCTCGTCAAGAGCGACGACTGCATCTTCGCGGCGACAGGTGTCACGACGGGTGAGCTGCTCGATGGTGTCAAGTTCTTGACGGACGATATCGTCGAGACGACATCGCTCGTCATGCGCTCGAAGACGAAGACGATTCGCAAAGTCGTTGCCGAGCATACGCTCTCGCTTAAACCATATTTACAGAAACAGCCGGTGAACGTCTAATTGATATTCGCTGAACCGAAGCCTGAATGATCGACACTTGATAAAAGGTGCGCATTCAGGTTTTTTTGTGTTCGAATCGATATAAGCGATGGAATCTAAAAAAAATGACCCCGGAGCAAACGCCGGGGCCAACTGATGACTACATCATCGATACGACAATCGATTTGGTTAAAAGGAGCTTTGAATCGCTCGATATTATTTACGACCCTGTATTTCGGTCACCAATCACAATCGTTGCATCTTGGTCTGCCTTTATCTCCTGCTTACTTAAAAGCAAAGCTGATACGAAAGCGGTAATCGGAATGGCAAGCACGAGACCAATGCTCCCGGCAAGCGTCCTCAGGATTTCTACACTATAAACCTCCATATGAATCAATTCTCCGAAAGGATACTCGTAGGCATTCATCAATAAAAGAATTGGGAGGGAGGCGCCTACGTAAGCTAAGATCAACGTATTCGCCATCGTACCCATGATGTCTCCGCCTACGTTCATTCCTGACTTGAACAAGTCTTTATAAGACGCCTTCTGGTTATTACGTTTTACTTCCTCAAGTGATGAAGCAATCGAAATCGCGACATCCATGACAGCGCCAAGCGCTCCAATGATGATCCCAGCAAGCAACAGGCCAGAAAGGTCGATCGAATTTTCCGAATCGAGCATCCCGAGCATGATTTCTTCTTCCCCATGAAAACCGGACATTTTCATCAGACTCATGAAAATAAAGGAAATCAAAGCCGCCGCGCCCAATCCGCCCACGGTTCCGGCAATCGCAGCAAGCGTTTTCCAAGAAATTCCGCTCACAATCACGAAAGTCAGCGTCGTGACAATCGCGCCTGTAATGAGTACGAGCAAGACCGGATTATAGCCTTCCAACAAATAAGGAATCATAAACTTGAAGAGAATAAAGACAGTCAACCCTAACGTAATCACAGACTTAAGGCCTTTCACCTTGCCAAAGAAGAGCAACAGCGCGATGAACAACCCACCTAGAATATAGGTTGGAACGTCTCTCGTATATCCGATCGGATAAGCCCGGGTGATCTCCCCATTTTCAATTTGAAGCCCGACGGTAATGCGGTCACCTTCTTCAAACCAGAAGTTGCTGTTCGCAAAATACGTATCGACGTAATTGAAACCTTCGACCTCGATTTCCTGGCCTTTATATTCTCCAGATAAAATCTCGACATTCAATAGTTGAAATTCTCTTTCTTCTTGTGTGATTTCCTCAATTTCTGTTCTTTCCTCAATGACTTCCAGAACACGGGCGGTTGTGTTGACGGTATTTGGCATCTCATACATCATTTCCTCTTCGCCAGGGTTCATCGGCGGTGGCGTATAGCTTGCAAGGGCAGTCGAAGGAACGATTAGAAACGTGAATATAATGAGCGTGATTAATCGAAGCATGGTGTTAATTTCTCCTTTGTGCGAGTTCAAGCTGACAGACAATGAGAACCTATTATAACAAAGGAGTACGACTATTTGTGTCGCGTCTCCATTTTAAAATTATTTTGTAACATAAGGATGATTGACTCTGACTTACTACCTCCTGTGTTCCTCCGCTCATTTCCAAGCGCTTGGAAATGATCCATCCACTACAAAAAGCGACCGCCCCTTAATTATAAGGGACAGTCGCTTTCATCATATTATGCGTTTACAGATTTAGAATCCTGTCGGGGCATCCGTTGAATGGTCGGTCATATATTGCGGTTCTGGTCGCTGATCTTGCTGAATCGAATCGTAGAACGTCGCATACGCCGTCGAGAAGTACGGATAGATGAACAAGAATCCGATCCCGAGCGTCAAAATCCCGACGAAGAACCAACCGATGAACGACAAGACGAGCTTGAACGCTTGCATCTTGTGGCCGTCCATCAACCGACGAGACTCCGTGATCGCTTCGAGTGCCGAAAGTTCCGGCTCGTCACGCATGATGTAATACGTGAGCGAGTACGAGAACGCTTTAATGATTCCTGGAATTATTAAAAGCAACGACCAGAGGAAGATGAAAATCCCCATGAGGAGCGGTGCCAGAACGTGCTTCACGTAACCGTTCCGGAACGGTTCAAACAGTTGCGAGATGGCCGGCTTGTCGCCACGTGATACCGACAGGACGATCCAAGACCATCCGAGCGTGAGCGGTGCGATCAAAATTGTGAGCAAAAGTGACAAGAGTGTCAGTGATGTTTCCGTCGCCGTAGGTGCCACTTCTGGGTCCACCGTCGGGGCGAACGTCTGCGGGATCGCGTTCAAGACGGTGAAGACGATCAAAATCCCGGCAAGAAGCCACCATTTCCCTTTTAACATGTGTCGTGCGTGTTGTTTCCATTGTGCTGTCATATGTTCCACCCTTTTTTTATCAGTCTTTTCTTAGTGTACGTGAAAACAATGAAAAAGTTTCAGGAGAATGCGAAAAAAGGGAAAAGGTTTTTCCCTTTCCCTTCAGTACATCACGTTGCCTAAGAAAAATTGCGACATCGATAAGATCAATAAGAGCACCCCGACGGCAACCGCCGCGAGCGACGTGGCCTTGAATAAACGAGTTCTTAAAAATGCATGTCGGTATTCGAAGCGACGGATGAACAAGACGTGGACAACCTCATAGATCAGGACTGCGGCGGTGAAGTAAAACGTCATGATACTCCCGAACCCGAAGAACAACATCGCTAGTACGCCCAAGCCGAAATTATGAATTCGATTATGGACGTCATCGCGGTCACCGACGGTCGCCGTTTGTACGTGTTGCATACTTCCACCTCACTTCCAAAACCCACAAAAACCCGAACAGAAACAATAACCTTAAATATAAGTTATCACAATTTTCCTATCCCTAAACCTGTCACACCGTCTTTTCACCTAAAAGAAACATTTGGAAAATAAATGTAACAAAAAAGCGCTGATGTCATCAGCGCGTCATGTACCGGTCGAAGGCTCGGCTTCTTCCGATTTATTGAATTTGCGTTTCAGTTTGAGCGGTTGTTTCGTGCCACCGAAGACTGGACCGTCTTCCGCTTCATCGATTTCCGTCTCTTTTTTGAGTACAAAGAACGGGCACCCAAAGTTACAGTATTCATACACGTAATCCATCACGTGATCGATTCGATTATCATACGTCGCGAACTTGGACTTCGTCTCATAGAACCCTTTCAACCGAAGCTGTCCGTGGCCCCAATCCCCGACGATATAATCGTATTTATCAAGCACGTCGCTATAGCGTGCGATGAACGCTTCCTCGTCAAAACCGTCACGTTTCTCTTCAATGACGGTATAGCCGTGGCGATTCACTCTAATCATGTTTCACACCTCCACTGTTCTATCATAGCATGCCGACCGGTCCCGTCCCTATCCTTTTCGGATGGCATTATGACGGGTCACGATCGTCTCGCGTAACACGTCACGCAGCAGTTCAGGCATAAAGTAACGCTTCGGCTGATCGGCCAAATACGGAAGGAGCGGTCCGAACGTGAACATGTCGACCGTGGCGACACGATACGTCCCGTCTAGCTTGATTTCCTCACCATTAATCGAATAGCGACCCTGTCGGCTGTCGATTCCATGGAGGATCGGGCTACCGAGCACCGTCCCGCGAAAACCGAGGCCACGGACATGCATTGTCGTGAACGCATCTTCTTGGACGTCGTTCAAAAATCGGACGAGGGTCGCCCCGTCAAGCGTCAAGAGACAAGGGTTGATCGGATGCGGACAAATCCGGTGCAACATATTTAGCGTGACGTGGCCCGGGCGCAAACCTTCTAACAAGACACCGGATGGGATGATACTCAACTCGGCGTCACACCAGTCCGCGAGTCCGCTCGCCAATAGGTCTCCGATGGCTGACGGACCGAACCAGTCACTTTCATAACCTGGTGTCTCGGCAATCGTCACATCGAGCAGACGCTCGGCTTGACCATACTCTGCGGCTAGGACCGCGACCGTCGCTTCATCAGGTTCGCGCTCCGATACATCGTGGAGACAAGCCCGTTTCTCGATGACCCGCTTTCCTTCGATGGCTAGCTCGATTTGCCCGACGTACTGCCCGTATTTGCCGGCCTGCGCAATCAGGACGCCGTTCGTGACGACACCTTCATCGAGTACGTGGTGGGTATGGGCTCCGAGGATGACATCGATTTCTGGGAACGCCTCGGCGAGCCGTTCGTCGGCATAAAAGCCGAGATGGCTGAGCGCGATGATGACGTCGCAGTCTCGAAGTGTCTCGAGGGCACGCGCCGTTGCCGCATGTGGTGCTTCGATGGCCCAACCGAGTTCAGGATAAAGCTCTTCATACGGCGCGGTCACCCCGAACAGCCCAATCTGAATTCCCTCTCGTTCGACGATGAGCGTCTCCGACGCCCATTCTGGTCGTTCACCAGCTGCTTGATAGACATTCCCTAATAGGACCGGGAACGCGGCCTCGTCATACAGATGGGCGAGCCAGTCGTGCGGGAACGTGATGCCTTCATTATTGCCGATCGTGACCGCCGTCGGTCGAATCCGGTTGAGCAGTCGGACGTTCACTTGTCCGCGCGTCACTTCTGTCGCCGGATGGGTGCGGTCGGCATGGTCGCCGAGATCGAAGACGAGCGTCTCGTCCGTCCGATGCTCATTCAAAAACGAGACGAACCGCGGCCAGTTATGGAATTTCGAATGTAAGTCATTATAATGGAACATCGTAATCGTTCTCAAGACGATCCCCCTTCCTAGAACAGACTGATTTGGCTCGGGGCGAGTTCATATTCAGCACCGAGAATCTCAATCAACCGTTTGGCGTTTGGTACCGCGTCGCCGGCCGAGTTGTTGTTGAAGTAGACGTACACCGACTTCGCTGTTTCGTCGACTTGTTTGAGGGCCGCAGCGAGCTCCTGCAGTTCATCCTCACTATAGCGATACAGGCAGCGGACGTGACGCCATTCTTGGCTCGTCATGCCCGGCTTTCGGAGCCAGCCGGCGGTGTTACGGCCGTGCAAGCGCACGACGGCCACGTCCGGATTGGTCACGACCGGGACAAACGGGATGCTGCTCTCTTTCGTTTGCGGCTCATCACAAATCGTATTGATGAAACGTTGTTCCGACAAGAACGCAAGCGTCCGCTCCCGGAACGCCTCGGAGAACCACGTCGGGTTCCGGAACTCGATGGCGATGTCATAGTCGTGCAACTCGTCACGGATCGTCCGTAAATAATCGAGATGTGGCTTCGAGACATCGAACCAGGGCGGGAGTTGGACGAGCACGGCTCGTAGCTTCCCAGCTTGTTTCAGCGGTTCGACAGACGTTCGATACCGTTCGAACAGCTCGGCGAGAGGTAGCTTCGGCTCCCGGTCATGGCCGCTCATTTCCCTGGAAACTTTGACGATGAATTGGAACGTCTCCGGTGTTTCCAAGTTCCACTTCTCGTAATTCTT
This sequence comes from Exiguobacterium sp. s157, assembly GCF_018618205.1. Lineage (NCBI taxonomy): Bacteria > Bacillati > Bacillota > Bacilli > Caryophanales > Exiguobacterium > Exiguobacterium sp. s157. Next base: position 22,655 of record NZ_JACSLQ010000007.1, read on the forward strand.
CACCGGTTGAATCGCATAAAACGAGGAATCGATTTCAACGGTCGGGAAATGTCCCGCATAGGTCGACAGTTTATGTTTTCGTTCTTCTGGGGTCGTATACAGTAAATCATGGTCTCCCCACCCCGTCACACCGACATAAATCATCACATTCCCTCCTCAACTTATTGTTCGAACGTGGCCGCAGTGTTCCGTTTCGACCAATTCAACGTTCCCGCGAACGTCACGAGCAACAGAACGAGCCCCATCACAAACGGATAGCGCATATCGATATCGAAGGCGATTCCGGCAAGCGTCGGTCCGACGATATTCCCGATGCTCATATAAGCATTGTTCATCCCCATCGCAAACCCTTGCTCTTTATCTGCCATTTTCGATACGAGCGTATTCAATACCGGTCGTAAAATTGACGTCGACAAGAAGATAATCAACGTGACCGCGAAGAAAATCGTGTAAGACCCGGCAAACAGTGAGAACAAGAAGCCGAGCGCGGCGAGCATGATAAAGATGAGCACGACTTTAATCTCACCGAACAGCGAGACGAGACGGTCGACCGCGAACAGTTGGACGATAACGCTGACGATTCCCGTCCCGGTGATCATGACCGCGATTTGTTGCGGCGTTGCGCTGAACGTCTCACTGACGAACAGACCGAGGACCGACTCGTATGCCATCAAACCGAATGCCATGACCAAGTTGATGACGAGCACGAAGAAATACGGTTTCCGTGTCGACGACACGAGTTGACGCGGTAACGATTCACTCTCACTCGTTTGGACATACGGTTCACGGTCCGGTTCTTTCAATAGAATGATTGACGAGATGACGGCAACGAATGATACGATCGCCGATAACAAGAGCGGTGCCTTCAACCCGAATTCGGCGAAGAAACCACCGATTCCTGGGCCGATGACAATCCCGAGCGACATTGCCGCGGAAATATAACTGTTCCCTTTCGCCCGTTGTTTGAGCGTTGTGATATCGGCCACGTAAGCAAAGATGGCCGGAATCAAGAGAGCGGCCCCGACGCCGCCAATCGCCCGTGAAATCAACAGGACGGTCAAGTTGTCTGATAAGTAAAAGACGCCCATCGAGATAGTAAACCCGATGAGTCCGAGGATGATCATGAGCCTGCGGCCGTAAACGTCCGCCCATTTCCCGGCAATCGGCGACATGAGCAGCTGGGCACCGGCAAAGACAGAAATCATGAGTCCGGCAGCGGTTCCGCCTTCTCCAATCATCTTCAAATAATCAGGAATAATCGGGATGATAATCCCGAATCCTGCTACAGCGATGAACATGTTCAACATGAGAATCGCCAATTGTTTCTTTTGTTTAGTCGTCAATGTATGTCACTTCCTTTTCATCCTTTCATTTTACTTGTTGATGAATGAAATGAGCAAACGATAAGACAGCAAAACACCCATCCTTGACCAGAGGATGGGTGTTCAAACACTTGCTTATGAGATGCGTGATTGAGCGAGTGCTTGGTTGGAACGATTTTTCGGTAAAAACAGTGTGATCACATACACGATCAATGTTGGAACTGCCCAAGCAAGTCCGATCTCAGCCATCGGCAAGTTCGTGATCCAAGCTGTTGCTGCTGACGGCGCCAATCCGTGTGTCGTCTCGAAGAGCGAGAGCACGAGAGCCGTATATACAGTCGCCTTCATGGCGACATGCGGGTTGCGTTGAATCCGCTCCGTAATCGAGACGAGCACGAGTGCGATCATGACCGGATACAAGAGCGTGAGAAGCGGTACTGCGATTTCAATCAACATACCGAGTCCGACGAGTGAAATCATGAAGCCGAACAACGTCGTCGCGATGACGACTTGGTAATACTTGAGTGATTCGAACGTGTTGCTGATGAAGCGTGAGAACTCAGTGATGAGTCCGACCGCTGTCGTCAAACAAGCGAGGAAGACCGCAGCCCCGAGCGCGAGCATTCCGACTTGTCCGAAAGACGAACCTGCAAACGCTTGAAGCAAGCTTGCTCCGTCCGTCGTTCCTGTTTGGCCTGTCATGTTCGCTCCAATCGACCCGAGCGAGATATAGACGAGCATCAAACACGTGACAGCGAGCATTCCAGACGTCCGAAGGAGTGAAGATGCTTCTTTTTGGTCCGTCATCCCGTTCGCTTTGAGCGTGACGAGCACGATGGCACCGAAGACGAGAGCGCCGAAGACGTCCATCGTCAAGTAGCCTTGTTTGAAGCCTTCCCCGAGGGCACCAATCCACGTCTCATATCCTTCTGCTGGTGCGACCGGCTTCCCGAGTGGAGCCACGAGGTTCGTGATTCCGATTGCCGCAAGCAAGAGCAAGAGGATTGGCGTGATGATGCGTCCGATGACTTCAATCAATTTCTGAGCACGTAACGTCAAGAAGAACGTCAAACCGAAGAAGACAGTTGAACTGATTGCGAGCGTGAGCGTAGATGGCGCACCGAGAAACGGTACGACTCCCATCTCATACGTGACTGCTGCCGTCCGAGGAATCCCAAAGAACGGTCCAATCGCCACGTACATTAATCCCGTCAAGACGAGCGCAAGCCGCTTCGGAATATACCGAGCGATTTGGTCAGATCCACCGCCGACCCGCGCGACTGCGAAGAGCGCGAGTAATGGTAGCCCGACGCCGGTAATGACGAAGCCGACTAGGGCTGGGACGAGGTTCTGTCCTGCCATCGCACCTAGCATCGGTGGGAACAGCAAGTTCCCGGCCCCGAAGAATAATGCGAAAATCGTGAATGCTAACGGGAATAATGTCGATTTTTTCATACAACTACCTCCACATACATGTAATACCTTCCGTGTTACCCAATGAATCAAATGACTAAATTTTCTGACAATAAACCGCTTGGTCTATTTCATTATACACACTTTCATTTTTTTGACCACCCTATCCATAAAAATGATGTTTATTTTTTTGAAATGTGGATTTATTGTATGGAACCGTTCCCTTAATTTACAAATTATCGGTTGGTCGCACTCACTGACTAGCTGTAAATGAGAAAAATGGTCAATAACGGATATCAAACTTCCGGAATGATTCGATCGTCGCCTCTTCCGCTTCAATCCGTTCGACCCCGACAAAACGATTGCCGTCATAGAGGGCGCGTTTATATGATTCGAGTCTCTCCGCGTCTCCTTCGATTTGAAGTTCGACCGTCCCGTCATTCAAATTCCGGACCCAACCTGTGATGCCGTATTCAAGGGCAGTCGCTTGCGCGAAATAGCGGAAACCGACCCCTTGGACCCGACCCGATACGACGAGATGCTGTGCTTGTTTCATATAAGTCTCCTCCTCTAATTTGAAAGAATGGGTTTAGCCTCTGTCTCGTTAGGCAACAATGTATAAGTAAAATACTGGATAGGAGTGGTGATGTGGAACAACTTGTGACTGTGGTGACGACAATTTCAGATTGGCTATGGGGTGTGCCAATCATCTCGTTACTCGTTTTGTCTGGACTCTATTTGACGATTCGTTTAGGATTCTTCCAATTCCGATACCCCATCTACATAATGCAACAAACGTTAGGCAGTGTTTTCAAAAAACCAAAAGGTGAAGGTGACATCAGTCCCCGCCAGGCATTGACGTCGGCCTTATCTTCGACGATCGGTGCCGCCAATATCATCGGGGTACCAGCCGCCATCATGTTCGGCGGTCCGGGCGCCATCTTCTGGATGTGGGTCATCGCCGTCGTCGGGATGGCCATCAAGTTCTCGGAGAGCGTCCTCGCCGTCCGTTACCGCGAGAAGAACGAGGCCGGTGAATTTGTCGGCGGTCCCGTCTACTATATGGCGAAAGGCTTGAAGCTGAAATGGCTCGCCTCATGGTTCGCCTTCGCTCTCATGATCGAACTCATCCCGAGTATCATGGTTCAAGGAAACGCCGTCAGTTCGGCCGTCAGAGAGACGTTCAACGGCAATACCCTTGTGACCGGGATTATCGTCGCCGGGCTCGTCGCCCTCGTCGTCTTCGGCGGTATGAAACGCATCGCGAAAGTGACGGAAGTCATCGTCCCGGCGATGGCACTCGTCTATGTCGGTGCCGGTTTCATTATCGTCTTGATGAATTTCTCACAAATCCCGGAAGTACTCGGGCTCATCTTCTCATACGCATTCCAACCGATGGCCGCGCTCGGTGGTTTCGCTGGTGCCGCCATCGCCGAGACGATTCGTTGGGGCTTCGCCCGTGGTCTTTATTCGAACGAGGCAGGACTCGGGACGGCACCGATTGCCCACGCCGCTGCGCAAACGGATCATCCGGTCCGGCAAGGCTTCTGGGCCGTGATCGGGATCGTCATCGATACGCTCATCATCTGTAGCGCGACGGCGTTCGTTGTCTTGTCGTCCGGTGTATGGACACGGGCCGATGCGATGAACGATCCAGCAGCCCTGACAACAATCGCGTTCCAACAGTACTTCGGGTACACGGGCAGCCTGCTTGTCACAATCTCGCTCATCTTCTTCGTCTTGTCGACGATTATCGTCATCATCTTCTACGGGTCGCGCCAAGCCGAGTACTTATTCGGTTTGAAGGCCGGCTTCCTGATGAAAGTCGTCTATATCGGCTCAATCGTCATCGGTGCAATCGGTGGAGCACAGATGATTTGGAACTTCCTTGATTTGATGCTCGCGATGATTCTTATCCCGAACATGATTGCCGTCTTGATGTTGAGCGGCGAAGTGAAGCGCTTGACGACCGAGTTCTTCACGTCCGAGAAATATTATAAGAAAGACGTCGCCGAGAAGAAGGCGTCGTAATGACAAACCCGGCTGCGATTGCAGCCGGGTCCTTTTTATGTTGATGATTCGATGTTGTCAATCGCTTGGCGAATCCGTCCGACCGAGGCATCGAACTGTCCTTGTTCCTCGTCCGTCAGTTCGATCTCGACGATTTGGCGGATACCAGTCCGGTCAATCAAGGCCGGTACGCCGATATGGAGACCTGAGGCACCGTATTCGCCATCGAGATGGGCACCGATTGTCACGACGGAGTTCTCATTCCGGACGATGGCGCGGACGATTCGGAGGAGCCCGAGCCCGATCGCGTAGTACGCCGCGCTCTTATATTCGATGATTTGATTCGCCGCATCGCGGACTCCTTGATAGATGGCGTCCAAATCTTCTTGGCGATACGATTCATTCTCCTCAAGTAGCTGCTTCATCGACTTCCCGTAAACGCGGGCGTTGTCCCAGGCGACGAAGCCCCCAGCACCATGCTCGCCCATATAATAGACGTGGCAGTTCCGTGACGACAAGTCGAAGTACTCGCCTACCTTATAACGGAGACGTGCCGTATCAAGGACTGTTCCTGAACCGATAACGCGATGTTTCGGCAAGCCGGACGCCTTCCAGACGACGTGTGCCATGACATTAACCGGGTTCGTCGCGACGACGATGATACCGTCGAATCCGCTCGCCATAATTTGTTCCGTGACATGTTGCATGACCTTCGCATTTTGTTCGGCGAGGTCCATCTGGGTCTGACCGAGCTTTTGAGCGGCACCGGCCGTGATGATGACGATATCGGCGTCGCGGCAGTCCGAGTAGTCACCTGCCCAAATTCGGACCGGACTCGGGGCGAATGATATCCCGTGATTGAGGTCCATCGCCTCCCCTTCGGCCTTGGCGTGGTTCGAGTCGATCAAGACGAGCTCTTCACAGAGCGCGGCCATCGAAAGTTGATAGGCGAAACTGACGCCGACCCAGCCGGCGCCGACGACGGCGATGCGGGTGATGTCTTCTGGGTCAATCGTGTTCAAGTGATCCATATGCTTCATCCCTTTCTAAACGTGTTCTCTTACTTAGCATACCCGACTCGCCTTCGTTTTACGACAAAAACTAAACAATCAGTATATACAAAGTAAATACAGGATTACGCTATACGTCACGTTTCGGTTCAAATATTCCCGTATCTCGAACATAGCCAAAAATTTGAATCGTTTTATTGTCCTGTATAAACGGGATTCGTTCTTTCGTTAAAATAAATATTATTTCATCGGTCATGTCACATACGTCCGGTTCGACGATTGCTCCCTTGTAGACTAACACCTTTGGTCGCAATCGAATCCATTCGATTGATTGTAGAGAAGACTCTATCCAAATGTCTTCCCACTCTCCCCATAACAATTCGTACTCAGACAACGACTCACTTGGAAATAACGTATCTTCTCCTAAGTATTTGATTTGATACGGGAGCGCATAACACAATGCTTCTGATAGAGCTCGATTTCATGCAGTTCTTTTCGTCGGTCCACCCAATTCACCTCTACCGTATTTGTTCTAATTTTACAATCGCTCGTAATACTTCATCCCGATTCTGCTTTTTCTTCATCCACTTAGGCAAGCGACTCTCAATACTGCGATTCGCCCTGTCGCTTGTCCGTATCATCGCCTCGATATAACGCTTCATGTAGCCGAGGTGCTCTTGGTTGTAAGCCCATAGTACATGACCACAACAACCTGTTTGTAGATAGAGCGGCAATCCGAAATGAACATCGATAGCTCCACCGATATATTTTGTACCGTTTTGCTTCATTTGCAGATGACCGCAATGGAAACAGCTCAGGCGTACCTCATTAATCTTCTCCAAAACGTCCGCTCGGCCCCCACATTGTGGACAAATCACAAACATTTGAGACATGAACGTCTCCAGTTCTCGACTCTCTAATAAAAATCGATTGGTCACGACATCGCCCCCTCGTTTCATTATACAAAAAACCAGCGAAGTCGAGCTTCGCTGGTTGTCGAGATGGCATTACTTGTTGGTTTTTTGGAGCACTTTCAACCCTGTACCCATGTCAGACGCGAGCACATAGTTTTGATCGACGTACACGCCCCAGATATTCGCATCGGCCGGCACGTATTTTCCGATTTGTACCGGGTGACTTGGATTCGAAATATCAACAGTTCGAACCCCGCCCGCATAGTGAGACAAGTACAACGTGTTCCCATGTACTTTTGGATCGTGTACCGTTTTACCGAACGTCACTTGTTCAGCCGGATTCTCAGAGATGTCTTCTGTCAAATCCGTCTTGAATTCGCTCAATAGTTTTGGATTCGTTTTGTTTTTAATGTCGAAGATCCGTGTGTATCCGTAAGCTTGTTCGTAGCCTGATTTAACCGGTGCATACACTTCTCTTGTTTCAACGAGTACCGTGCCGCCTTTTGCAAGTGCCGCCGAGTGCGCCGAGCCTTGTTGATCCGATGCGAACGCTGTGCGTCCTTCGTATGTCACGTTATCTGGGTCTGAAATATCCAAGATGATCGTTCCAAGATCCCAGAACGAGAGAAACGCTGTTTTCCCGTTCTCATCCGCATAGGCGCTATGATTGAAGACCGGTCTCTTCTTGCCATCTGGTGCGTTCCAGTTGTATCCGTCAAAGCTTTCATCGACTTCTGCTAATGAGCGTGGATCGAACTCATATAGCTTCTTCGGTTCCGCCGGGTTGGTGACATCGACGAGTTGGAAGTCCTTCTCTTTACCGTGTGAATAGTAGTCCGCGTAAGGGTTCGAGGCAAGGACCAATACCCGGTCCCCTTGTGTCGTCAAGTAAAGCTCATGTGTGCCTCTCGTTTTCTTCGTCACTTCATAGAAACCCAACTTCTTCGGCTCATACGGGTTCGTCACATCATAAATCAGGAATCCACCTTTAGAATTCGGATTTTTAGAGTCGAGTTGTTGTGCCGATACAACCGCCAAATCTCCTTTGAACGATTTTGTGTTCACCGTCTTCACGATTACTTTTTCCTGCCAAGTCCCAGGAATGTCTTGGTCGGCGAATACAGCGACTTCTTTCGGGTTGGATGGATCTTTCAAGTCAAACACGCGAACCCCGCCGTTTCCTCCACCGGCAGTATGTGTTCCTGTGTATGCGAACCCTTTATGGGCGTACACGTCGGCCGTACTATTTTTTACGCCTTCTCGGATTTCCTTTAATGATACTGCTGCCGTCTCATGTAGATACTTGACGTTCTTGCTTCCTTCCGTCACGGGAACCGAACTGATTTCATCCGAATTGCGCTCCCCTTTCTCAATGATGATGTCCCCAAGCTCGTCATGCGCATATGTAACCGGTAAAGCTGACGAGACCGTTAACCCTGTGACGAGCGCTGCACTTAATAAGAATTTTCCTTTCAAAATAAATTCCCCCTTATATTTTTTTGATAGAAACTCTGTTAGAGGCAGAATACAAAAAAATCCTTCTGAACTCATAAACGAGACAGAAGGATTCCTAAAAATTCCGATTTCCTCTCATCTCTCAGCGTTCGCTGTTAGATTTAGCACCGTTTCCGTACTGGCGATTCAGTACGGATGGTTGCCGGGCTTCATAGGGCTAATTCCCTCCACCTGCTCTTAATAAGAGTATTCATATCAAATTACTTTGTATTATGACGACGTTTCCATGGAATGTCAATATATTTTTCTGCATAATCTTTACAGGTGAAGTTTTCATTCACTCTCGCTCCCGATAATAGTGAACCGGCCGAATCTCGAGCCTCCACCCTAACGCTTCCGCTTCGGGCACTTGGGTCGTCGGATGGATGGAAGCGATTCTGACCGCGTCCTCCATATCCACCGCTTCAATCACGAACGCACTTCCCATGACTTCCTTCGATGCCGTAACAGGCCCATCCGTAATCGAAATCTCCTGTGACTCCCGCTTGAGTTGCTTCATGCTCGCTTCAAGCCTCATGTCCAACAACACTTGTTCACTTGCATATAGCTCCTGTAAGTATGGTTCACACGTCGCCATGATTTGATCGATTTCTAGGTCGGTCTTTTCGTTCATTTTGTCAGCGTTGAAATATCCCGTTACCAAGAACATCATGTGATCTTCTCCTCTCGAATCTACAGTCATGCATCATCTTATCCCATTCCCTATTCCCTGTTTACAGGCATTGCCTACACAAAAAGACGGTCGACATGAAATCATGTCAACCGTCTTTCCTCATCTATTCAGGATTATCCAATCGATCCTTCCATCTCAAACTTGATGAGACGGTTCATTTCGACGGCATATTCCATTGGCAATTCTTTCGTGAACGGCTCGATGAAGCCCATGACGATCATCTCCGTCGCTTCTTCTTCCGAGATTCCACGGCTCATGAGGTAGAAGAGTTGCTCTTCTGACACTTTAGAGACTTTCGCTTCGTGCTCGAGTGAGACTTGGTCGTTCAAGATCTCGTTGTACGGGATCGTGTCCGACGTCGACTCGTTATCCATGATGAGTGTGTCACATTCGATGTTCGAACGTGCACCTTTCGCTTTACGACCGAAGTGGACGATTCCGCGATACGAGACTTTTCCGCCTTGTTTCGAAATCGACTTCGAGACGATTGACGACGACGTGTTCGGTGCGAGGTGAATCATTTTCGCGCCCGCGTCTTGGTGCTGCCCTTTACCGCCGAGAGCGATTGAGAGCGTCATACCGCGTGAGCCTTCACCTTTCAAGATGACGGCCGGGTATTTCATCGTGAGTTTCGAACCGATGTTGCCATCGATCCATTCCATCGATCCACCCGCTTCACAGACAGCACGCTTCGTGACCAAGTTGTAGACGTTGTTCGCCCAGTTCTGGATCGTCGTATAGCGGCAATATGCGTCTTTGTTGACGAAAATCTCAACGACCGCTGAGTGGAGTGAGTTCGTCGTGTAGACCGGTGCTGTACATCCTTCGACGTAATGGACAGAAGCGCCCTCGTCGACGATGATGAGCGTCCGCTCGAACTGACCCATGTTCTCCGAGTTGATGCGGAAGTAAGCTTGGAGCGGTTGCTCGAGCTTCACGCCTTTTGGTACGTAGATGAACGAGCCACCTGACCAAACAGCCGAGTTGAGCGCCGAGAACTTGTTGTCCGTCGGCGGAATCAATTTTCCGAAGTACTCACGGAAGAGGTCTTCGTTTTCTTTGAGCGCCGTGTCTGTATCTTTGAAGATGACACCTTTCGCTTCAAAGTCTTCTTGCATGCTGTGATAGACAACCTCAGACTCATACTGAGCCGAGACGCCTGCCAAGTATTTTTGCTCCGCTTCCGGGATTCCGAGCTTGTCAAACGTACGTTTGATTTCTTCAGGAACCTCGTCCCACGAGTGCTCTGTCTTTTCAGACGGTTTGACATAATACGTGATCTCATCGAAATCGAGTGCCGTGAGATCCCCGCCCCATGTCGGCATCGGCATTTTGCGGAACTGTTCGAGTGATTTCAAGCGGAACTCGAGCATCCATGCCGGTTCTTCTTTCATGCGCGAGATCGTCTCTACGATTTCATTCGTCAAGCCGCGGCCTGAACGGAAAATCGAGATGTCTCGGTCATGGAAGCCATATTTATAATCGCCAATGTCAGGCATGTTTTTCGCCATATCGGTCTCCTCCTTCTACTTACGCTTCCTCGTCGACTCCCTTTTCAAGCGCTTTCCACGCGAGTGTGGCGCACTTGATGCGAGCCGGAAACTTTGAGACGCCAGACAACGCTTCGATGTCGCCTAGGTCGAACGTGTCTGTATCATAGTCTTTCCCTTGGACCATCTCCGAGAAGATGGTGGCCAATTGGAGTGCCTCGTCAACAGACTTGCCCTTCACGATTTGAGTCATCATCGATGCCGACGCGAGACTGATTGAACAGCCTTCACCTTCGAACTTGGCATCTTTCACGATTCCGTCCTCGACTTGGAGTTGGAGTCGGAGTGAATCCCCGCATGTCGGGTTGTTCAAGTCGACCGTCACGCCATCTTCGATGACGCCACGGTTTCTTGGGTTTTTATAATGATCCATGATGACCTGTCGGTACAACATGTCGAGATTGTTAAAACTCATAATTGAAATACTCCTTCGTTTGACGTAGCCCTTCGATGAAGCGGTCAACTTCTTCTTTCGTATTATACAAGTAGAAGCTCGCTCGGGCTGTCGATGATTGCTTCAGGAGACGCATGAGCGGCTGGGCACAGTGGTGGCCGGCCCGGACCGCGATGCCTTGCATATCCAAGACGGTCGCTAAGTCGTGGGCGTGCACGTCGCCTAAATTGAACGTGACGAGTCCGACCCGTTCCTCTGGTCCGTAAATCTCAATGCCTTCAATCGTACGCATCTGTTCGATGGCGTACGTCGCGAGCGCCCGTTCGTGGGCTTCGACGTTCTCGAGACCGAGGTCTTCTAAAAAGTCGATGGCCGCTGCCAAACCGACGGCGCCGGCGATAATCGGCGTCCCTGCTTCGAATCGGTACGGGATATCTTTCCATGTCGACTCATACAAGTCGACGTAATCGATCATCTCGCCACCGAATTCGACCGGTTCCATGTTTTTGAGCAACTGCTTCTTCCCGTATAAGACACCGATCCCGGTCGGACCGAGCATCTTATGGCCTGAGAAGGCGAGGAAGTCGCAATCGAGTGCTTGCACGTCAAGTTTCCGGTGCGGTGCGCTTTGCGCCGCATCGACGACCATGACCGCGCCTTTTTCATGGGCGAGCTTCGCCACATCGGCGATCGGGTTGATCGTGCCGAGTACGTTCGAGACGTGACTCATGGCGACGATTTTCGTCCGGTCCGACAAGACGGCACGGACCGCGTCGAGCGTGACCCGACCGTCCGGCGTCAATTCGACGTAACGGAGCGTGGCCCCTTTACGCTTGGCGAGCTGTTGCCATGGAATCAAGTTGGCGTGGTGCTCCATCGGTGTGAGGACGATCTCGTCCCCCGCGCCGACATTGGCGTCCCCGTAGCTTGACGCGACGAGGTTAATCGCCGTCGTCGTCCCGCGTGTGAAGATGATTTCTTCTGGGACGGCGGCGTTGATGAATGAACGGACGCGCTCCCGCGCCCCTTCATACGCATCCGTCGCGTGCGTCCCGAGCGTATGGACGCCCCGGTGCACGTTCGAGTGGGTGCGGCGATAGTAATCCTCGATCGCCTCGATGACAGCAAGCGGTTTTTGGGAGCTCGCCGCGCTGTCGAGATAGACGAGCGGATGACCGTTGATTTCCTGATCTAAAATCGGGAACTGTTTACGAATCGAGGCATCAATCATCTTAACGTACTTTCCCTTCGATGACTTCACGGAGACGGTCTTTGACCGACTCGATCGCGAGTTGCTCGACGACCGGGTTCAAGAATCCGTGAATGATCAACCGTTCGGCTTCTTTACGTGACAGACCGCGGCTCATCAAGTAGTAGAGCTGTACGTCGTCGACGCGTCCGACCGAAGCGGCGTGACCTGCCATGACGTCGTCCTCATCGATGAGGAGAATCGGGTTCGCATCCCCACGTGCCTTTTCAGACAACATGAGCACACGTTCCGTTTGAACGCCGTTCGATTTCGAAGCGCCATGGTGAATCATCGATGTCCCGCTGAAGATGGCCGTGGCCGAATCTTTTTGGACACCGTGAATCAAAATGAACCCTTCTGAAGACTTCCCGAAATGGTCCGTCCGGATGTTGAAGTTTTGTTTCTGTGCGCCACGACCGATCGTGACCGCTTTCGTGTCTGAGAACGTGTTGTCTCCGACGAGGTGCGTTTTCGTCTCGACGACCGAGTTGCCGTCATTCATGTGACCGAGCGCCCATTCGAGGCGTGCGTTCTCATAGACGACACCGCGGCGGTTCATGAACGATAGAGCCGACTCAGCAAGCTGGTCGACGCCACCGAAGACGACTTTCGCGTTCGCGCCAGCGAACACTTCCGTCACGGCGTTGACCGTGTGCGGCTCGTTCGTGTTCGAGAGGAAGCTCTCGACGTACGTCAATTCACTGCCTTCGTCTGCGACGATGATCGTGTGGTGATAGAGCGCGCCGTTCGCTTGTTCCATCGTGAAGATGGCTTGGAGCGGGTCTTTCAACTGAACGTTCTTCGGTACGTATAAGAACGCACCGCCGTTCATGAGGGCAGCGTTCAACGCAGACAAACGTTCTTCGTCCACGCGGACACCTTCCGTCATGAAGTATTTCTCGACGAGGTCCGGATGTTGTTCCATCGCTTCGTTGATGCCCATGAAGAGGACACCTTCTGGCGTCGCAAGTTCGTTGTAGACGACATGACCGTTGCGTTCAACGAGCACGTTTGTACGGTGGTCTCCAAGAAGTGCTTCGATTTCAGGCGTCAAGCCGTCATGCTTCGTGAGCTCGACGTCTCCAGAGACGAAGTCCCATTTATCAATCTTGATCTTTTCAACTTTTGGCAAGGCGAGAGTCGGCGCAAGTTCTGCTGCTTCTTTGCGACGGTTGACCATCCATGAAGGTCCACCGAGCGCCTCTGCACGTGCCGCTACTGCTTGTGCATCCAATTCAAATTGTACGGTCATCGTACAGCCTCCTTACGCTTCTGTGTCTACTGTCATTCCAAGATCTTGCTTCACCCAGTCGTAACCTTCTGCTTCGAGTCGTTGTGCAAGCTCTTTGCCACCTGACATGACGATTTTTCCGTCCATCATGATGTGAACAAAGTCTGGCTCGATATAGTTGAGGAGACGTTGATAGTGCGTGATGATCAAGCAGCCGAACTCTTCGTTGCGCATTTCGTTGACGCCTTTCGCGACGACTTTGAGCGCATCGATGTCAAGACCTGAGTCAATCTCATCGAGGATAGCGATGTTCGGTTTGATCATCATCATCTGAAGAATCTCGTTACGTTTTTTCTCTCCGCCTGAGAAACCTTCGTTTAAATAGCGGTGTGCCATTGCTGAAGGGATTTCAAGGACGTCCATCTTCGCATCGAGTTCACGGATGAACTTCATGAGCGAGATTTCTTGGCCTTCTTCACGGCGCGAGTTGATTGCTGAACGCAAGAAATCGGCATTCGTGACACCACTGATTTCAGCAGGATACTGCATCGCGAGGAACATTCCGGCTTGCGCGCGCTCGTCGACTTCCATCTCGAGTACGTCTTCACCGTTCAAATCGACGCTTCCGCCTGTTACTTCATACAATGGATGACCCATAAGTGCCGATGCGAGTGTTGATTTACCCGTTCCGTTAGGACCCATGATGGCGTGAATTTCGCCACCTTTAATTTCAAGATTAAGACCTTTGACGATCTCTTTTCCTTCGATTGAGACGCGGAGGTCATCAATTTTCATGTGTGGTACGTTAGACATTCGGATACCCCTTCCGTTTTCTCGCCATTTTTGGCGTAGATTAGATATATTCTAATCTTAATCTAGGCAATTTTTTATTTCAAGCGACTCACCTTATTATTCATTCTCAATAAAACATAAATGTTGAGAATGAGAATATCGGGAAATCAAGACATTATCCAACTTTTTCCTCGGTTAACGCCAAACTTGCTTTCCGTTCTTTCAAGGCGCCGGTGAAGAAGAAGGCGCCACACGCCGTCAATACGGCCAAGCTTCCAAACACTGGCAACGCTGCATTGTCGAATCCATCAAGCAACACTCCTCCGATGACGGGGCCAATCGTCTGACCGAGCGCCGTCAACCCCATCGCCCCGAAATACGTCCCGCGCAGATGGGCCGGTGCCAATTCGTCCGTCAACACGTCCGTCATCGTGAACATGAGCACCTCGCCGACCGTGAAGATGACCATCGCGACGAATAAAATCCACGTCTCGGTCGCGAAGCCGATCAGGAGGAGTCCCGACGACAGCGTGGCGACACCGAAGAAGAGTGACTTGATCGGTGAGACCCGCATCCCGAATCGCATAATCGGATATTGGACGACAAGGACGGTGATCGCATTGACCGTCAATAGATAGGCGAACAAACGCGAGCCGTCACTGAATCCGTCATGGAAAGCGATGAACTGTGGCAACGTCGCATTGAACTGACTATAGCCGATGATGGCAAAAATCATCCCGATGATGACGAAGCGGAACGTCTTATCTTGTTGTAACACACGGAACGTCTCCGTCAAGCGCGGCCGGACTTTGACGCCGTCCCCTTCCTCGAACGGATACTTTCGGAACAGTGTCGAAATGACGAGTCCGTACATCACGTAAACGCCCGTCACGACGAAGAAGGCGCTCTTTGCGCCGGTGAGCGACAAAACGACCGCGAGCAATGGCCCAATCGCCGCCGCGATATTGATTAAAAAGTAGCGGACGTTATAGACGATGACGCGCTGGTCCGGCTGCGTCGTATCGCTGATGAGCGCGCGAGACGCCGGTTCGAGGAACGACCGCGACACACCCATGAGTACCGAAAATATGTAAAACCAAAATAATTCTGTCACGAGCGCGAAGCCGCTGAACGTCAAGGCGTTCAAGACGATGCCGATCAGCATCAACTGTTTGCGCCCGTACCGGTCAGACAGCGTTCCCCCGAAAAAGCTCATGAACAGACCCGATAGCGCCGAGATGGCGAACACCGTCCCGATGACACTCGCCGAGAAACCGAGCGTCGCGAGATAAATCGCAAAAAACGGCATAACAAAAAATGTCGACAGCCGGGCAAAAAATGTGCCAAACAAGACACCCAGCGTCAGCGGATGAATGTGTCGTATGTTCATCCGGATCCCCCCTTTTCCTACATATATGTAGTGTACTTCTATTGGTGAACCAAAACTACTCCAAATAAAAAAGGCCCGGGATAGCCCGGGCCTTGACGAAATTATTGTTTGACCGGTACGACCGCACCTTTGTACTCATCCAAGATCCACTGTTGTGTCTCTTCTGACGTGAGGACTTCAAGGAGTGCTTTGACGCGCTCATCATCTTCGTCGCCTTCACGTGTGACGATCAAGTTGACGTAAGGTGAATCTTCGCCTTCGAGAGCGATTGCGTCTTCGAGTGGGTTGAGGCCGGCATCAATCGCGTAGTTCGTGTTGATCAGGACCGCGTCCCCTTCACCGTTGTTGAACGCTTGCGGGAGAAGTGCCGCTTCGACGTCCGTCTTGAACTCCAAGTTTTTCGGGTTGTCGACGATGTCTGAAACCGTCGCGTCCGTTGTCTTGCCTTCCGCGAGTGTAAGCAAGCCTTCAGATTGAAGCATCGTGAGGATACGTCCGTGGTCAGCGACCGACGAGCTCATGATGATTTCCGCGCCTTCTGGAAGCTCATCGAGTGACGCGTAGTCTTTCGAGTACACACCGATCGGCTCGATGTGAACGCCGCCGGCTGAAGCGAATTTGTAGTCTTTGTTTTCAGCCATTTGCGACTCGAGGTACGGCTCGTGTTGGAAGTAGTTCGCGTCCAACTCCCCGTCTGCGAGCGTCTTGTTCGGGAGGACGTAGTCTTGGAACTTCTTGATTTCGAGCGTATAGCCCTTCTCTTCGTATTCGTCTTGGACGTGCTCTAAAATCTCAGCGTGCGGGACGTTTGATGCGCCGACGACGAGTGTCTTGTCATCGCCTGAACCTGATTCTGAATCCCCACCGCCGCAAGCCGCGAGAATCGTAAGTGCTGAAGCTGCCGTTAAACCGAGTACTGTTTTCCATGATTTCATTATAAAACCCCTCCAAATTTTCTATTTAGATTAAGCAGAACGCTTATCAATTACAGATACGAGTCGATCGCCGATGAACTGAATGACGAAGACGATGACCAAGATTAAGACGGTCGCGACGAACGTGACGTCACTTTGTGAACGCTGGAATCCTTCGAGGAACGCCAAGTTCCCGAGTCCTCCACCGCCGACGACCCCTGCCATCGCCGTGTAACCGACGATCGCGACGATCGTGACCGTGATGCCTGACACGATGGCCGGCAATGCTTCTGGGAACAACACTTTATAGACGATCTGCCATTTTGTCGCACCCATCGACTCAGCCGCCTCGATGACGCCGCGGTCGACTTCGCGAAGCGCGAGCTCGACCATCCGCGCATAGAACGGGGCCGCACCGATGATCAGTGCCGGCAGTGCTGCCGTTGACCCGAGCATCGTCCCGACGACGAGTAACGTGAACGGGATGAGCAAGATAATCAAAATGATGAACGGGATCGACCGGAAGATGTTGACGACCGCGCTGATGACCGTGTAAATCGGACGGTTCTTCATCATGAGCGGCTCGTTTGTGACATATAGGAGCATCCCGAGGGCGAGACCGATGACGAACGTCGCGGCTCCGGCGACGAGCGTCATATAGAGCGTCTCCCACGTCTGTTCTAACATGACTTGCCAATCTACATTAGGAAACATCGCTTTCTACCTCCACTTCCACTGCCTGTGATCGGATTGAGGCGATGGCCCGCTCGACTTCAGCCGGCTCTCCGATCAATTGGATGAATAATGTCCCGAGGGCACCGACTTGTGACTGCGTCACGTTTCCGCCGATGATGTTGAAGCCGATGTCATGCTGCTTCAACACTTCCGACAGAATCGGTTGTTCGGCCGTCTCGTTCAAGAATTTGAGCTTGACGATTTGACCGCTCGGATAACGAGCTTTCAAATGTTCGAACGTGAGCGACATGTCTTCGACCGCGCCGATCTGTTTGACGAACTCTTTCGTGATTGGCTGTTCCGGGTGTTGGAACACGTCGGCGACTTGCCCGGTCTCGACGACCTTTCCGGCCTCCATGACGGCGACACGGTGACAAATCTTTTGGATGACGTGCATCTCATGGGTGATGAGGACGATCGTCAACCCGAGTTTCTTGTTGATGCTGACGAGCAGTTCGAGAATCGAATCCGTCGTCTTCGGGTCGAGTGCGCTCGTCGCTTCATCGCAGAGGAGCACTTCTGGATTCGTAGCGAGCGCACGGGCTATCCCGACTCGCTGCTTTTGGCCGCCCGATAGTTGTGACGGATAGCTGTCTTCTCGTCCGGCGAGGCCGACGAGCTCGACGAGTTCTTGGACGCGGCGTTTGCGCTCGCTCGCCGGTACCCCGATGAGTTCGAGCGGGAAGCTGATATTCTCAGCGACTGTGCGCGACCATAACAAGTTGAAGTGTTGGAACACCATCGAGACGTTTTTACGTACCCCGCGTAGTTCCTTTGGTGTGAGCTTCGTCAGCTCGCTGCCGGCGACCACGATTTCACCGCTTGACGGTGCCTCGAGTCGGTTGAGCAAGCGGATGAGCGTCGACTTCCCCGCACCTGAATATCCGATTATTCCAAAAATTTCGCCGCTTTCGATTGTAAGCGACACATCATCGACCGCCTGGACCCGACCGTTTTTCGTGTCGAACCATTTGGCCACATTGCGTAATTGAATCAATCCATTTCCCTCCTGACAACAAAAAAAGTACGCACGTTTGAGCAAACGTGCGTACTTTATCGTACGGACAACGATTGCTCTCATCTTCCAAGGTTCTCACCTTGCTGGAATTAGCACCATTTCGGATTGCTCCGCGGTTGCTGGGCGTCATAGGGCCAGTCCCTCAGCCTCTCTTGATAAGAGTGGTTGCGTATTCGATTAGCCTTATCATAGCGACATATTATTTTCATGTCAAACTATTTTATGCGAAAAAATAAAAAAGGTGCCATCCGAGGATGACACAGAACGTAGCACCTTGAGTCACTGAAGGACAACCCATAGATGAACCTCTTTTGCCCGATCAGAGCATTCATCCTTATATGGGGGATTTTTACCCAACCATCACTCGGTCTTCGAACGGACCATGCAATTACGCGACCGGTGCCCCGACGCTTGATTTTTTTGGGGGACAATCGAAGGGAAGGTCCACCTGAAATCGCGTAAGCTCATGCAGCGGTTGTTCGAAAACGTCTTGATGACGGGAAAATCTCGTCCTATGTTGTGTTCAAGTAAGATGTTGTAATGAATATATCATTCGTGAACTTTCTGTGTCAACTGATTATTTAAAATTTTCAGATTATTCTAATCATCCTATCTCATTTAACGAAAGATAGGACGTGCTGGACGTTTTGAAACGCGTACAAACGATCGCGAACTTGGCCATTCTCCAGCTTCAATAGCGCCGGGACACTCATAACCTGATATGCCTCGAGCTCGTTCGGGATAAAGTTGGCATCGCGTTTTTCAATCTTCAATTCTGGGTCGACCGCCTCGACGACCGAGAGCATCCGCTCGGCCACGGCGCATGTACCGCACATTGGGGCGTATATATATAAGAATCCGTCTGTCATCATTTTGCTCACCTCTCTTCTAAGTATATGAATCCGGCCCAGTCGGTTCAAAAGTTGTGCTCAAATGGAAAATTCTGAACATTTCAACATTTCTTGTTGACGCTCAGCAGAAAGAGGCATAGTATGGTCATTAACTTTATCGCTTTTGTACATAACAGCAAACCAGTAGAAAAGGACAGGTGAATCCCCAATGACGGAAGAGAAGCTTACCGGAAAACAATTTTTAATGAACGTCTTGAACGGCCTCAGTCTTGCCATTCTCATTGCCCTCATCCCGAGCGCTTTGCTCGGTGAATTAACGAAAGCCATCTTGCCGTATTTTCCGTCCTTGCAGTTCATCTTAGATGCGACGACGATTGCGATGCGCCTCTTACCGGTCATCATCGGTGTCGCCGTCGCCATGCAGTTCGGACGCTCGGCGCTCGAGGCCGGGACGATCGGCATCGCGACCCAGGTCGGAAGTGGCGCCATCCGCATCGAGGAAGGCGCGTTCCTCATGGCCGGAATCGGTGACGTCATCACGGCCGGTGTGACGGCCGCTCTCGCGACGTTCCTCGTCATGCAGTTGTCGCCACGCTTGAAGACATACACGGTGCTCGTCTTGCCGATGACGGTCATCGTCGTCGCTGGAGGTATCGGGGCGTTCCTGCTCACATACATCTCACAAATCACGACGTACGTCGGAACGATCATCATGACGATGACGGAACTGCAGCCAATCGTGATGGGCATGTTGATCGCGATGGCGTTCTCGCTCATCATCGTCTCACCAATCTCCACGGTCGGGATTGCCACAGCGATCAGCCTGTCTGGTGTCGCTGCAGGGGCCGCCAACCTTGGCGTCGTCGCTGCCGGCTTCGGTCTCGCCATCGCTGGCTGGCAGATGAACGCGACCGGAACGTCGATCGCCCACTTCCTCGGCTCACCGAAGATTCAAATGGCGAACTTCGTCCGTCGTCCGATCATGATGTTGCCGGTACTCGCCAATGCGGCCATCCTTGGAGCGCTCGCAGGTATCCTTCGGATTGAAGGCACGCCAATCAGTGCCGGATTCGGCGTCTCGGGTCTCATCGGTCCGGTCAACGCCTTGCATTTGATGCCGGGAGGATTCGCGCTCTGGAACGTCATGCTTGTCGTCGTCTTGTTCGGGCTCATCCCAATCGCACTCGGGATTCTGTTCTATCGTTTGTTCAACCGGACGTCGCTCATCGAGCCTGATCATTACCGTCTCGACTTCGATTAATCAAAAAGACCCGGCTTCTCGTAAAGAGAAACCGGGTTTTGTTTAGCCTTGAATCATCGCTTCGTATTCTTCGGCTGACATGAGCTTGTCGACGTCTGACGCGTCGTTCAACTCGACTTCGATCATCCAAGCGCCTTCGAACGGTGCTTCGTTGACGAGTTCTGGTGAATCGGCAAGTGATTCGTTCACTGCTGTGATTTTCCCAGAGATCGGTGCGTAAAGCTCTGATACGGTCTTGACCGATTCAACCGAACCGAATGGCTCATCGAGTAAGATCGTGCCACCGACTTCAGGAAGTTCGACAAAGACGATATCCCCTAGTTCGCTTTGTGCGAAATCCGTGATCCCGATGCGGGCGACGCTTCCGTTCACTTCCACCCATTCGTGCTCTTTTGAATAACGTAGATTGGCAGGTACTTTGCTCATCTTAACTTCCCCCTCAAATGAATTAGACTCACACGAGTATTATAGCACTTCGCCCCAAACGTCTGTAAACGACTTTTCTGAAAATCCGACAGTTGATTTTTGACCATCTGTCACGATTGGGCGCTTTAAAAGCATACCATTGCTCGCAAGAAGCTCGAGTTGTTCGTCTTCTGATAGATTTGGTAGCTTGTCTTTAATGCCTTCGTTCCGATACACTTGTCCGCTCGTATTGAAGAATTTTTTAAGCGGGAGACCCGACTGTTTCCATAGTTCAGCCAACTCGTCTTTCGACGGCGTCGCCTCGACGATATGGATATATGTATAGTCGATGCCGTTCTCTTTCAACCACTTCTCTGCTTTTTTACACGTACTGCATGGCGGATAGCCATATAGTGTCACCATGTTCATCACCTCTCCTGTTACTGTAGCATATTCCGATTCGTCGGTTCACGTTTCAAGCAAGCGCACAATCTCTTGCTTGAGCGCCGGATTGACCGAGTGGTGCGCCTCGATGTGGCGGAGGATGGCTGCGGCCGCCTCGACCGATTTTCCGTAACCGGGTAACCACTCCTGTAGACGTGCGACGAGCTCCGGATGTGTCCCTTCGACCCGTCGCGTCGGGTTGAACGGGTCGCTCGTCTCCCCGTACGCGATTAACACGTTGTTGACAGCCGCGACTTGAATGAGTTCGAAGCCAGCGAGCTGTTCACCGCGCCGTTCCCGGAGCAGTCCGACGTATAGGTTCGTCAGCGCTTCCTCGTAGCGATGTGCGGCGTCTGAAGGGCGTGTAACAAGCTTCGGCGTCGCAAACGTATCGAGCGCCTCGTCACGCTGCCAAACGACACGACCCGGTGTATAAGCGATTCCAGGCATCTCTACGATCTCGAACACGGCGAACTCGGCGTAAATGCCGTCCTCATACATGACCTTGTGCCCGTCTTTCGTGTTTTGGAACTGGTACGCCAACGGCTCGACCGCGAGCCAGTCCAAATTGTCGATGAAGCGGGCCTTATGCCCGTCCTCGACGATCAAAAAGAAATCGAGGTCCGAATAGTCGTCGAGCCGATCCATCTCAAGTCCAATTGAACCGAGCGCGAGGAGCATGAGCGTGCCCTCATGCTTGGCGACCGAGCGGCCGATTGCATCCATCCGTTCTAATAAGTCATCTCGTTTCATGCGTATCCCCTCCTTCGTCCATTGTATCGTCCGCAGACAGCAAAAAGAAAGGGCCGACCGCGTCCGGCCACCCTTTCTCTCGCTTGCTTATACGATGAACTTGTTCGCTTTGATGAGGCTCGCTGCGACTTCGCGCTTCGTGCCGATGACGTTGATCGGCTGATAGCGGCTGAACTTCTTCATCGCCGACAAGAGCATGCGCTGCTCGTCGCCCGATGCGGCCGCATACAAGACTTCTTTCGCCATGAGTTCGACTTGCTTGAACACTTGCTCGGCGAAGATTTCTGTATAGCGGACTTTCTGCTGGTTCTTCTCAGCGCCTGTGCGAGCGATGGCTTTCTCCGTCCGTGCGATGGCCGCTTCAAGCGCATAGATGGCGCTGATGATGTCGGCAATCTTCGCGAGGATCTCTTGCTCGTTTTGGAGGGCCTGCTGATATTTCTGGACGGCAGTTCCGGCAATCATCAAGTTGATTTTCTTCATGTTCGACAGAAGCATCTTCTCACGTGCGAGCGGCGACCCGTCAAGTTCTTGTGGCATGTAGCTCATGAGCTCTTTCTGGAGCTTCTGTGCTTCGGCGAGAAGCGGCAAGTCGCCTTTCATCGCTTTCTTAAGAAGCGTGCTCGGTACGATTAAGCGGTTGATTTCGTTCGTTCCTTCGAAGATGCGGTTGATGCGTGAGTCACGGTACAAGTTCTCGACTTCATATTCAGTCATGAAGCCGTAGCCGCCGTGGATTTGAACCGCTTCGTCGACGACGTAGTCAAACGTCTCCGAGGCGAACACTTTGTTGAGTGAACATTCAATCGCGTATTCGGCGATGGCTTGGGCAACTTTCGAACCGTCACGCATGTTGTCGTCGCCCAGCGCGTCGAGGCTGTCTTGGAACAGACCGCCCGTCCGGTAGACCGAGCTCTCCATCGCATAAATGTTCGCAGCCATCGTCGCGAGTTTCTCTTGGATGAGCGGGAACTGACTGATCGGTGTCTTGAACTGTTTGCGCTCGTTCGCGTACTGGACCGAAAGATCGAACGCACGTTTCGACGAACCGACCGCACCGACCGCAAGTTTGTAACGACCGACGTTCAAGATGTTGAAGGCGATGACGTGGCCTTTGCCGATTTCTCCGAGGAGGTTGTCGACTGGGACTTCGACGTCTTCTAAGATGAGCGTCCGTGTCGATGAGCCTTTAATGCCCATCTTCTGTTCTTCGGCGCCTGTCGAGACACCTTTGAATTCACGCTCGACGATGAAGGCGCTGAACTTGTCGCCGTCGATTTTCGCGTAGACGACGAACACGTTCGCGAAACCAGCGTTCGTGATCCATTGTTTCTCCCCGTTCAAGACGTAGTGTGTGCCGGCCTCGTTCAAGACGGCCGTCGCTTTCGCACCGAGCGCGTCCGAGCCTGAGCCTGGCTCTGTGAGCGCGTAGGCGGCAATCCATTCGCCAGTTGCGAGTTTCGGCAAGTACTTATGCTTTTGCTCTTCTGTCCCGAAGAAGACGATCGGGAGCGTCCCGATGCCGACGTGGGCGCCGTAGCTGAGGGCGAATGAACGCGCTTTGGCGAATCGCTCTGTGATGATCGATGACGAGATTTTATCGAGCTGATAACCGCCATACTCTTCTGGCACGTCCGCGCCGAGGAGGCCGAGCTCGCCCGCTTCTTTCAACAGTTCGACCGAGAGATCGAACTCGTGTTTCTCGATGCGTCCAAGGACAGGCATGACACGGTCGTCGACGAAGCTCGCCGTCGTGTCGCCAATCATTTTGTGCTCATCTGAGAAGTCTTCCGGTGTGAACAAACGATCCGCGTCGAGTGCGTCGATGACGAAGCTACCGCCTTTAATCAATTCGTGTTCTGTACGTTCCATTGTCAATTCCCCCTTATAGTAATTCGAAGACGCCAGCAGCACCCATACCGCCACCGATGCACATCGTCACAACCCCATACTTTTCATTGCGTCGTTTCATCTCATGCAAGATCGAGACCGCGAGTTTCGCGCCCGTGCAACCGAGCGGATGCCCGAGAGCGATCGCGCCGCCATTGACGTTCACTTTCGACGGGTCGATCCCGAGTTCACGGATGACGCCGAGCGATTGGCTCGCGAACGCCTCGTTCAATTCGAACAATCCGACTTCTTCAAGCTTCACGCCGGCCATCTCGAGCGCTTTCGGAATGGCGACGACTGGCCCGATTCCCATCACTTCCGGACGGACACCACCGACCGCGAACGAGAGGAATTTCGCCATCGGTTTCAAGCCTTGACGTTCGGCTTCTTCGCGCTCCATGACGAGCACGGCCGCTGCGCCGTCTGACACTTGTGACGCGTTCCCCGCCGTCACTGAGCCCTTAATTTTAAACGCCGGACGCAGTTTACCGAGCGCCTCGAGCGTCGAGTCGGCACGGACGCCTTCGTCATGTTTGACGACGAATTCACGTTCCGCGACTTTCCCGTCTTCGCCGAGCACTTGCTCGACGACCGTGACCGGGACGATCTCTTCTTCGAACTTGCCGCCCGCAATCGCCGCCGCCGCTTTTTGGTGGCTGTCGATCGCGAACAGATCTTGGTCTTCGCGCGAGATGTTATATTCGGCCGCGACACGTTCTGCCGTGTGGCCCATGCTCATATAGTATTCCGGTGCCGTCTCCATGATCGTCGGGTTCGGACGGATGACGTGTCCGCCCATTGGGACGAGACTCATCGATTCCATACCGCCGGCGATGACCGCCGTCGCTTGGCCGATCATGATTTTCGCTGCCGCGTCGGCGATGGCTTGGAGGCCTGACGAGCAATAACGGTTGATCGTGATGGCTGGTACTTCGTGCGACAAGCCGCCCCGGACGGCCGCGTAGCGGGCGATGTTCATCCCTTGTTCCGCTTCCGGCATGGCGCATCCCATGATGACGTCGTCGATTGGTCCCGTGTAGCCAGACCGCTCGAGCGTCGCTTTAATCGCATGACCCGCGAGTTCGTCCGAGCGAACATTTCGGAACGAACCGCGTTTTGCTTTTCCGACCGGCGTTCGTGCGCCGGCCACGATGACTGCTTCTCTCATCTGTTAAGTCCCCCTTTTGTCAGTTCCGAAGTGGCTTGCCTTTGACGAGCATATGTTGCATCCGTTGCTGCGATTTTGGTTCCCCGATGAGGCTTAGGAACGCCTCGCGCTCGATGTCGAGGAAGTACTGCTCGTCGACCATCGTACCGTATGCCAAATCGCCGCCGCTGATGACGTGGGCAAGTTTTTTCGCAATCTTCAAATCGTGTTCAGAGATATAGCCACCGTAGAACATCTCGTACGCCGCGAGTTCGAGCGTCGCTTTCCCCGTTCGACCGACGACCGGCAACTTCTCACGAACCGGTGCCGTATAGCCGTCAGCGAGACCGAGTACCGTCTGTTTCGCATCGAACGTCAAGTGGTCGCGGTTCATCGAGATGCCGTCGATCGGACGGTGATAGCCGAGCGCTTTCGCGTCATAGGCCGATTTCGATACTTTCGCCATGGCAATGTTTTCGAACGTCTGTTGCGCCGCTTTCTCGATGTTTTGCATCGACTTCGGCGTCTGCTCGAGGAGTCGACGGTACGTGTTGACGTTTCCGCCCCCACCTGGGATGAGGCCGACACCGACTTCGACGAGACCCATATATGTCTCGAGCGCCGCCTGCATGCGTGCGGCCGGCAAGCTGATTTCTGTCCCACCGCCGAGCGTCATGCCGTAAGGCGCGACGACGACCGGGCGACCCGCATAGCGAATCTTCTGGACGACTTGTTGGAACTTGTTGATGATCCAGTCGAGCTCGTACCAGTTCTCGTCTTCCGCTTCCATGAGCATCATCGCGAGGTTGGCGCCGACACAGAAGTTCTTGCCGTCGTTGGCGAGGACGAGTCCTTTGAAGTCTGTCTCGACGAGGTCGATTGACTGTTCAATCATCTGCATGATATCGACACCGATCGCATTGTTCGGTGACGTGAACTCGAGAGCGACGACGTCGTCTCCGATATCGATGAGGCGGGCCCCACCGTTCTCGAGCACGATGCCGTTCGACTTGGCGAGCGGCGCGAGTTTCACTTCTTTCGGGTTGACGGTCTTCTCAACGTACGTCTGTGACGCTTGGTCGTAATACTGGTCTCCCTTATAGAAAGATGTGTGTCCGGCAGCGAGCATCTCGTCGATCCACGCCTGGACGTCATAACCTTCCGCTTTCATGCGGGCGACCGATTTCTCGACACCGAGTGCGTCCCACGTCTCGAACGGTCCGAACTTCCAGCCGAAGCCCCACTTCATCGCGTCATCGATAGCGACGATCGAATCACTGATTTCGCCTGTGAGACGAGCCGAGTAGACGAGTGTCTTCGCCGTGACCGGCCAGAGCAGTTGTCCGATGCGTCCTTTGTTCAAGATGGCACCTTTCAACTTCGCTTTCGAGCCCGGGAGCGATTTGATTTGATCGAGCTCTGGGCCTGTAATCGCTTTCAATTGCTCGTACTCGAATGTGTGAAGGTTGAGTTCTTGGATGACTCTGCCGTCTTTCTTATAGAAGCCTTGTCCGGCCTTTTGACCGATCCAGCCCTTCTCGACGAGCGTCTTCATTTCAGTTGGGACGTCGAACGTGTCCTTCTCTTCACCTGCGTCGAGTGTCTCATAGACGTTACCAGCGACGTGGACGAACGTATCGATGCCGACGACGTCGAGCGTACGGAATGTCGCCGATTTTGGCCGGCCGATGAGCGGTCCGGTGATCGAGTCCATCTCGCCAATCGAGGCGTTCTGCTTGAGCATCTCTTCGAACGTGACGAGGAGTCCGTACGTACCGATGCGGTTACCGATGAAGTTCGGTGTGTCTTTCGCCTCGACGACGCCTTTCCCGAGACGGTCCTCCGCGAAGCGGGCCATGAAATCGATGACCGGACGTGCCGTCTGCTCCGTCGGGATGAGTTCGAGCAGTTTCAAATAACGTGGCGGGTTGAAGAAGTGTGTTCCGAGGAAACGTGTCTTCAAGCCTTCCGGCAATACGCTCGCCATCGCCTCGATCGAGATACCAGACGTGTTCGAGCTGAGAATCGCATCTTCACGGATGTAAGGTGCGATTTTTTCGAACAGCTGTTGTTTCACGTCGAGCCGTTCGACGACGACCTCGATGACCCAGTCCGCTTCCTTCAAGCGCTCGAGATCATCTTCTAAGTTCCCCACGTCGATGAAGTTCAAGTGCTCCGCTGTCGCGAGTGGTGCCGGGTTTTGTTTCAATAGCTTCTGACGGTTCTCGGAAGCGATGCGGTTCCGCACTTCTGGTGATTCGAGCGTGAGCCCTTTCGCTTCTTCTTTCGCCGTCAATTCACGTGGTACGATGTCGAGCATGAGCGAACGAATCCCCGCGTTCGCCAAGTGAGCCGCAATCCCCGCCCCCATTACTCCTGAACCGATGACGACCGCAAAACGGATATTGCTCGTCAAACGGAGGTCGGCTGATTGTTCGATGTGACTCGTCATATTGTTCCCCCCTCAATGAGAATGAATAGTGATTCATTTCAAGCGTAAAAAAAATCGCAATCACCATCGTGTTTACTCTTCTATCATAAATGAATGACAATTCATTCGCAAGCGTTCATTTTTCAAATTCGTTCCAATTTCACTGAGGACGATTTATTTCTCGGTCACTGTGGTATAGACACAAAGAGTCAATTTTAGAAAGGGGAATGTATACATGAGTGATAATCGTTTAAACACAGTGGGGAACCGACATGATTTTGAATCGTTCAAGAAGGACGGCCAAGAGCAGGCCCATCAACCGGGGATCGACTCGAAGATGGAGCCGTTCCCGATCTATGAGCGTGAAGGCTATAAAGGAAGCGATAAACTAAAAGATAAAGTGGCCATCATCACAGGCGGCGACTCGGGAATCGGGAAATCGGTCGCCATCTTCTTCGCCCACGAAGGCGCGAACACGGTCATCGTCTATAAAGATCAAAACGAACTCGAGGACGCCGAGGCGACGAAAGAGCGCATCGAGGAACTCGGCCAAGCCTGTCTGTTGCTACAAGGGGACATCGGCGACTCGGCCTTCTGCCAAGACGTCGTCAAACAGACGCTTGAGACGTTCGGACATTTGGACATCCTCGTCAACAATGCCGCCGAGCAACATCCACAAGAGTCGCTCCTCGACATCTCGGACGACCAACTCGAGCGTACGTTCCGGACGAACATCTTCAGCATGTTCTATTTGACGAAAGCCGCCCTTCCATACTTGAACGAAGGCGCGAGCATCATCAATACGACGTCGATCACAGCGTACGAAGGTAACGACCAATTGATCGACTATGCGTCGACGAAAGGTGCAATCACGGCATTCACGCGTTCGCTCGCCAAGAACTTGGCCGAGAAGAAAATTCGCGTCAACGGCGTCGCACCAGGTCCGATTTGGACGCCGCTCATCCCAGCGACGTTCCCGGCAGAAAAAGTCGCCTCGTTCGGTGACTCGGCCGAGATGAAACGTCCGGGCCAACCGGCAGAACTCGCCCCGGCTTACGTCTATCTCGCGAGCGACGACTCGACGTACGTCAGCGGGCAAGTCATGCATGTCAACGGTGGGACGGTCATCAACGGATAATATTGTCGCAGGCCCAGTGTTCAGTCACTGGGCCTTTTGTATGGAAAATTCATCCATCCTATGTTAGCGTAATTTGCAGGCGTTAGCTTGTCATTTAGACGACAGAAAGGAGCCAATGATGGATGATTCATTATCGATTGACACAAGATGATTTTTTCACGTTACAAAAGAACTTCATCGAAAACTCGGTTCCCAATAAACGAAAATCTATACTTGTCACGCTTGTACTCATGTTACTGACCGCCTTTTACGGATTTGCCCTCGCGATTGTCTTTTTACCGCAAACGCTTTCCGCCCCTGTCATCATCGCACTCGCCGTCAGTGCCGCTGTGGTGCCGGCGCTACTCTTATTCCCGCTCTTCAAGAAAGTGTATTCCACGATGAGGTTGAGACAGTTGCGATCCATACTTCGACAGGACTCGAAATGGCCACGTGATGTCACGTTGTCGATCCATGAGGACGGGATTGAAGTCAATTCGCTCCACAATGCCGTCAACAAACGGGTTCAAGTCGCGTGGGAAGCGATTGAACGAGTGAACGAGGACGAGACCCATCACTATATATTTATTGAAGCGGCGGAAGCGATTATCGTCCCGAAGCAAAATCGGATGCTCGACGAGACGGAGCGAATTCGAATGAATGATCTGCTACAAAAACACTTAGGCATCACACTCTAAGCGACAAAGGTATTCAATCAGTACGTAATTATGACGAATCACAAAGGAGTGGATGCAATGGTCACCACGTATAAACTGACGCTTGACGATTTTTTAGCTTTCCAAAACGACATGATTCACCATTCCGATCAATATAAACGAATTCGCAGCGCATGGTTGAGATATATGAACATCCCGCTTTTCGCTCTCGGTTATGCAGCCGCATTCTTCCTCGTACCGCGCCCCGAGTCGACGATTGCCTTTTTATTGATTACGGTCGGAATCGGGCTGCTGTTCGCGCTATTACTCAGACCGTTGCTAAAAGATTTGCATGCCCCGCTCGCCCTCTAGCAAACCCGTCGTGTCCTCAACAAACAGGACACTTGGCCAAAAGACGTCACGCTTCAACTTTCTGATACGCACATCGAAATGCAGGCCATTCGTGGCAACATCCATCGAACAACTCAAGTCCCATGGGCATCCATTCTCAAAGTGAACGAGAACGAGACGCATCGCTTCCTTTATTACGAAGAGGATGAGGCGTTGATTATCCCGAAAGTAAAAGATGGGGTCACAGAAGTCGAACAGAGTGAAATCGAGCGGATCCTCGACAAACATATGAACACAGAAAAGCACACGAGTTCACATTGAACTCGTGTGCTTGTTTCATTTCTTGACCATTCCTTTTAAGACGAACGCGACGTTCGCCGGACGTTCCGCGAGGCGGCGCATGAAGTAGCCGTACCAGTCACGGCCGTATGGCACGTAGACACGAACTTTGTAGCCTTGGCGGACGAGCTCGAGTTGACGCTCGACCCGGATGCCATATAGCATTTGGAACTCGAACTGGTCGAGTGGGATATTGTTCAGTTTCACATGCTCGATGACCGCATCGATCATATGGTCGTCATGTGTCGCGATAGAGGCGTAGTTCCCGTTCGCAAGATGGAGTTTGACGAGCTTCAAGTAGTTGTGGTCGACGTCTTCCTTCTCGGGGAATGCGACCGTCGCCGGCTCTTTGTATGCCCCTTTGACGATGCGAAGGTTCGGCTTGAGCGGTGCGAGATGATTGATGTCATCTTCCGAACGGTACAAGTATGACTGGATGACCGTCCCGAGTCCCTCAAAGTCGGCTTTCAACTTTTTGAACAAGTCGAGCGTCTTCTCGCAGCGTGTCTCGTCTTCCATGTCGATGGCGACGAACACACCGACCGCTTGCGCTGTCGTCAAGATTTGACGCATGTTGTCTTCAATCAACTCGTCCGAGATGTCGAAGCCGAGTGACGTCAACTTGAGTGACATGTAGGCGTCGAGCTGCTCTTCTGCCATAATTTCAATCGCCCGGATGATTTCATCGCGGTTCTCGTTCGCTTCCGCGACCGTCGTGATGAACTCTCCTAGATGGTCGACCGTGACCGATAAGCCTTTCGCATTCAACTCGCGAATCGTCGGTACCGACGTCTTAAAATCTTCCCCCGCCACAAAGCGCGAAGCCCCGAACCGAAGCCCGTATTTTTTAGCCAAACTGTTGAGTGTTTTGTTTTGAGACATGTAAATAAATCCATCGCGCAACACTTTTTCCATCTGATTTTCCCCCTTACGTTTACACCCATCTATCTCTATGACGATGTCTGAAATTATTATGACATACAAACGTCAATTCGTCTGTAATTTTGTAATCGTTTTCAGGATTTCATTTCCCTCTATTCAGAAAAAACAGACGCCCCGCAGGACGTCCGTTTCACAGGCCCGTATTCGGTGCCACATAGAGCAAGATACTAAGGAAAACGAACACGCTTCCGGCTAGGACGAACAAGTGCCAAATCGCATGGTTGAACGGCAACTTCTGCCATACGTAGAAGATGATCCCGACCGAATAGGCGATCCCTCCGGCGAGGAGCAACATGAAGCCGTTATGACCGAGCGACTCGTACAGCGGGCGGATGGCGATGAGACAAATCCAGCCGAGGCCGAGATAGGTCACGTTCGACACCCACATGTATTTCCCCGTCGAGAACAACTTCCAGACAATACCTAGCACGGCGACGCCCCAAACGATCCCGAACAACGTCCAGCCGAGCGTCCCTTTGAGCGACACGAGCGCGAACGGCGTATAACTCCCCGCAATGAGTAAGTAAATCCCGGCATGGTCGAACACTTGGAGCACGCGCTTCGCCCGTGGGTGCGGAATCGCATGCATGAGTGTCGAGAACAGATACAGTAAAATCATCGATGCCCCGAACACGCTCACCGTGATGACATTACCTGTGCTTCCCGTCTCGGTTGCCGTCATGACAAGCAGAACGAATGCGACGATGCTGAAGATGACGCCAAGCCCGTGGGTGATGGCGCTCGCAATCTCTTCTCCAAGCGTATCGGCATGGAGCATGTCTTTTAGCTTCTCTTGATCCATTCAGGTCCCACCTTTCAAATCTATTCCTCTAGTATGGTCATTTCCCGATTTCAACGCAAATAAAAACATGGGCCGAAGCGACCCATGTCTGTGAATTATGCGACTTCCTTCACCGGAACGTCACATTCCATATTTTGTGCTCGCATCGCTTTCGCGCGCATGTGGAACAAGACGAGCAACGTGATTGTCCCGATGGTGGCGATGACGTACGGGATGACCCCATCCATCTTGAAGCCGATCGGTGCCGTCAAAATGTAGAACCAGACGGCATACAACATGAACGTCCCTGGGATGAGCGCGATATAGTGGTTGCGCCCTTTGATGTACAAGTACATCGCCCCGACGAACAAGGCGATGACCGCCGTCGTCTGGTTGGCCCAGTTGAAGTATTGCCAGAGCATCTGGAAGTCCATGTTCGTGAGCGCGTATGAGATCACGAAGAGTGGAAGTGCGATCCAAAGGCGTGACGAGAATTTCTTCTGCGCGATGCTCATGTAGTCGGCGATAATCATCCGCGCGCTACGGAATGCCGTGTCACCTGACGTGATTGGCAAGACGATGACACCGAGGATGGCGAGTGTGCCGCCGATGCTGCCGAGCATGAGTGTCGCCACTTCTTGAACGACGAGTGCCGGTGTACCCGTTTGAATCAACCCGAGCAATTCGCCTGGCTCAAAGATGGCCATGGCTGCCGCGGCCCAAATCATGGCGATGACCGCTTCGACGATCATCATGCCGTAGAAGATTTCACGGCCATTGCTTTCTTTCATCGTCGTCCGCGAGATGATCGGTGACTGCGTGGCGTGGAAACCAGACAACGCCCCACATGAGATGGTGAAGAAGAGGAGCGGCCAAATCGGCAAGCCATCCGGATGCATGTTCGTGAGTGTCATCTCTGGAATCTGGTAGCCTTGTGCGAACAGGCTGACAGCGATCCCGACGGCGCTGATCATGAGGAGCGCCCCGAAGAACGGATAGATGCGTCCGATGATTTTATCGACCGGAAGGAGCGTCGCCAAGATGTAGTAGGCGAACACGGCGAAGATGACGATCGTGAGCGTCGTCGCATTGCCGTCGAACAAGTTGTTGATCATATTACTCGGTGACGTGACGAATACTGTCCCGACCAAGAGTAAAAGCAAGAGTGCGAACCCGTTGACGACGTGGCGGAGCGAGCGGCCGAGGAACTTCTCAGCGAGTTGCGGCAAGTGCGCTCCGTTGTTACGAAGCGAGATCATGCCCGTCAAATAGTCGTGTACCGCTCCCGCGAAAATCGACCCGAAGACGATCCAGAGGAAAGCGACCGGTCCGTATAGCGCCCCCATGATCGGTCCGAAAATCGGTCCGACGCCGGCGATGTTCAACAACTGAATCATCGAGTTCCGTTTTTTCCCCATCGGCACGTAGTCGATGCCGTCCTGTGACGCATAGGCAGGCGTCGTGCGTTCTTCTTTGATGCCGAACGTCTTCTCGACATAGCTGCCGTACACTTTGTACCCGACGAATAAAATCGCCAAGGCAATAAAGAATGTAATCATGTGTGCTGTCCCCTTTTGTGCATATGTAGCCGATCCCCGTCGGCCCCGAAAAATGAATCCCGTTGTTTTACACGTATAATGTAAACGCTTACGTGACTGATTATACAGCAGTTACCACTTTTTTGTAAGGGGTTTCGTTCATTTTTTTGACACTTTTTCGAACACGAAAAAACGGCGCCCCGCAGGACGCCGTCTCGGTTGAATCGCTTATTTCAAGGCGAACTTCGCTTGCTTCGCCCCTGCGCCCGTATAGTCGCTCGCGATGACCGCGTAGCTTCCTTTGGCGAGACCTTTTTTGAATGTGAATGTATACGTTCCGGCCCAGCTCGCTTTCACTTTGGCGACTTGTTTGCCTTTCGCGTCTTTCAAGACGACGACGGCTCCCGGTGTCGTTTTCCCGATGATTGCTTTCGTGCCGGCTTTGACACCTTTCGTGTTCTTCGGTGTCGCGATGGCCGCTTTCTTGAGCGTAAACGCCTTCGCTTTGACGACCGTTCCCGTCACATCTTTGGCGACGACTTCATAGTCGCCATAGATGAAGCCGGCCCGTTTCGTGAATTCGAACAATCCGTTCTTGTCAGCCGTCGCATACGCGATCGTTTTGCCGTCACGCTTGAGCGTCAACTTCGTCTCCGGTGTCGCTTTTCCGGTAATGACGTTCGTGTTGGCGTACGTCAACTTCGACGCAAGCGCCGGTGTGCCGACGAAGCCAGCACCGACGACTTTCGTTTCCGTGACCGAAGCGCCATCGAGTTCAGAGACGATGGTGAGCGATTGACGGAGCTTGAGCGGTTTCGTCACGAGCGTATACGCACCGTCTTGATCCGCTTTCGCTGTCGCGAGCACTTTGTCGCCATCTTTCAACGTGACGTTCGCGTTCGGTGTCGTCGTCCCTGTCACCGCTTTTGCGCCCGGCTTGATCGTGTTCACCGTGAGGGCGAGTTCGACTGCCGCTTGATCGAGTTCGATCGTGTATGTGCGGAACAAGCGATTCGCCGCATCCGGACGTGTCGTCTCGGTCGCTTCGATGCCTTCATACAGGTCGACGTACTGTTTGCCGGCATCGGCCGTCTCGAACTTGGCTGTCCGCTTCGCGTCGGCAACGATTTTCCAGTTGTCGTCCGCTTTGTATTCGAGCTTGCCTGAGACGATATAGTCCGAAATCACGTTCCGTGTCTCATACGCTGAACGGTAAACGATGTTCTTCCCGCCACCGAGACCCGGGAACGATGTCGAGCCAGCGCGATAGTTGTTCGTCGCGACGAGGAACTCTTGGTCGAGTGTGATCGGCTTGCCGTTATACTTCACGTTCTTGACGCGGTTCGCATCTTTGTTTTTCAGTGTTCCACCGATATCGAACTTGGCAGGACCAGTCACATCAATCTCATACGTGAGGCCGTCGAGGATATCGAAGTTGTAGCTGCGGAACTCCAAGTTAAGCAACTCATCGTTCGTATCCGAGACTTGTTTGTACGCCCCGGCTGACATCTCGAGCCAGTCCATCACGTCCGCACCCGTCACTTTGACGACTTCGAGCGTGTTCGGGAAGACGTACAGGTCGGCCACGTTCTTTAACGCGATCGAGCCTTTCGGGATGTTCGTGTAATAGCTCGCGTCCGTCAACTGACGGTTACCGGCTTTGAACGGAGCCCCCGCCGAGAGGATTGGAAGCTCTTTATATGCCGCGAGTTCTGGGTTCGTCGCGAGTTCTCTCTCGACGTACCATTTCTGCGCGTTCGTCACGAACTGGACCGATGCGTCGTCACGGACGAGCGCGAAGTAGCTTTGGATATCGTCTTGAATCTCACCGACTGGGCGGTTGATGTATTCGATTGTCGCCTTATGGTCCGCATCGATGAGCGAGGCGATCGTCGGGTCTACCGGTGTGTCCGCCTTGACCGTGTCGAGTTTCGCGTTCGCGTCGAGCACGCTCCACTTGCCGTCGACGAGCTCGAGGTCGAGGTCGATGACCCCGAGATCTTTCCCTTGGTTGTTCGCCATGACGACCGGCTTGCCGTTGATTGTGCCTTTGTCCATGTTCACATGCGGGAAATCTTTGAACATGCCGTTCGCGTCCGGGAAACGGCCGTGCTGGTGACCGGTCATGACCATGTCGAGCCCTTCGATTTTCGTGAGCGTGTAGCCGACGTTCTCTTCCCCGTCTAATTGCTCATCCGCAAGTGCCGCACTTTCCCCGATCCCTGAGTGCGCGAGCGCGACGACAACGTCTGCGCCTTGTGCTTTCAATTTGGCGACGGCCGCTTTTGCTGCCGGTACCATATCATCTGCCGTCACCTTGCCTTGGAGGTTCCCTGAATCCCACGACATGATTTTTGGCGGGACGACCCCGAAGACACCGACTTTGATCGTATGTGTCTCACCGTCCCCATCGACGACTTGGCGTTCGATGATTTGGACTTCTTGTCCATCTTCGTTATATTTCGATACGATCGGTTCGCCTGACAAGTCCTTCACGTTCGAGTTGACGAAGCGAAGCTTGCCCTTCGACCCTTGCATCGCGTCATACAAGAACTGGAGCCCAAAGTTGAACTCGTGGTTCCCGAGTGTGACGGCGTCGAACTCGAGCGCCGACATCGCTTCATACATCGGATGTTCGAACGGGCCTGGAGTCTTCTGATGCTGCTCGCGGACGTAATCCCCGAACGGCGTCCCTTGAAGCGTATCCCCGTTATCGAATAGGAACGTGTTCGGCTTGCCGGCGTCCGTGCGATGTTGCTGAATCAACGTCGCGACTTTCGTCAACCCGATCGTGTTGTCGATTTTGTCTTGGAAGTAATCGTAGTTCGTAATGTTCGTATGTAGGTCGGTCGTCTCCAAGAAGCGCAGTTTGACGACGTCCTCGTCTTCCGCTGCCGCGTGTTGGAGCGGGATGAGTGTTGGGATGATGAGCGACGTAGCAATGGCCATCTTCGTAAATTTAGACATGATTTTTCTCCCCATTCATGTGGTGTGCATTGCGGACTAAATATACCATAGCGGCCTCTCCATTTTAATGAGTCTTACGCCCTATTTACTTTAAAATTTGGTAAAGAAAGGTCTGGTCCTAGACGACTTTCCGAGAACATGGAAAAGGTCCGAATCAGTATGATAGAACCGAACAGACGACTTCACATCACGCGATTTTTTGCACGAACTTGTACAGAGGCTAGACTTCACACAAGCAGTCCATTAGACCTAAAAAACCATCCCCAACGCGTATCGGGGATGGTCATATCGTCACGAATGGATGCGAATCGAGATCGGTCCGTCGTTGTCGCCGTCCGGTCTCGGGAAGCGGACGTGGAGCGGATAGTCGTGTTTCGGCAAGATTGGCTCGGCGAGCACGGCATCGGCTCGGCCGACGACCTCGTCTCGCTGCATCAACTCGAGCGGGAGACGCGGGATTTGGAGCGCCTGCTCGGCATAACCGTTCCGGACGAGGAGTGAGGCGCCGATTTCCGTGTCGGTCACGTCGAGATGGACGAGCAACAAATCGAACTGGCCTTCGGCGACCGGACGGCTGAGGACGTTCATCCGCTTCAGGCGGTGCCACGCCACGTCTGGGAACGCGTCCCGTTCGGCGTCGGTCACATCTTGGAGCGGTGCCGTCGGGTTCATTTGGAAGGCGAGCTGAATCGACTCGGTGTCGAGTTCGTCGACATCGGTGAACAGTTCCTCTTCGAAAAAGTCGAGATAGACGGGCTTACTCGTCATCGCCTCAAACGACGGCAAGTCCATCCGGCTGAGCATCTTCTGGCCGAGCGGTTCGCGGCGTTCGTTCAACAAGAGCACCGGGATCTCGTCGAGCGAGAACTCGGTCGCGACCGTGTTGCGGAACAAGGCGACCACGGACAGGCCGCCCGGGTTCTTCGTCGCACTGAGCAGTTCAATCGACAGCTGGTTGTCCGCGAGCGGCGGCAGCGTCGTCGCATGATAGCGGAACACATACTCATCTTCTTTCGAAATGTCCATCCCTTCATCGAACACGAGGCGGAGCGTCCGCTCGTCGTCTTGGCGGATGATCGTCTCGACTTTCTTTCGTTTCAACAGTCCGAACATGTCACAGCCCCTCCTCTTCCCGTTGCGCAAAGTATACATCTAACTGGCACAGTTGAATCGTCACGTCGCGGGCGATATCGAGATACGTTTCTTGGAAAATCTCGAGCCCTTCCTTGCCGAACTGACGGCTCGGGTCTTCCTGGCCGTAGCTGCGGAGTCCGATGCCCTCTTTCAAGGCGTTCATCGTCGTCAAATGGTTCGTCCAGCGGATATCAAGGTGGCTGAGCAGTTGTTGCCGCGCGAAGGCGATGACTTCCGGATAACCCTCGATCCGCTGTTCTGCCATCGCGACGATGCCGTCGATCCATGGTGCGAGTGCTCGTTTCAACTCGTCTTTGTCTCCGACCGTGTCGTCCCATGTCGGCGCCTGTTGCGTCAAATACATATAGTCCTCGATAAGCGCGTCAGTCGCCCACTCTTCCGGGACGAGTTCGGCGTCGATATGACGGTCGAGCGTCTCGTTGAGCGCGAGGCGCATCATGGCGAGCACGTTGTTCAAGATGGCCGTCGCATTGGCGTCGACCGCCTCATCGCGAATCGAGTAGATGATGCGGCGCTGTTCGTTCAAGACGTCGTCGAGTTTGAACATGTAGTCACGGACCGATACGCCGACGCCTTCAATCGTCGTCTGGGCGTATTCGATGATCACGCCTGCTTCCTTATGGCGAATCTCCCCGTGCTCGTCCGGCTTCAGTTTGTGCTCGACACGTTTCAACCGCTCGGCGGCATATCGTTTGACGAGGTCGTCCTCGAGCGAGACGAAGAAACGTGACATGCCTGGGTCGCCTTGGCGTCCCGACCGTCCACGGAGCTGATTGTCGACGCGGAGCGACTCGTGTCGTTCCGTCCCGATGACATACAAGCCGCCGCGTTCGCGCGCCGTCTCGTCTAAGACGATATCGGTCCCGCGTCCGGCCATGTTCGTCGCAATCGTCACGTGTCCGAGCCGTCCCGCCTCGGCGATAATCTCGGCTTCTTGGGCGACCGTCTTCGCGTTCAACAGCTCATGCTTGATGCCCTGTCGCTCGAGCTGTTCGCTGACGGCCTCCGACTGGGCGATCGAGGTCGTCCCGATCAAAATCGGTTGTCCCGTCGCGTGGATGGCCGCCACTTCTTGTCCGACCGCCGCATACTTGTGGGCGATTGTATCAAAGACGCGGTCCGGCAAGTCTTCACGCAGACGTGGCCGGTTCGTCGGCACTTGGACGACGTCCATTTGATACGTCTTCATGAACTCTTCGCGTGACGTCTGGGCTGTCCCGGTCATGCCACCGAGGAGCGGATACATCCGGAAGTAGTGTTGAATCGTGATTTCAGCCGTCGTCTTGTTCTCTTCGGTGATGTCGAGCTGTTCTTTCGCCTCGAGCGCCTGATGGAGGCCTTCCGACAGGCTGCGTCCTTCCATGACCCGGCCCGTGAACAAATCGATTAACTCGATTTTGCCTTCTTGGACGATATAGTCGACGTCCCGCTCGAACAATACGTTCGCCCGGAGCGCCTGCATCATGTAGTGATAGAGGACGTGGTGCTCGGCGGAAAACAAGTTGTCGACCGAGAACAACGCTTCAATCTTCTCGATGCCCTTATCCGAGAACATGACGGCGCGCGCCTCGAGGTCGACCGTATAGTCGTCTTCCGTCAATTGACCGAACACGGTTTGGGCGAGACGTTTCAAGCGGACGTGTGACTCGTCCTTCTGGGCGATGATGAGCGGCGTCTTCGCCTCGTCGATCAAGACGCTGTCGACTTCATCGAGCAACGCGAAATGGAACGGACGCTGGACCCGTTCTTCCGGCGAGCCGACCAAGTGGTCCCGAAGATAGTCGAAGCCGAACTCGGTCCCGACCCCGTATGTAATATCGGCCGCATACGCCGCTTGTTTGTCAGCGAGCTCCATCTCCGGCACGTTCAACCCGACCGTGAGTCCGAGGAACGTGTGAATCTTGCCAATTTGCTCGGCGTCACGTTGCGCCAAATAGTCGTTCACCGTGATGACGTGGACGCCTTTTCCTTCGAGTGCTTTGACGAACGCCGGCAATGCCGCGACGAGCGTCTTCCCTTCCCCGGTCGGCATCTCGGCGATATTTCCTTCGAGCAGGGCGAGACCGCCGATAAGCTGGACGTCATAGTGACGGAGCCCGATCGTCCGGACGGATGCCTCGCGGACGAGGGCGAACCCTTCCTCCGTGATGGCGCGGACATCCGCACCGTCCGTAAGCCGCTGTTTCAGTTCGAGCGCGTACTGGCGAAGCGCTGCATCGTCCAAAGCTTGCATCGTCTCCTCATACGCGTTGATGCGTTCGACTTGTTTCTTATAGGTTTTCAATCGTCGTGCCTGATCATTGGTCAATTGCTTCACAAAATCAATCACAGGATAGCCTCCATCGTCCGAAACCATATTTGTCTAGCTACCCTCTCATTATAACGGATTTTGTTTCCGCCTCGCTTTATTATTTCGGTAAATTCCAAAAAGATGGAATTTTATTCACCATCCATCCTTTTTTTGACTCTTTTCAAAATTTGTTTTCATTTTTCTATTTGAGACGGCGTGAGACCGTGATACGATGAGAAAAAACAGAACGCTTGTTCGTAAAAAAGGAGAGGTGGCTATGCGACGTCGGATTTTTTGTATCGACAGCGTCTCGTTCTACGCCAGTTGCGAGTGCGCCGCCCGCAAGTTAAACCCATACAAGACAAAGCTCGTCGTCTTATCGAACCTGCAGGACCACGGTGCCCTCGTCCTCGCCGCGACACCGCCGATGAAGCAACTCGGGATCAAGACCGGGTCCCGGCGCTTTCACATCGACCGGTTGCCGTGGCATGAGCGGCGGCACGTCATCTACGCCGAGGCCCGGATGAGCCACTATTTGAACGTATCCGTGCAAATCGTCCACATCTTGCATCAGTTCGCACCCCCGGAGGCAATCCGCGTCTACTCGGTCGACGAGACGCTCGTCGACTTGACGGGGACGGAGCGGCTGTTCGGGAACGATGCGCACGTCGCCCGCCTCATCCGCTCGACCGTCTTCCGCTATACCGGCATCCCGGTCACGATCGGCATCGGACCGAACAATGTCCTCGCCAAGCTCGTCCTCGATTTGCATGGGAAAAAGACGGGTGTCGCCAGCTGTTTTCTTCACGACGTCGAGAAGTTGATCCACCCGGCCCCAATCGGCAAGATGTGGGGCGTCGGTGCGAAGATGGAAGTCCATCTCCGGCGGCTCGGCATCGACACGATCGGCGACCTCGCCCGCTATCCGCTCGAGACGCTACATGAGAAGTTCGGCGTCATCGGCGCCGAGCTGTGGCATCACGCCTGGGGCATCGACGAGTCGCCGACAATCCTCCCGCCAAGCTCTTTGTTCGGCGCGAAGCGGCAGCGGCCCCGGACGATCGGCCACGGCATCACGCTCATGAAAGACTATACGACGTACGCGGCCATTCGGCTCGTCCTGCAGGCCATCGCCGTCGAGGTCGGGATGCGGACGCGACAGGCTGGTCTCGTCGGCGGCAGCGTCCATCTCGGCGTTCGCTACACTCGGACGAGCGAGCGGCGCGGGTTCAGCAAACAAAAAAAGCTCGCCCGCTTCACAGCGGACGAGCGCGAGTTCTTGCCGGTGTTGTTGACGCTTTTCCTCGACGCGTGGGACGAGACGGAGGCGGTCCGTTACGTCTCGGTCGCCCTCGGCAAACTCGAGCCCCGGAGCGACCACGTTCAGCTGTCCTTCTTCGAGGACGAGTGGGCCCGGGCACGCCGGTTCGACTTCCTCGATCTCGTCGATAGCTTGAACGTCCGCTTCGGCCGCGGCACGATCCGTCCGGCATCGAGTTTACTGAAAGACAGTCCGCTCCGGACGCGGCAACGCCTCATCGGCGGACATAAACAAGGAGGTGAATCGTCATGAGCCAAACCCGCTACAAAGACCGCGGTGAATTGAAATGGATCCCGTTCCTCATGCCCGAGCACGTGGCGCTGCTGAAGAAATATTACGCCCACGTCCAAAAGATCGAGCTGCCTGACTTGGATGAGCAGCTCCTCTACTTGTGGCAGACCGAGCTCGAACGCGCCATCCGTGAAGGCGACGCCGTCGAGCTGACGCTGTTCGACAACGGCATGACCCATACGGTACGTGGCTACGTCCACGCCATCTATTACGCCGAGCGTGAAGTCGAGCTGTTCGACACGGACGTGCGCCGCATCCCGTTCGGTCAGATTCTGTCCGTCCATTAAGACGCGTCAATCGCTTCCTGCGTCGTCTCGAACGTATCGACGTGGTCGAGCACGCCGTAATGCGTGAGCGTCTGGCGCACGGGTGTCGACAAGTGGGCGAAGACGACACGACGGTCGGCTGCTTTCAACTCCCGGACGACGCGGCGAATCTCTTCGACGGCCGTCACATCGATGACCGGACAGCGGTGGAAGTTGAAGATGAACACGTCAGGCTCGTCATGGATATGATGCAACACATGCTCGAACATCTCGATCGCCCCGAAGAAGAGCGGTCCCTCGACGCTGAAGACGACCTGGCCGTCCCGCGTCACATACCGTTCCGTCTGTTCGCGGACGTCGATCGTGTCGGCCATCCGTTTCGCGAACAAGGCGAGCGCACAGATGACCCCGACCTCGACGGCGACGACGAGGTCGACGAACACGGTCAGCCCGAGCGTGATCAGCAGGACGAGCGATTCGGCCGACCGATGCTTGATCATCTCGAAGACGTGGTGCCGCTCCGACATGTTCCAGGCGACGCGCATCAAGATCGGGGCGAGTGCGGCCAGTGGGACGTAACTCGCGAGCGGTGCCAACACGAGCACGGCGAGGAGCACCGTCAACCCGTGGATGACACCGGAACGGCGGCTGACGGCCCCGGCTTGAATGTTCGTCGCCGTCCGGGCGATGGCACCGGTCGCCGGAATCCCGCCGAAGAACGGGACGACGACGTTGGCGAGCCCTTGCCCGAACAGTTCCTTGTCCGGGTTCATCTTCGTGCCGGCCATGCCGTCCGCGACCGCACCAGACAATAGCGACTCGAGCGCCCCGAGGAAGGCGATCGCGAACGCCGACGGAAGTAGCGTCGCAATCAAATCGAGGTCGATGGCGAGCCAGTTGAAGTCAGGCAGTCCGCTCGGGATACCGCCATAGGCACTGCCGATTGTCGCGACTTCTCCTGGGACGACGAGACTGACGAACGTCGGCACGAGCATCGCCATCAATAACAGCGGCAATTTCACGGGCAGTTTCGGTACGAGCCAGAGCGTCAAGAAACCGATGGCGGCAATGAAGACAGGCCATAAACTCGCTTCATGTAACGACGTCACGAGCTTCAGTAAATTCTCGTGGAAGTGCGGCGCCTTCTGAAACGAGATGCCGAACAGTTCATCGAGCTGGTCGACGAAGATGACGACGGCAATCCCGGCCGTGAAGCCGATGGTGACGGCCCGCGGCATGAAGCGGATCAGTCGTCCGACGCGGAGCACGCTCATAAGGAACAACAGGATCCCGGCGAGGAACGTCGTCACGAGCAATCCTTCATAGCCATGCGCGAGCATGACGCCCGAGACGATCGGGATGAAGGCGCCGGTCGGTCCGGCGATTTGGAACGTCGAGCCCCCGAACAGGCTGACGAGGATCCCAGCGATGATGGCCGTGTACAGGCCGTACACCGGTCCGACACCTGAGGCGATCGCAAACGCCATCGCGAGCGGCACGGCGACGACCCCGACGGTGATCCCGGCCGAGATGTCTTTTTGCCATCCTTGGCGTGATGTCATGAAGTTGTCCATTCTTGCATTCCTTCTTTCCATTATGTCGAAAACGAGTTCAGTGTACGCCTGTCCCTGCCCTTTGTAAACGACTCCGGCAAAACGTTAACATAATCGACAAAACAAAGACGCATCGCGATGGATGCGTCTTCGTTAATTCGTCGGTGCTTCGACGACTTGGTCACCCTCGTCCGCATCTTCCCCAAGCAGACGGACGTGACGGCCGAACAGCCACATGACGACGAGGTGGGCTTTCGCCTGCGTCTTCGTATAGAACCACCACGGCAGCGCCGGCACGAACTCGTGGATGGCGACGAGCCCTTCTTCTGACTCCGGGAGCCGTCTGAACTCGAGCCGGCCGGTCTTGTCATCCTCACTCAACTTCGCGAACAAGCCGCCGTCGATTGAATAGGACGCCATGTCGTCCGTCGCCTCGTCTTCGAGCGACAGGTGGAGCGCGACGAGTGATGGACGAAGCAACGAAATCTCCCAGTCATCGTCTTCTTTTGTCGTCTGGATGAGCGGATACGCGAGCCGGCCGAGCCACTCAAAATACGTGTCGGCCATCCAAAGCGCCGACTTGTTCTCGGGCAGGCCGAACCGTTGAATCGAGCGGACGGTGTACTGTTGCGGTGCTTTTTTCTTCTTGCCGCCGCCAGATTTCTGTTTCTCTTCTTCCTCGAGTGCGTGCTCCACCGCTTCCTTGAACGGGATCTCTCCTTGTTTGACGCCGGTCGTGTCTTTCGCGACCATGGCGTGGCCCATGCTCTCGACGAGCGGATAGACAGTATCTTTCGGTTCACCCGTCACGGCCATGACCCAAAGGCGGGACAATTTGATCGTCGGGAATGGGAAGTCGATCATGACGCGGCGTTTGCCCATGACGTCAGCCGTGTCTTCAATCATCTTGCGATACGTCATCACTTCCGGTCCACCGATATCGATATGATGGTCGTACAGCGCCTCGGCGCCGACGACTGAGATGAGCGCCTGGACGGCTTCACGCAAATCGATCGGGTGCGTCTCCGTCTTCGTCCAGTTCGGGAGAATCATGACCGGTAACCGTTTGACGAGCTTCGCGAGAATCGGGAACGACGAGCCTTCTGGACCGATGATGAGCCCGGCCCGAATCGTCGTCACCGGCACGCCTTGGCCGCCAAGAATCCGTTCGACTTCGAGCCGGCTCTTCAAGTGACGTGACAACGTCTTCGATTCTTTCGGAATGATGCCGCTCAAGTAGACGATTTGTTCGATGTCATTCGCTTTCGTCGCCCGGGCGAAGTTATCGGCGATGAGCGCGTCCATGTCTTCGAACGTCGCCTGCGTCAATCCGCCGTCCGGAATCATCGAGTGGACGAGGAACATGGCGTAGTCCGCTCCCTCGCACGCCTCGCGTGTCTGTTCATACGAGAACAAATCGCACGACCGCCACGTGATGTGGTCCTCGTCTTCTTTGTTCTTCGTCGAGCGGGATAAGGCGATGATGTCGTATTCTTCTTTTAAATGGTCCATCACGTTCGAGCCGATATAACCGCTCG
This sequence comes from Exiguobacterium sp. s157, assembly GCF_018618205.1. Lineage (NCBI taxonomy): Bacteria > Bacillati > Bacillota > Bacilli > Caryophanales > Exiguobacterium > Exiguobacterium sp. s157. Next base: position 67,072 of record NZ_JACSLQ010000007.1, read on the forward strand.
CGCCCGCGATGACGATGGTTTTCCGCATAGTGGTCACTCTCCCCTTTATTTACACATAAAGGTACTGTACCCGTCTTAGGCTGAGATTAAATCAGTCCCGCGCCCTACAGTATGTACTGGAAAATATATGTAAACTAAAGCCAACTACAAGCGGAGGAGGAATGACTATGGGGTTTTGGTATTTCTTGATGCTATTGATCGGTGGAGGGCTCGTGATTCGCGGCCTATTCAAAAAGAACACAAGCGGGCTGATACGCTTCGGAAGCCTCGTCATCGGCGGTCTGTTAATCGCACTCGGTTTGTTCATGTTCCAAGACGGAAGTGATGCGATTGTAGCGGATTTGTTTAACTTGTGGTGACGATAAACTGAACAAAAACACTTCCTGCTCGCAGAAAGTGTTTTTTCATTAGAACGATAGAATTAACGGGGTCCCGTCATTGAGAATTTCTCCGTTTTTAGCGATATAGTCGACATGAACTTCCGCACGGCGTAACATGTCGCTCTCTTTTAGCGCCGCCATCCAAGTCCGGACGAGTACCTCGTCTCCTAACGCTGGCTCCCGATGAATCGTCACCAGGATTGTCGGTACGACGTCGGCTGTTTTATAGGCGAGCGGGTTCGCCGCCGAAGCGTCGAGTTCTCGTACGGCTACTTCGTCGTAAAAAACATCGTACGTGACATCGCGGCCAAACGCCGTCATGACCGAATCCTCGATGACATCCGTCACGTCATCTTCCCATTTCGATGCCAGGAACGTGTCGACGACTTCCCCTGTCGTCTCGTCCGCATAAACGAAAAACTCGGTCCCTGTCACGGAATCAACTGCGGTTGCCGCATATTCGAACGGGAAATTTCCCATGTTGTCGAACGTGACCTCTGTCGTCAATTCGGCATTGTCGAAACGCTCCGCTACATACGGCTCAGCGAGTTGGATTGCTTTTGCTTCTTCATTGGGGTCGGACTTCATCGACTGATTGAACACAAAAACGAGGCCTCCCATCCCGACGACAAGCACCCCAATCGCAATTAATGCCCATTTCCAAAAGCGCTCCACACCAATACCTCCTCTAAACCGTCTATGTACCACCAAAAAAGTATCTCAGCTTCTTTCTATCAGTGTATCAGACAATTTATGGAAGGGTTTATTTTATTCAAAGGTATAGTTTTAAGGGTAATGAGTTTCTAGTTTTCTAAGGTCCCGAATTTTTGAACATCACCTATCCCACAAACCTATGCCCTCGGTGCCCAATTGGCTTCAAACCCATTCTGCACCGCATAGTCATACAGGTGAATCAATTTCGTTTCTTTGTATGTCTCCATCTGTTCTGCCACGCGCAACTCATGATTTCGTTCCAGAAGAGCGTAAAGATAATCAATCTTCGCCATCCGATTGTTCTTGCTCGTATTACAAGTCGGACAAGCGAGGACAAAATTCCATAGAACATCATTCTGTATGTAAGACCACGGGATAAAATGGTCGACATGGATCTGTTTGAGCGGCTTCATACAATAAAAACAGACGGAATGACCATGGCTCAGCAAAATTTGTTTGAACTCGTCGAGCGATTGACGAGCCGAGACGAATTCGATTTTGTTCAAGATTCGCTCCATCGCTTCGCGTGTATTGTATTTTTCCAGAAAGACGGCGAGTTGATAATTCGTAACATTCATCAAGACCCGTTTATATTTCTCAAAAAAGATGACGTAGCTCGGCACAAGTTTGACCCACTCTTCTTTCCGATTGAATGAATAGACGGTTCCCTCGAACGAGGTATAGAACGATCCGTACACGTACTTCTTATAGAACTGATTCACGTTTCGAATCAATTGTTGTTGCTGCTGAACCGGCAGACGATCAAAGTTCCAAGTGGACGGAATTTCATGTGTCGCTTGAAACGTGAGCATCGTTTTTTCGACCGAGCTCAATTTCTCAAGTTGATTCACTTGTCGCAATCCGTGTTTCACAATCAAATTCCAATACATCTTCGTCACGTGTCTTGAAATTTGCTGGAACGTCACTACACCGGAATCACTTAGTTCGGTCGTGCATTCGAGCAACGCCTTCATAAGCATATGCTTGTACGTCGTCGTATGTGTCGCATTCATTAAAAATTGTTGTGTATAGCGCCATAAGTCAGTTTCTGTTAAGTAGACGTTTTTTGCCTCAGCAACACTTAAATCCCACCCCAATGACCTCACCCCCACTCATTCGTTACATCATCGATTATAACGAATGAGGAACAAGAACGGATCAAGGTGAATCAAACAGGAGCCGAAAACTCTTTTTTGATTTGTTCTATATCGATATTTGTTTTTTCATGGATATAATGGACTAACGTATCATACTGTTCGACAGTATTTAGCTTTTTAAATTTCTCAACATCTCCTTCAAAGTCTTTAAAGTACTCACTTTGATAATCAGGATTGTTAAAGAGCTTTAGATACTCCATATAATCTTTTACAGTCATCTGGCTCACAATTTGAAAGAGAATTGCAGACCACTCTTTTACACGACTCTCATGAATATGTTTTTTGATGATGCTGTCTTGTTCTTGCTTATGCTTAATTTGTTGAATATATTGTTCAACTTCCAACTTATATTGGAACAGCTCAGCTCGGTTTCGAGTGTCCAACGCAGGGATAACATCAGTTAACAAATACTGATATCGTTTCTTTCTAGGATGCATGATTTTGTCTTTCGGTTCTTTAGGACTCGATTTTTTATCCGTACGCTTTTTGAGTCGTTCCGTTACACCTAGTGCACCAATTGCTCCAACAATTTCTTTTTTATGTTCAAGAACTAGTTTTCCGACTGTTGGACCATACTTCTTGACTCCATTTATAATTAATTCCGTAGATTTTTTTGACATGAGGATTCCTCCTATGATGGTTATATATTCTCGTGACGTTTTTTCAAAAACAGCTCATAGTATATATTCAACAAAGCAATATTCAATCCTTTGATTCCGTTTAAAAGTCCAAATAATGGTGTTGTCCATTCACAAAGAAAGGATTATTGAGCAAACACTCAATAATCCTTTTGCTATAATGTTTCCTGATCATTCCCCAGCTTCTTTCTTCTCTTGTTGCTTCTGCAAATATGCTTTTCGAATCTGATTGATTTTATCTTTTTTATTCGAAATAGCTGGTTTTTTGCCATCTTGATACTTGGCAGCAGCCACTTTACTTTTCGTATCTAATTGATATTTTCCCATTTGATTCACCTGCTTTCATTTCATTGTGATTGAGTTGTTCCATAAAAATCAAAAGACCTTCTAATCTCAATGAAATTAGAAGGTCTTCATTAAAAATCATTGATTGCAGTCGTTGCAGACTGCTTAAAAATGGAGACGGCGGGAGTCGAACCCGCGTCCGAAGGCATCGTAACGCATGCTTCTACGTGTGTAGTTTATCTATTGAATCTCAATGTGACACTGCCGATAAACAGGCGTTGTCGCATCCAGTCTGGTTCATCTCTTCTTCGCGCCCTCAGACGGCGAGGTTGAAGCGTAGCTTGCTTAGTTTGAGACCCTGATAATCATCCACACAAGCGATGGATGTCAGGATCCGCAGGGCACTTAGGCTGCTGCGAGTTGTGTGTTAGTTTTGCCAGTTATAGGCGTTTGCGTTTTAACGAGGCCGACCCCTCGACACGCCACATACGACCGACCTACCCCCGTCGAATCCATAACGTCCCCGAGGTGGTAATTGGTACTACAACAACTATACCACAATCAGGTCTCGCTGTCAGTATTTTTGCCGGTCCCGGAGTGCCCGGTCGACATCGCGCTTCGCATCTTTCTTCTTCAAGTCGTCGCGCTTGTCATACTTCTTCTTCCCGCGCCCGATGCCGAGGAGACATTTGGCGAAGCCGTTCTTCAGATACACTTTGAGCGGGATGATCGTATACCCGTCACGGCCTTGCGCGCCGATGAGCTGATTGATTTGCTTCTTATGCAACAATAGCTTTCGGACACGAAGCGGCTCATGGTTGAACCGGTTCCCTTGCTCGAACGGGCTGATATGACAGTTATGAAGTGTCGCCTCGCCACCGTCAAAGCGGACATACGCGTCGGCGATATTGATTTTTGACTGCCGCACCGATTTAATCTCGGTCCCCGTCAACACCATGCCGGCTTCAATCGTATCTTCAATCGCATAATCGAAGGACGCTTTTCGGTTTTGCGCGAGCGCGTTCGAATCTTTCTTCTTGGCCATAGACATTCAGTCCTTTACTTCAATATGGAGGAGGGGTCGCCCCCTCCCATCAACGACGCTTCTTCGCTCCGCGTTTGGCGTCGCCTGTTCGTTTTTGACCGTCTTTCTTCTTCAAGTCGAGTGCCGAGCGTCCTTGCGACGTCTTCGGCTTCTCGCCTGGTTTGGACGGTTTGCCGGCTTGACCTGGTTTCCCTGGTTTACCCGGCTTGCCGCGCTTCGGACGTTTGTCGTCACGGCCGCGGCCTTTTTTGTCGTCTTTCTTTGGACGACCTTCCGTCGCTTTAATCGTCGTCGGTTGGCGACGGCGCGACTGTTCCCGTTTCGGCATGCCGACGACGGTGAAGTCGATCGTGCGCTCGTCCAAGTTGACGGCGTCGACCTTGACGCGCACCGCGTCACCGATGCGGAACTGACGTTTCGTCCGCTCGCCGAGCAACATGAGCTGCGACTCGTCGAAGTGGTAGTAGTCATCCATCGACTGGAGACGAACGAGTCCTTCAATCGTGTTCGGGAGCTCGATGAACATTCCGAAGTTCGTGACACCGCTGACGACGCCGTCGAACTCTTCACCGAGACGTGATTCCATGTACTCGGCTTTCTTCAAGGATTGCGTCTCGCGTTCGGCATCGACCGAACGACGCTCGCGTTTCGAAGCCTGTTCGGCGATCGAGTCGAGACGGTCCTCATACTTGGCGATCGTCTTCTCAGACACATCACCGTTGAAAACGTACGTGCGCATGAGACGGTGGACGATCAAGTCCGGGTATCGACGGATCGGCGAGGTGAAGTGCGTATAGAAGTCGGTCGCGAGGCCGAAGTGACCGAGCGAGACGTCATCGTACTTCGCCTGTTGCATTGAACGGAGCATGATCGTGCTGATGACCGGCTCTTCCGGTTCGCCCGAGATCGCCTTCAAAATCTTCTGAAGGGTCTTCGGTTCGACCTTCTGGCCTTTGAACCGTTCGATATGCACGCCGAAGTTCGCGACGAAATCGAAGAAGAAATCGAGCTTGTCCGGTTTCGGGTTATCGTGGACACGATAGATGAACGGCACGTCCATCTTGTGGAAGTGTTCGGCGACCGTCTCGTTGGCCGCGAGCATGAACTCCTCAATCAACTTCTCGGCGACCGAGCGTGGACGCAAGACGATGTCGGCTGGTTTGCCTTCCTCATCGACGACGACTTTCGCTTCGGCGAAATCGAAGTTGATGGCACCACGCGAGTTACGGCGCGTGCGGAGCACTTCCGCGAGTTCGGCCATCAGGTCGAACAACGGGATGTACGGCTCGTACCGTTCGAGCGTCGCTTCGTCATCGCGTTCGATGATTTCACGGACGTTCGTATACGTCATCCGCTCCGTCGTCTTGATGACACTCGGGAACAGCTCATGGTTGACGACCTTCCCGTTTTGCGGGGAAATCTCCATGACACAGCTGAGCGTCAAACGGTTGACGTGCGGGTTGAGCGAACAGATTCCGTTCGAGAGACGGTGCGGCAACATCGGGATGACGCGGTCGACGAGATAGACACTCGTCCCCCGTTCGAACGCTTCGACGTCGAGCGGTGACCCTTCCGTCACGTAGTGTGACACGTCGGCGATATGGACGCCGAGCTCATAGTTGCCGTTGTCGAGTTTCTTGACGTGGACGGCATCGTCCAAGTCTTTCGCGTCTTCGCCGTCAATCGTGAAGATCGTCTCGTTACGAAGGTCGACACGGCCCATGAAGTCTTTCTCGTCGGCCTCGTCCGGCACGGCGTTCGCCTGGTCGATGACATCTTCCGGGAACTCCGTCGGGATGCCGTGCTTATAGACGATCGACAAGATGTCGACGCCTGGGTCGTTCTTGTGTCCGATGATGCGGACGACGTCACACGCTCCGGCGAAACGTCCGTCCGGATATTTCGTGATGCGAACGACGACTTTATGGCCATCGACGGCACCGAGCGATTTGTCCGGGTTGACGACCGGCCAGAAGTTGATGCGCTTGTCATCCGGCTCGATGAAGGCGAACTGGTCGAGGCGTCCGCTCGGGAGCGTATACGTCCCGACGAACTCTGACAAGCCGCGCTTCAAGACTTTGAGGAGCACGCCCTCGGTCTTGCCGCGGTTGTCCTCGCGTTTTTTGACGAGGATCGTGTCCCCGTGGTAGACGTCTTTCAATTGGTCGGGCGGAAGGAACACGTCCTCCGTCTCGCCTTCGACCGATAAGAAGCCGAAGCCGCGTTGGTGAATCGAGATGATTCCCGCTGCTTGGCCGAGCACGGCGAGCGTCCCGTAACGGTTCGTCCGTGTGCGGCCGATTAAGCCCTCTTCTTCGAGGGTGTTCAAGGTGCGGATGAGTTCTTTAAAAGCATCCGTCGACTCGAGCGCAAGACGCTCAGTCAACTGGTCCACTGTCAGTGCTTTATCACTGGCTTGGATAATTTCTAGTAGTTGGTCACGTAAATTCAACGTGACACCTCCTTTTTCAAACTGACCAGTCTAACGTTTCGAGAAAATCGAGCACGTCCTGGTGCAGTTTCTCTTTTTCTTTATCGAGCGTGATCACGTGTCCCGACTCCTCATACATGAGCAGTTCTTTTTGGAACGCGTTAATCGCCTCGTAAATTTCGTGTGCAGATTCAGGATCGACCATTTGATCTTTCGCCCCTTGGACGACGAGCGCCGGGACAAAAATATCTTCGAGTTTTGTCGTCGTGTCACGGACGAAGGCACGGAGATCTTTGAGCGTCGGCATCGGTTTGAAGTCCGCCATCTCCTGTTCGATCTGTTCAGGTGATTTGTCTTCTCGAGATTTATATTCTCGAGCGTAGGCTTTGACTCCTTTGTATAACCGATCCTCGGCATCGATTCCAGTCGGGGCGCACATCGGGATGACGCCTTTGACGTTCTCCTGTGAAGCGAGGCGAAGCGACATGACGCCGCCGAGCGAGAGGCCACAGACGGCAATCTCCTCATAGCCTTTCTCTTTCAACGACTGATAGGCGTTCAAGACGTCCTCCCACCAGTCCGCCGGTCCGTACTGAAGCAATTCTTCCGGCGGGACGGCATGGCCCCGGTACTGGGGACCCATACACGTATAGCCTTCTTTTTGCAGGAAACGACCGAGCATGCGGACATCCGCGCTCGATCCGGTAAAGCCATGTAACATCAACACGGCACGTGGTCCGCCTTCAAAGAAGAACGGTTTCGGTGCTGTAATCTTCATTGCTAACGTCATCTCCTCATACAATCCATTATTCCCAAAAAATAATTGAAAAAAACAAAAGCCGACCGCCTCACGTGAAAATCGAGAACGATCAGCCTTTCATCATAGTGATGCGACTAGTAATCCTAAAATGAAAAACAATGTGCCTAGTACAGCTGCAGTTCGGTTCAAAACAGCGTCGAAGCCGCGCGCTTTCTGGCGGCCGAACAACTGCTCCGCGCCACCTGCAATCGCCCCAAGACCTTGCGACCGACCTGACATGAGCAGTACGACGACAATCAATAAAACAGCCACGACGAGTAGGCTGATTGTAGCGATCGTTTGCATAGTAGTCAGTTCCTCCTTCTTTTTACACGCTTCTTATTATATAGAAGTTGGCGTCAAAACACCAGCTTTCAAATTATCGGGACGGGTAGCTGAACCCTTCCCCGATGACCTCTTTCACTTGGTGAATGACGACGAAGGCACGTGGGTCTGTCACTTCGACGATTTTCTTGAGTGGACCTACTTGGCGCTTGTCGACGATCATATAGAGCATGTTCTTATCTTGCTTCGTGTAGTAGCCGTGGCCGTGGATGATTGTCGCCGAGCGGCCTAGCGTCTCCGTCAACACGACGGCGAGCTCTTCTTGCTTGTCGCTGATGATGGTGACAGCCTTGCGGATGTTGAGCCCTTCAGCGACGAGGTCGATGACCCACGAGCCGATGATGATGGCGATCAACGTATAGAGCACGATCTGTTCCCCGAGGATGAAGCCCGACGCCCCGACGACGATGGCATCGATGATGAACATCGACACAGCGACGCTCATATGCAAATAGCGCTCCATGAGACGGGCGATGATGACCCCGCCTCCGGTCGTCCCGCCGACGCGGAGCACCATGCCGATGCCGACCCCGATCATAATCCCTGCGTAGACGGCCGCAAGCAGTTTGTCCTCAGCCGGGCTGCCCCAGTCATGGGTCAAACTGAGGAAGAACGACGTCGCGATGACGGCGACGACCGAATAGACCATCGTCCGGCGGTCGAGCAGCTTATAGCCGACGATGAATAAAATCCCGTTCCCGATAATCGACGTGACCCCGAGGTCCCAGCCGAACATGTAGTACAGGATGATGGTGACCCCGAGCAGGCCGCCTTCCGAGAAGTCGTTCGGAACGGTGAAGTAGTTCACCCCGAACGAGAGAATGAATGAGCCGGCGACGATCCAGGCGATATCCTTCAAGGAAATCGATTGGAGCTTCTTCCAGACTTGTTGACGCAATAGATGTTGTTGTTGACGTTTCATTGGTTGTCCCCCTTCCATATAAAAAAGACCGCGGCACAAAGCTGCAGTCTAAGTCTTACTGTTGAACTGGCTTTGGCGCACCGTCTTTCATAATCGGCAACTTGCGGTCCACGACGTTCGTGTAGACGTTCAAGAGTGCCTCTTTTTCCAAATCCCAGTTATATTGCTCACGCGCCGTCTTCGTGTTTTCTTTGACACGGGCGTAGAGTGCTTGGTCGTCGAGCAGGCGGTTGACGCCTTCGGCGATCGATTGTGGGTCGTGCGAATCGACGACGACACCGACGTCGTTGCCGGCGACGACACGTTCGATTTCCGGGAAGTCACATGAGACGACCGGTACTTCGGCCATCAAATATTCGAACAGCTTGTTCGATGACGCCGAGTAGTGGTTGAAGCAGACGTTGTTCAACACTTGGAAACCGAGATACGCGTTCATCGTATAGTACGGTAACGCCTCGACCGGTACTTTGTCAATCATCTTGACGCGGTCGCTGACGCCTTCGTCCTCGATCATCTGTTTAATCACCGGCTTGAGTTTCCCGTCCCCGATCATGACGAGCGTGCCTTCGTTGAAGTCCTTGACGGCGAGGATGAGTTGCTCGAGTCCGCGGCCGGCTTGAATGCCGCCTTGATACAAGAGAATCTTTTCATCTTTCGGCAAGTCGAGGAGCGCATGCAAGTCTTTGCGGAGCGTGAAGTCGAGCGGACGATAGAACGGATAGTTGTGGAGCACGTACGGATAGAAGCCGTAGAGTTCCTCGTTGTGCGCCGCGCGCGTGTGGTTCTCGACCATCATCGAGTCGACGTATGGCAAGAGCCAGCCTTCGAGATTACTTTGGATATAACCGTAACCGGTCCGGTCCGTCTGGACTTCGTGCGAATCGTAGACGATTTTGCCTTTGTTGACGAGTTTCCCGGCGATCAACGCCTGCGGGAGCGTGTTCAAGTCGTTGGCGTGATAGAAATCGTACGACTTCTTCGTCGAAGTGAACACCATCTCGAGCATCGCGCTCGCGTTGACGATGTTTTTACGCACCGGTGGGAACAAAATCGCACCCGCTGCCGCACCGAGTCCGAGCATCGTCAGTGGTGCGAGGACGAGCAGTCCTACGCCGACGAGTCCGGCACCGAGTTGACGCGTCTTCTTCGCGCTGACCCATGTGCGGACCGATTTGAGCGCCTTCATCCCGTTGGCGAGAATCGACGGCTGACGTTTGACACGGATGACGCGGAATCCTTCCGGACGCATCTCCTCTTTCGGGAGCGACGGATTTTTCGGGTCTTGGAGCGCGATCAAATCGACTTCATAGCCCGCCTCGGCGAGCGCCGAGCATTCGCGCAAGACGCGCGCATCATTCGTAAAATGGTTCCATACAAACATACATACTGACTTCATCGTGTTTCCTCCATCGTTACTTTTTCTATCACGTCTTCGAGGACGTGTATGTTGTTTTCCCAACACAGATTGTCTTTCACATAACGGATCCCGTTCACGCCGTATTTCTCGCGTAAGTCGGGACGTTCGAGCAGTTTCCGGAGCATGAGCTCGATCTCGTTGATGTCACGCTTCCGTGACACGTAACCGACCTCGGCCGCTTCGATGACATTCGCCGCATGGCCTGACACCGCCGCGACGATCGGTTTACCGACCGCCATATAATCAATCAATTTACCCGGGATGACCGTATCGAACACTTCTTGCTCAATCAAGCTGACGAACGCGACGTCCGCGTTCTTGATGGCTTGGAACGCCTCCGTCCGAGGCATCGCCTCGAGGAAGAGGAAGTTCTTGAAACCGCGGGCTTTAATCATGTCTTTCAATTCGTTCTTCCGGTATCCATAGCCGATCAACTTGAAATGCACGCGCGGCTCGTCACGGAATCGTTCTGCAAGCTCGAGCAAGAGCGATACGTCTTGGGCGAGGCCCATGTTCCCGGCGTACAGAATCTCCATCCGGTCGTCCTCAGGGACGGTCCGCTCGAGGTTGCGCTCGCTCTCTCGAATCGAGTTCGGCATATAGTGAATCATGTCGTTGTCGACGCCACGTTGGCGCAGATAGCTGCGGAACCCTTCCGAGTTGATGATGATTTCATCGGCCGCCTTATAGAGCCGCTTCTCAAACCAAAACGCCGGGGCGAGCATCCAGTCGTGTTTGAACACACCGACGCCTTTCACCGACTCCGGCCAGAGGTCACGGACGTCCAAGATGAACGGGACGCCATACTTCCGTTTCGCATACACACCGACGAACGCCATAAAAAAAGACGGGGTCGTCGCAAAGACGACATCCGGTTTCGAGTCGAGCTTTTGGACGGCAGCGACGCCTTTAATCATCTGTTCCAAAAACAAAGCGAGCCGGCTCACCATGTTCGACGTATGCTTGCGTTTCTTCGTGATGAGACGCTTGATGAACGGTTGGTTGTTGAGCGCCTTGTCGTTCCAGAAGCGGTCGTCTTTATACAAGTTGAAGTTCGGATACGACGGGGCGGCCGTGATGACCTCCACGTCGTAACCGCGTTCTTTCATGAGATGCGTAATATTTTGCATCCGGTTCCCGGCACTGCCGATTTCCGGATAATAGTTTTGACAGACCATTAACATTGTTTTCAAAAATAACACACCTTACTGTTGTTCGAGTTCGTCCACGAAGCGCTTCAAGAGCGTGTGGACGTTGGCTTTTAAATCTGGGTCGCAGAGCGCATGGGCAATCGTCGCTTCGATGAAGCCGATCGGTTCCCCAACGTCATAGCGACGCCCGTCAAATTCATAGGCGAAGACGGTCTCCACCTCGTTCAAGCGGGCGATGGCGTCCGTCAGTTGGATCTCGCCGCCCGTCCCGATTTCTTGCGCCGACAACGCCTCGAAGACGTCCGGCGTCAAAATGTAGCGGCCGAGGATGGCGAGGTTCGATGGGGCTTCTCCGACGGCCGGTTTCTCAACGAACGTCCGGACCGGAATCAGCTTCCCTTCGACGGCAAGCGGGTCAATTATACCATATCGATTCGTCATTTCATACGGGACGCGCTGCACCCCGATAATCGAACGCTCATACTGCTCGTACTGGTCAATCAATTGCTTCGTCGCCGGCACATCCGCCTCGATGATATCGTCCCCGAGCAGGACCGCGAACGGTTCGTCGCCGATGAACTTGCGGGCACACCAAATCGCGTGACCGAGCCCTTTCGGCTCTTGTTGCCGTATGTAGTGGATATTGGCAAGGTTCGATGAGTGGCGCACCGACTCGAGGAGTTCGGTCTTTCCTTTTGACTCAAGGTTCTGTTCGAGCTCGATGGCCCGGTCGAAATGGTCCTCGATGGCGCGCTTGTTCTTCCCGGTCACGATGATGATGTCCTCGATGCCGGAAGCGACGGCTTCTTCCACGATGAATTGGATCGTCGGTTTGTTGACGATCGGGAGCATCTCTTTCGGCATCGCTTTCGTCGCCGGCAAGAAGCGGGTGCCGAGCCCGGCGGCCGGGATGATGGCTTTCCGTACGCGTGTCATGGACGTCTCTCCTTTTTTATGCTGTATCTGATGATTATACCCAATTTCCTAGCGTTCACGCACACAAAAAAACGGCCGTGACATACGTCACGACCATTTCCGGTCGTCCATATACTTATACAGGAACCAACCACCGACACCGAGCGCGATGAGAAGAAGGAGAAAACCGCTGATCATCATGACGAACGCCTCCTTTCACCTACACTACTCTATTCCCGGAATGAACGGTCGGCAAGCCCTCGTCTGCCATCCTTTCTCAAAACCATTTCTTGCCGTTCGCCTCGATAAAACGATATTCTTCTTGATAATGCGTGTGGTGCCCTTCATCCATCATCGTTTGGAAAGCGACGTCCCCTTCTGAGGCGTTTCGTTCGATTAACCGATAGAGCGCCTCAATCCGCAATAGCAGCATGTCCAACAACTCCGATGTCGAACCTTCCCAGCCGTACGCTTCTAAGAAGAGCGCGACTCGTCGTTTGTATCTCACATCATCGCGCTCCGCCTCATAGTGGACGACCTCTCCCGACTCGGCTTGATGACGCCGGCTGAGCGGAACGAACGTATAGAGCGCGTAGACGATATCCCAGGCACGTGGTCCAGGTGCCGCCAAATCAAAGTCGATGACCCCTTCCATTTTGCCGTCATGGAAAATCGTATTGTAGACGGCAAAGTCGTTGTGGCAAATCACGTCAAACGGTTCTGGCGTATCGTCGAGCGGTTGCCAGTCCGATGGCCACTCGACATCCGTGGTCGCGTCATGAAGCTGGCGCATCAATCGAGCGGCGTCTTGAATCGCCTCATCCGACCACATGTAGGCTTTCAACGGATAATCAGCCGTCTCGCCTTCGAGGTACGTCAAGACCTCTCGGCCCTGTTCATCCACCCCGATAAATCGCGGCACGCCCGATATCCCCTTCGCCTCTAAGTGCTTTAACAAGCGATGGACATTCGCACTCCCCTCTTTCTGCGTCCGATAGACGTGATTCCCCTTTTTATAGACGATCGATACGTTCCCGCCGCTCAATCTTTCCTCTTGCTCATTTGATCGGTCCATCTAATCCCCCCTACTCTTCATCAGTCACGTTCAGTATACCGCAACAAGGGGTACCGATGACCATGAGCCTCGACACGGAGCGTTCGCGCCCCGTCCAAGCGGCACTGTAGATTCCCTGCAGAAAGCATCGCTGCCGCGCGGACAGGCGAATCTCGGAATATACATACACCCATTGTCGAATCCTGCAAGACGATAGATTGGCGCGCGACTGAATCAGACGGTGGGCGACTCCTTGGGGAGAGTGATGCAAGGATGACCCCGTAAAGCGCGCATGCGCTGCGGAGGCATCCGCATCACCCCAGGAAAGCGTCCCACCGTCTGATGAACGTCTGATCCACCAACAAAAAAAACAGGCCCGCACGAGGCGGACCTGAAACAATCAATTATTTTTTGAGGTTGTAGAACGACTTGATACCGTCGTATTTCGCTACATCGCCGAGCATGTCTTCGATGCGGAGAAGTTGGTTGTACTTCGCGATACGGTCTGTACGCGAGAGCGAACCAGTTTTGATTTGACCAGCGTTTGTCGCAACAGCGATGTCCGCGATTGTCGCATCTTCTGTTTCACCAGAACGGTGTGAGATAACAGCTGTGTAACCAGCTTTTTTAGCCATTTCGATCGCGTCGAATGTTTCTGTGAGCGTACCGATTTGGTTAACTTTGATGAGGATCGAGTTCGAGATTCCTTTTTCGATACCTTCAGCAAGCTTCTCAGTGTTCGTTACGAAGAGGTCATCCCCAACGAGCTGAACTTTGTCACCGATTTTGTCAGTGAGCAATTTGAAGCCGTCCCAGTCGTTTTCGTCGCAACCGTCTTCGATTGAGATGATTGGGTATTTGCTTACGAGCTCAGCGTAGAAGTCTACGAGCTCAGCAGTTGTCATTGACTTGCCTTCGCCAGCGAGTTCGTACTTGCCAGTCGACTTGTCGTAGAACTCAGAAGACGCAACGTCCATTGCGAGGTAGATGTCTTCGCCAGCTTTGTAACCAGCTTTTTCGATCGCTTCAAGGATAACTGTGATCGCTTCTTCGTTAGACTTAAGGTTTGGTGCGAAACCACCTTCGTCACCGACAGCTGTGTTAAGACCCATACCAGAAAGAACTGATTTGAGGGCGTGGAATACTTCTGCACCCATGCGGAGCGCTTCGCGGAACGTTGGCGCGCCAACAGGCATGATCATGAACTCTTGGAAGTCAACGTTGTTGTCAGCGTGCGAACCACCATTGATGATGTTCATCATTGGAGTTGGAAGCGTCTTCGCGTTGAATCCACCGAGGTACGTGTAAAGTGGAAGGCCGAGCTCGTCTGCTGCTGCGTGTGCTGCTGCCATAGAGACACCAAGGATCGCGTTTGCGCCGAGTTTACCTTTGTTTTTCGTACCGTCGAGCTCGATCATTTTCTTGTCGAGTGCGTTTTGGTCGAAGACATCGTAGCCGATGAGTTCTGGTGCGATTGTGTCGTTTACGTTAGCAACGGCTTTGAGTACGCCTTTACCAAGGTAACGTGACTTGTCGCCATCACGGAGTTCTACTGCTTCGTGCTCACCAGTAGATGCGCCTGATGGGACGAGGGCACGGCCGAAACCGCCGTCTTCTGTGAAGACTTCTACTTCGATTGTTGGGTTACCGCGTGAATCCAAAATCTCGCGTGCGTAAATTTCTGTAATCATTGACATGAAAATTCGCTCCTTTTTGTTTGGAAAGTTTTTTGAGTTACTTCGTGACGATTGATGTGCCGGTCATTTCGGCCGGTTGCTCTCCACCGAGAAGGTGAAGGAGCGTCGGGGCGAGGTCGCACAAGGCGCCTTCTAGAACTGGTTTCAGTTCCACCCCTTCTTTCGTGACGATACATGGTACTGGTTCCGTCGTGTGTGCCGTCATTGGTGAGCCGTCCGGGTTCGTGACAAGGTCAGCGTTCCCGTGGTCCGCCGTGATGATCGCCGCGCCGCCTTTGGCAATGAGTGCGTCCACTACTTTACCGAGGCATTCGTCGACGACTTCGACAGCTTTCTTCGTCGGTTCGAGCATACCGGAATGGCCGACCATGTCCGGGTTCGCGTAGTTGATGATATACGCGTCATACGTGTCCGATTCGATCCGTTCGAGAAGACCTTCCGTGAGCTCGTATGCGCTCATTTCTGGCTTCAAGTCGTACGTTGCCACTTTCGGTGACGGTACGAGGAAACGATCTTCACCTTCGAACGGTGTTTCTTGTTGTCCGTTCAAGAAGAACGTGACGTGCGGGTATTTCTCAGTTTCCGCAGCGCGGAGCTGTTTGTACCCTTGCGCGGCGAGAGTCTCACCGAGCGTGTTTTTCAAATCTTCTGGTGGGAAGACGATGTCCGTGTCGATTTCATCCGAGAATTTCGTCATCGAGACGAGTAAGATGTTCTCTGGATGTGCGCTCGAAAGTTCGAAGCCTTTGAAGCCGGTCTTCTCTTTGAACACTTTCGCAAGTTCAATCGCCCGGTCCGGACGGAAGTTGAAGAACATGATTGCGTCGTTGTCTTTAATCGTCGCAATCGGTTGACCGTCTTTCTCGATGACCGTCGGAAGAACGAATTCATCCGTTAAGCCGTCTGCATACGACTGTTTAAGAACGTCGACTGCATTCGTGCCGACTTCGCCTTTTGCGTTGACGAGCACGTCGTATACTTTCTCGACGCGTTCCCAACGGTTGTCGCGGTCCATGGCATAGTAACGTCCAGACACGCTAGCGACTTGACCGAGTCCGAGTTCAGCGAGCTTCGCTTCCGTCTGTTCGAGGAAGCCAGCGCCTGATTTCGGATCACAGTCACGGCCGTCCGTGAAAGCGTGAATGAATACTTTTTCGATACCATGAAGTTTTGCAAACTCGACGATGGCGTACATGTGGTTGATGTGAGAGTGAATCCCACCGTCTGAGACAAGGCCCATGATGTGGAGGCTCGAATCATACTTTTTCACATGTCCGGCCAAGTGATTCATCGCCTGGCGGTCGAAGAGTGAACGGTCTTTGATGGAGTTGTTGACGCGTGAAAGTGACTGATAGACGACCCGGCCGGCACCGATGTTCAAGTGACCGACTTCCGAGTTCCCCATCTGACCTTCCGGAAGGCCGACGTACTCGCCTTTCGCGTTCAAGAGCGTATGTGGATACTGCTCCCAGAAGCGGTCGAAGTTCGGTTTGTTCGCCGCAGCGACCGCATTACCGAACGTCTCGTTCCGCATTCCAAAACCATCCAAGATGATGAGGGCGACTGGTCTTGCCATTTAAATCGCCTCCAACAACTTGAGGAACGAAGCAGCTTCAAGTGAAGCACCGCCGACGAGTGCGCCGTCGATGTCTTCTTGTGCCATATACTCCTTGATGTTCTCAGGTTTTACAGAACCGCCGTATTGGATGCGAACCGCAGCCGCCACGTCTTCACCGTAAAGACCTTTTACCACGTCACGAACATATTTGCATGAGCTTTGCGCATCTGCTTCGTCCGCTGATTTACCAGTGCCGATTGCCCAAACTGGCTCATACGCGATGACGAGTTGTTTGACTTGGTCAGCTGAGAGGTCCGCGAGGCCACCTTCGACTTGCGTCTTGATGACTTCTTCGAACTTGCCGCCTTCGCGCTCTTCCAATGTCTCACCGACACAAACGATTGGCGTAAGACCGTGTTCGAACGCTTTTTTCGTTTTGCTGTTGATGAATGCATCTGATTCGCCGAAGTATTCGCGACGCTCTGAGTGTCCAAGGATGACATATGTCACGCCGAGGTCAGCGACCATGGCCGGGCTGATTTCGCCTGTGTATGCCCCGCTGTCTTTGTCGTACATGTTTTGTGCACTGAGTTTCAAGTTCGATCCTTTAGCCGCTTCTACCATTGGGGCCAAGAATACTGCTGGTGCACCAATCGCCGCGTCAACTTTGTCCGTTGACGGGATATTGTTTTTAACTTCCTCTACGAAAGCGACGGCTTCCGAGAGTGTTTTGTTCATTTTCCAGTTACCTGCAATAATCGGTTTACGCATCGATAACCCTCCTCTGTTTTACTTGTCGTTCAACGCTTCGACGCCTGGAAGTTTCTTGCCTTCCATGAATTCGAGTGAAGCGCCGCCACCAGTCGAGATGTGGCTCATTTGGTCAGCAAGGCCGAACTTGGCTGCTGCCGCGGCTGAGTCACCACCACCGATGATTGAGTATGCGTCGCTGTCTGCGAGTGCTTGAGCGACACCTTTCGTTCCGTTAGCGTACTTATCGAGTTCGAATACGCCCATCGGTCCGTTCCAAACGACAAGTTTCGATTCGCGAATCGCTTCCGCGTAAATTTCGACTGTCTTCGGTCCGATATCAAGACCCATGTGATCCGCAGGGATCGAGTCGATATCGACTGGTCCGACGTATGTCTCTTCGCCGAATTCTTTCGCAATGACACAGTCGACCGGCATCAAGAACTTCACGCCTTTGTCTTCTGCTTTTTTCATGAATTGACGAGCGAGGTCGAGCTTGTCTTCTTCAAGGAGTGACGTTCCGACTTCGTGCCCGAGTGCTTTCGAGAACGTGTACGAGAGACCGCCACCGATGATGAGTGTGTCAACGATGTCAAGAAGGTGGTCGATGACCCCAATCTTGTCAGCAACTTTCGATCCGCCGATAATCGCCGTGAACGGACGGTCTGGATTCGAGAGTGCCTTGCCGAGGACTTCAAGTTCTTTCTCCATCAAGAAACCAGCAACCGCGTGGTCGACGTGGTGCGCGATGCCTTCTGTCGAAGCGTGGGCACGGTGAGCCGCACCGAACGCGTCGTTGACGAAGATATCAGCGAGTGCCGCGAAACCTTTCGCGAGTTCTGGATCGTTTTTCGTTTCACCAGGGTAGAAACGGACGTTCTCGAGAACGACGACGTCACCTTCACCAAGTTTTGAAACGGCTTCTTCTGCGACTGGACCGTACGCCTCTTCGACGAGGGGTACTTCTTTGCCGAGAAGTTCAGCGAGACGTGTAGCGACCGGTGCGAGTGAGAACTCGAGGTTCTTCTCGCCTTTTGGACGGCCGAGGTGGCTCGCCAAAATGACTTTCGCGCCGCCGTCGATCAAGTGCTTGATCGTTGGAAGTGCCGCTTGAATCCGCGTTTCATCTTGAATGACGCCATCTTTGAGTGGAACGTTGAAGTCAACGCGGCAAAAGACGCGTTTCCCTTTTACATCGATGTCACGAATAGACTGTTTGTTCATAACCTTCGCCTCCATATGTCGTGCGTGTCAATTTCATAAATAGAGCGGAGAACAATCTCTTGTTTCCGCTCCTATTTGATTCTATTTAGTTCACGAACTTACTTCGCGATTTCAGCGAAGTGCTTGAGTGTGCGAACCAATTGTGCAGTGTAAGACATTTCGTTGTCGTACCAAGAAACTGTCTTAACGAGTTGCTTGTCGCCAACTGTCATTACTTTAGTTTGTGTTGCATCGAAGAGTGAACCGTAAGTGATTCCGACGATGTCAGAAGATACGATTTCGTCTTCAGTGTAACCGTAAGACTCGTTCGCTGCTGCTTTCATTGCTGCGTTGATTTCGTCAACAGATACAGTTTTCTCAAGAACTGTTACGAGCTCTGTGAGTGAACCTGTAGCAACTGGTACACGTTGTGCCGCACCGTCAAGTTTACCTTGAAGTTCTGGGATAACGAGGCCGATTGCTTTAGCCGCACCAGTTGTGTTCGGTACGATGTTAGCTGCTGCCGCACGCGCACGACGGAAGTCGCCTTTCGGGTGTGGAGCGTCAAGCGTGTTTTGGTCGCCTGTGTAAGCGTGGATTGTTGTCATAAGACCTTCGATGATTCCGAACTGGTCTTGGAGAACTTTAGCCATTGGCGCCAAGCAGTTTGTCGTACATGAAGCACCAGAGATTACTGTCTCTGTACCATCGAGGATGTCGTGGTTTGTGTTATAAACGACAGTCTTCATATCACCTGTAGCTGGAGCCGAGATGACAACTTTTTTCGCGCCAGCTTTCAAGTGAAGCTCCGCTTTTTCTTTGTCTGTGAAGAATCCAGTACATTCGAGTACGATGTCAACACCGAGCTCGCCCCATGGAAGTTCTTCTGGGTTACGGTTAGCAAGTGTGATGACTTTCTCGCCGTTTACGAGGAAGTGATCGTCGTGTACTTCAACGTCTCCGTCGAAACGACCTTGAGTCGTGTCGTACTTGAGAAGGTGAGCAAGCATCTTCGTGTCAGTCAAGTCGTTGATTGCAACAACTTCGATTCCTTCGTTTTTGATGATCTCGCGGAATGCCAAACGACCAATACGTCCAAATCCGTTAATACCAACTTTTACTGCCATAGTTAATTTCCTCCTTAGGGTAGAAGCTATTTATTGAAGAGCCAACGGGGGTCAACTCTTTAATAACGAGTTAATAATTCTGTCGCCGCACCTTCGTCTGTGACGAGGATGATGTTCGGCGTGTGTTTCGCATATGCGGCGATCGCCTGTGCCTTCGACTTTCCTCCGGCGACAGCGATGACGGTGTCCATGTCGTCGAGCTCCTCCAATTGGATCCCGACCGTCTTGACCCGGTGCACGATTTCACCTTCCGCGTTGAAATAATATCCGAACGCTTCGGCGACGGCATCGTGCCGTTCGATCATCCGCAAATGCTCTGGTGACGCATGACGGCGTTTCGCCATCGTTTCCGCCTCACCAATTCCATGTACCACAATTCGCGCCGCTCTAATCATTTCCAGTACATTTTTAATGCTAGGTTCCTCCACCATCCGCTCGAACGTCTCTTGCGATACCTCGTCCGGAATGTGGAGTAAATGATAGTCGGCATGGGCCCGGTCGGCCATCCGAGAACAGACGGTGTTCGCCTGTAACTCGAGCGTTTCTCCGAGTCCGCCGCGTGCTGGCACGAAATGCATCGGCCGTTCTTTTTTATCGGGCGACATCATGGCCGCAACCGATGCCATCGTCGTCCCGCCTGTGACCGCGATGATATTGTCGTCCGGTGCCAGTCGCGCTTTCAGTTGCGTGACGGCGGCCCGACCGATATCTCGCTGGACCCAGAACGTCTCGTCGGAATCACCCGGTACGATGACGACTTGGCGAACGCCTAGTTTGCGCTCGAGTTCTCGTGCGACTTCCGAGATGCCTAGGATCTCTCCCATGACCTCGTGCAAGTCCCGGAGAACGTTTCGGCCCGATTCCGTAAGGGAAATACCTTGAGTAGCGACCATCAATAGACCTTGGTCTTTCAAGAAGTCGACTTCTCGTCTTAGGATTCGTTCCGTCAGCCCGAGGCTTGTGGCCAATGTCCTGCGGCCGATCGGCTGCATCAAACGGACATAATGTAAGATATCGTAACGATGTCGGAGCGTATCGAGCATGTCGGGAACGATTTGCTTCTGAACTTGAATCAGCTGCTGGATCATACTCATTCCCCCTCGACTTAAAGCGTGGACAATTTTCGTCCCACTTTTATATTTGCGTCCCACCGCTACGACTTCATCTTATCAATCACCTTTCCGTCTTGCAACCCCTTCAAACGTTTTTTTTCGATGTAAGCGTATACTTAACAAAATCTTCAACTTTACTGTCATCGTATCGACCTTGACTAATGACACGCCCCTCGTGTAAGACGACAGGGATCTCAAACAAGTACTTCGCCTCAAGTTCTTCGTTGCCGGTGATGTCGATCTGCTCGAGCTCGAACGGATAGTCTTCCATGAGCCATTCGAGCATGACGAGTGCCTCCTCGCAGAGCGAACAGTTGGCGCGGCGGTATAACGTCAGGACCATGTCAGTCCCCTCCTTTCCATAGTTGTCGTTCCCGCTCCCGCGAGTTTCCAAAACCGAGCGCCTCCCGATAGTTCGCCACGGTCCGTCGTGTCACCGTATAGCCGAGCCGGTCCAGCTCGCGCATGAGTGCGGCATCGCTCAGCGGCGACGTCTCTTGTTGAATCAGTTCGGCGAGCGCCTTCTTCACCATGAACGGCGATTGCCCGTGCGTCGCCCGGACGAAAAAGTGACGCCACGCCATCACGCCGCCTTCGGTCGTCACGTACTTGCCTTGAATCGCCCGGCCGACGGTCGACTCGTGCTTGCCGATTTGTTCGGCGACTTCTTTTCGCGTCAACGGATGCAAGACGAGCTTCCCGTCCAACCAATCGCGTTGGCGTTCGGCGATGACGGCCCACACCGATTTAAGCGTCGCGTTCCGCATCTCGAGCGTCTCGTGCCACCATTTCGCCTCGCGATCGTCCCCGACCCGAGCCGCATCGAGCGTCGGGCTGAACCATGTCGTCACGAGCTCACCGTCACGACGGACGACTTCAAGTTCCGGGACGACGGGTTCGGTTCCTTCATATAATAATGGCGTCTTCGGGAGTGTCGCCACGATACGCGTCGCCCGTTCGTACTCAGCAACCGAGATGTCGAGTCGTCCCGGGATGTCATCAAGGTTCGCGTCGAGCGCCTCGAACACGTCCAAGACGAGTGGGTCGTCATGTTCAATCGCATGCCGATATTGGCAGTCGCGCTCATTCTTCGCCCCAATCCCTGTCGGTTCTAGAAACAAGAGCGCCTGGCGCGCCGCCTCAATGTCCGCCACATCGACCTCGAAACGATGGGCGAGCACGAAGTCGCTCTCCGGTAGCAGACCACGATGGTCGAGCGCGAGGACGAGCCGTTTCTGGAGCGCGCGCTGGGCCTCAGTCCCGCTCCCTTCCTCGATTTGCTCGAACAATCGCTCCTCGAACCCACTCGCCGTATCGGCTACCCATTCGACCGCACCGCTCCCCGTGGCGATGCATGGATTGCGTCGAGCCAACCGGCCGAGCTGAAAGGCGATCGCGGTCCGGTCCGCCTCGAGAATCGGCAGCCGCCGAACCATGTCCTGGGTCAGCTGTTGTGTTTGAAGTTGTTGCTGTTCTTGCCGTTGCATCGGTCACACCCCTCTCGCTTCTTATTGTAACGAACAGCGGGAAATCGCGCTCAAAAAAAAGTGAGCCGAACAGGATTGCTTTTTTAAAAAAACAAATGTATAATAAATCGTGTCAGAGAACATGCACCCGTAGCTCAGGGGATAGAGCACTGGTTTCCGGTGCCAGGTGTCGGGAGTTCGAATCTCTCCGGGTGTATCATAGCAAGAGGTCAGGCAACATATGCCTGGCCTCTTTTGTCGTTTTAGAATCGTCAAACCGTGGAATAGGTCAAAAACGATGACTATCGTTTGACCAACATTGACTATAGCGGTATGATATGTTTACAACCTACATAAAGGAGGCAGATTCAATGTTAATTCCAACAGTTATCGAACAAACAGGTCGCGGGGAACGCGCGTACGATATTTACTCACGCTTGCTCAAGGACCGCATCATCTTGCTCGGAAGTGCAATCGACGACAACGTCGCCAACTCGATTGTCGCCCAGCTTCTCTTCCTTGCAGCCGAGGACCCAGATAAGGACATCTCACTTTACATCAACAGCCCGGGTGGTTCGATCACTTCCGGAATGGCGATTTATGACACGATGAACTTCATCAAGCCGAACGTGTCGACGATTTGTATCGGAATGGCCGCATCGATGGGTGCCTTCTTGCTCCAAGCCGGTGAACAAGGCAAACGCTTCGCGCTTCCAAACGCGGAAATCATGATTCACCAACCGCTCGGCGGTACGCAAGGTCAAGCATCGGATATCAAAATCCATGCCGAGCGCATCATCAAGATGCGTGAGAAATTGAACCAAATCATGGCCGACAACACTGGCCAGCCGCTTGAAGTGATCGAGCGCGACACAGAGCGCGACTACTTCATGTCAGCTGAACAAGCGAAAGACTACGGTCTCATCGACAAAGTCATGACGCGTTAATGACGCAACCCCATTCTCCTCGGAGAATGGGGTTTTTGTTTACTCTTTGACCTCGACCCCGAATACATAGCGGCTATCGCCTTGCGGCCAATCCCCGCCCGTCTCGAATACATAAACGCCCGGTTCGTCAGGCACGACGGGTTCAGACCGTACGAGCTCCCCGTCGATGATTTGATGGAACGAGACGTTCGACGGCTCGGCATGGAACTCGACATCAATCTCGGCACCCGGTTCGACGGGCACGAGCTGCAAGTCGTCCGCTTCCGGCAACCCGTGGTCTTCACATACCGCCTCGCCCCCATTGGACCAGCAGAACGTCGACTGCTTCACTTCGGCCGTCACCGACCCGACCCGGACCGTCGGGAGCGGCGGTTTGATCGAGGACTCCGACTTCCAAAACGAGGTGGCCAACAACGCGCCGCCGACGAGAATCAACCCAACCACGACGATCCATAACCCTTTTCGTCTCAACCCGCTCATCTCCTTTGTTCTTGTATTCCCCGTTCCACGAAAAAACGACCCACTTCCGTGAGTCGTCCCGTTCATTTCGGGCGTCGGAGCCCTTTCATCATATAGCCGCCTTTAAAGTCAATCGGATCGAATGCGACGAGGAACGCCTTCGGCTCATACTCCTCGACCATCTGGCGCAAATCCTTCATCCGTGTCCGCGCTGCCAAGACATCGAGACGATAGCGGATGCCGTCACGTCCCTGCCCTTGGTAGTGCGTCACCCCGTAGCCGCTGTCGCGCATCTTCTGGATGAGCTCGGCCGGGAACTCTTGTGTGTGGACTTGAATCATATTGTAGCCGATCGCAAGTTTCCGCTCGACGTAACCGCCGACGAGAATCCCAAGTCCGAAGCCGACCGCATAGACGATCATCCCGAGCGTCGTCAAATCTTGGAACACGATGCCGAGCGCGAAGATATAGATAAGCGTCTCAAGCGTACCGAACAGCCCCGCAATCATCGTTTTTCCTTTGACGAGCATGATGGTACGAAGCGTCAGCACCGGTACATAGACGAGTTGTAATACTAGGATGAGCAAGATTTGCCCCATTGGAACGACCTCCATTCGAATTCAATACAACCACTATTTCAAATTTCAGGGCCGGATGCAACCAAAAAAGGCTGACCGGAGTCAGCCTTTCGCAATTATTTGTCTAAGTTATCAACGCTCGTGAGCAGTTCATAGTCTTTACGGATGACCTGATAGATGGCATTCGTGTCGCCTGACAGTACTTCTTCCGCCCGCAATTGGTTGAGGAAGAGGCTTGTCGCGAACGTGACGAGGGCGCTTTTCGGGATCCCGATTTGTTTCGCACGCTCCGTGATGACCTGGTCTAAGTCAGCGTCAATCGTGAGCGAGATTCTTTTCTTTGCATTCGACATAATCATGAAGCTCCTTTAAGTTACATTTCTAAAGTCCTATACACAATTGCTAATTATATAGGAAGAATGGTTTTGGCGCAACCAACGTCACGATGAGCTGATTTCTTCACCGTTGCGCACCTTGTCCGCGATCTGATCGATTTTACGGAGCCGGTGGTTGATTCCTGACTTCGAGATCGGTCCCGTCTCGAGCATCTCGCCGAGTTCTTGGAGCGAGACGTCTTGATGGGTGACCCGTAGCTCGGCAATTTCCCGGAGTTTGACCGGCAAGATTTCGAGTCCGACCGTGCGCTCGAGGAACTTGATGTTCTCGACTTGGCGGAGTGCCGCCCCGACGGTCTTGTTCAAGTTCGCCGTCTCACAGTTGACGAGCCGGTTGACGGAGTTGCGCATGTCCTTGATGATGCGCGCGTCCTCGAAGTCGAGCATGCCGCGCGTCGCCCCGACAAGTTTCAGAAAGTCCGAGATTTTCTCGCTCTCTTTAATGTAGAGAATATGCCCTTTCTTCCGCTCGAGCGTCTTCGCGTTCAAGCCGAAGCGGTTGGCGAGGTCCCGGAGCGCCTGGTTATGGTTCTCGTACAGGCTGTACACCTCGAGGTGATACGACGACGTCTTCGGATGGTTGATCGACCCGCCGGCAAGGAACGACCCGCGCAAATACGCTCGGGCGAGGTTCTCGTCGCGCGTCATATCCGAGTTGAGCGTCCGAATCATCTCGTAATTCTCCCCGAGAATCTCGAGGTCCTTCAACATCGTCTCGGCGCGCTGGGCGACCCGGACGATATAGACGTTGTTCTTCTTTAACCGCATTTTCTTCCGTACGAACAAATCAAGATGATGGTCGTACAGCCGTTTCATGAGGGAATAGATTCGGCGTGCGATGGCGGCGTTCTCGGTCGAGACGTCGAGCGTCATCCCCCGCCCTAAGGCGAGCGAGATGACCCCGTTCATCCGGACGAGCGCGGACAGTTCCGCTTTCGCCTCGGCATCGGTCACTTCGAGTTGCGTCAGTTCTTTTTTGACGTCAGAGGCAAAGCTCATGTCAGTCCCCTCCTTTCTGTTCAATCACAACTTATTTCAGCTCGAGCTCTTGGAACGAGCGTGGTTTCTTGATGCGCAGCACGCGCTGCATGACGAGGCCGGCGATGGCGTCCGAGTCGTGGCGGATGTAATCGCGATTATAGTCGACGATGTCACCGGCGAGCACATTCGTGCCATAGTTCCGAAGCTTCTTGCGATCGAAACGGACCTCTTCCGAGCCGTCCTCGAGGTAACGCTCTAAATAGATGTCCTCGATCGGCTCGTTATTGACGACGATCGTGTCGACCGTCGACTTGCCGAGATACGCCTCAATCGATTTCAAATGCTTCATCGCGTCGTACCCTTTCGTCTCGCCCGGTTGCGTCATGACGTTGCAAATATAGACGACCGGCTTCCCGGAGCGGACGATGGCGTCGCGCACTTCCGGAATCAACAGGTTCGGGATGATGCTCGTATATAAGCTCCCTGGTCCAAGCACAATCAAATCCGCGCCCTCGATCGCCTCGACGACACCGGCCGCCGGCTTGATGCCCTCTTCGAGCAAAAATAGGCGTTTGATCGGTTTTTCGACGAGCGGGATTTTCGATTCGCCTTTGACGATCGTCCCGTCCTCGAACTCGGCCGCGAGCGTCATGAGCGTCTCCGTCACCGGGAGCACCTTGCCCTGGGCGTTCAACAGCTGCGACAAGACGTCGACCGCCTTGACGAACGAGCCTTCACAGATGTGCGTCGCCGCCGTCAGCATGAGGTTGCCGAGCGAGTGGCCTTCGAGCCCAAAGCCGCTGTCGAACCGATATTGCAGAATCTTGTCCATGAGCGGCTCGACCTCGGACAAAGCGAGGATGACGTTCCGGATATCGCCCGGCGGTAACATGTGGAACTCGTCACGGAGGCGTCCCGAGCTGCCCCCGTCGTCCCCGACCGTGACGATGGCCGTTATATCGAGCGGATAGTGCTTCAAGCCCCGTACGAGCGTCGAGAGGCCCGTACCGCCACCGATGGCCACAACTTTCCTTTCGCGTCTCATCTTACTTCTCCTTCGTCGCATGCGCGAGGTCGCGATGGACGGTCTTGACGTTATAGCGCTCGGCGAAATGGGCCGACACTTTCTCGGCGAACGTGATCGAACGGTGCTTCCCGCCCGTACAGCCGAAGGCGACGACGACTTGCGTCTTCCCTTCGCGCTTGTACTGCGGCAACAGGAATTCGAGCATGTCGATCAGCTTCTTATAGAACGCCCGCGCCTCGGGGTGCGACATGACGTAATTCTGGACTTCTTCCGTCTGTCCGGTGAGCGGACGGAGCTCCGGGATATAGAACGGGTTCGTGATGAAGCGGACGTCGAACAACAAATCGATATCGAGCGGGACGCCGTGCTTGAACCCGAACGACATGAAGTTGACCGTGAACGGAATCCGTTCCTCGTTGAATTGGAGCAGGATGCGGTCTTTGAGCATCTGCGGCTTCAAGTCGGTCGTGTCATAGAGCGTATGGGCCCGGTCACGGAAACCTTCGAGTAACGAGCGCTCGAGACCGATGCCGACGAGTGGTGCGTCTTCCGGGGCGAGCGGATGCGACCGGCGCGTCTCTTTATAGCGGCGCACGAGCACTTCGTCCCGTGTGTCGAGATAGAGTAAGTGCGGGTGCACGTTCTTCTGTTCCAAGTCGTCGATGACGATAAACAGGCTGTCGATGAAGTCGCGCGTGCGCGTATCGATCGCGACGGCTATTTTCGGTCGGACCGAGCTGATGACGTCAATCAATTGCGGCAATAGCACCGGCGGCAAGTTATCGACGCAAAAATAGCCGAGGTCCTCAAAGCTGTTCATCGCGACCGATTTCCCGGCCCCGCTCATCCCGCTGATGATAATCAATTCTTCTAATCCTTTAAAGTCTTCCATGTCACTGACGCCCCCTTAAAATTGACAACCGAGCCGTGTGTGTAGCTCTCTTCTGTCTTTAGTATAACGAACGCCTGAAAAAAAGAGAAGGGATTGCGGTCGCCCGCAATCCCTTCTGTCTCTAGTCACGCGTTTTGTTCGTGCAACGCCTCGAGGAGTCCCTCGATATAGTGTTGCGCGTTTTGAGCGGCAATCGACCCATCGTTCGTCGCGGTGACGACTTGACGGAGCGTCTTGTCGCGAACGTCTCCGGCTGCGAAAATCCCAGGGATCGTCGTCTCCATCGCTTCGTTCGTGACGATATAGCCTTGCTCGTTCGTGATGCCGAGGTCTTTGACGAAACCAGTGATCGGGTTCATGCCGATATAGATGAACACGCCATCGATCTCATGGTCCGACTCGGTTCCGTCGACCGTGCTGACGAGACGCGCCCCACCGACTTTTCCGTCCGCTTCCACGATCTCTTTGAGCGTGTGGTTCCAGATGAAGTCGATTTTCGGGTTGTCGAACGCCCGTTTTTGAAGAATCTTTTGCGCGCGAAGCTCGTCGCGACGGTGGACGATTGTGACTTTGTCAGCGAAGCGCGTCAAGAACACGCCTTCTTCGACTGCCGAGTCACCGCCACCGATGACGAACAAGTTCTTGCCTTTGAAGAATGCTCCGTCACAGACCGCACAGTAAGAGACACCGCGGCCGCCGAGCTCTTCTTCGCCCGGGACACCGATTTTCTTGTATTGCGCGCCTGAGGCGAGAATGATGGCCCGCGCTTTATAGTCGCGATTGTGGGCGTGAACGACTTTATACTCCGTCTCGTCCGAGATGCTTTGGACGTCGCCATAGGCGTACTCCGCACCAAACGCTTTCGAGTGGTCGAACATTTTTTGAGACAAGTCTGGACCAAGAATGCTGTCATAGCCCGGATAGTTTTCGATATCTTCCGTGTTCGCCATCTGTCCACCTGGGATGCCGCGTTCGATCATAAGTGTCGATAAGTTGGCACGCGACGCGTAAAGTGCCGCAGTCATTCCGGCTGGGCCGGCCCCGATGATAATGACATCATAGATTTTTTCTTCTGTCATAATGATTCCACCTCTGCATGAAATTGATTGACTTCAGTATAAGAAACCTAGGGAGGTATCGTCTATCTTTATGCTTGTTCGAGTGTTTGTTTGAACGAACGGATCGTCTCCGTGAGCGTCGCGACATCGATACCGAACACATCGGCACAGTCGTCGAGGACGAGAGCGTCCCGTTTCGCATAGAACATCCAGACGAGGGCAGCGGCCGATGCCGTTGTGTCCTCGAATGATGCACCGGCGAGCAGCAAGAGCGCGAACCGTTCATAAAAGTCGCCGTCGAGGCTCATCTGTTCTGCTTCCGACACTTCCGTCTCGGCAAGCAGAAGCGCGTCGTACGCCTGAGCGATGCGGACGTCGCCTGTGAACGGAGCCTGGCAAATCTCGGCCCGGCACTTCTCAGCGAACGCAAGCACCGTCTCGTTGTCGGTGATGCCACTCGTCAACGCAAGCGCTTCGAACGCCTCGTCATCGGCGAGCTTCGAGATGATTCGGATGATTTCGATTCGAGCCGCGTCTTCTTCTTGACGCAATCCTTGGACGAGCGCCGAGCGGAACTCGAGGTTGTCGCGGATGTCGTACGGGCTCTTCTCTTCGAATTGTTTCAACTCGTCACTGTTCAAATAGGTAGCCGCTTCTTCAAGACGCCCGGTCTTGTAGGCGGATACGCTGAGCCAATGCCCGAACAGTGAATCCCCACGGAACCCGCGCTCTTTCAACAGGCGGAGTTCTTCGTACGCGCGGTCGTATTGACCGACGAGCGCGAGCGTCGTGGCGAGTTTGTAGCGTAAATCGAACTGGAGCGGACGGACACGTGTCAGTGGGACCGACAGTTGGAGCGCCGCCTCTGATTGTCCGGCTTCATGCAACAACAGAATCGTGTTCAAGAGCGCATGCAAGTTACCCGGGTTCTCATCGAGCACGTACTCGAGCGTCTCGAAAGCCGCGTCATCGTTGCCGAGATAAAAATTGACGACAGCCAAGTTATTGAACGCCGGCCAAAAGCGCGGATAGCGATCGATTAACCGTTCGAGCGTCGACTTGGCGGCGAACAGGCGGCCTTTGTCGATATGCTGTTGGGCCTCGGTGTGCCACGTGATCAGCTCGTCTTCTTCGTCATCTTCGAGTTCTTGTTCGAGTTCAATCAGTTCTAACAGGGATTGGACCGAGTCCGCGTAGCGTCCGTGTGCCTCGACTTCGAGGTAGCGGTTCGCATACATCGCTGCTTCTTCATATAAAGAGATATAGGCGCAGTTGCTCGCAAGGTGATATAAGGCCTCTGTTGACGTTTCATCGAGTTCAAGCACCCGTTTCCACACGTCATTGGCGTGGTAGATCTCCCCTACTTCAAATAACAGTTCAGCGTACTGTTTGTGATAGTCGACGCGGTGTGCTGCAGCGGCAGTGGCTTCAGCCATGAAAAAAGTCGCTTCATCTAGGCGACCTTCACGTAACGCACGACGACCTCTATAGTAGTGGAGCTCCGCGGCGAGCGGAGATTCTGGTTCGGGTAGCGTCATTACTGCTTCATAGTTCGCTTCCATATTCTAAATCCTCCACATCATCTCTAAATCTTTTTTTAGTTGCAGGGTTAAGAATACCGCACTCAATCAGTGAGGGCAACTGAAAAACTTAAAAAAAATCGGGACTATATTCCTTCTATAATGAATATATTTTGCTAGGTCCGCTAAATGCTTTTTGACAAAAATATGAGGGTTTCGTGTCAGCGCCCACAGACACAAAAAAGCGGCATCCCCTTTAAAAAAAGTGATACCGCTCTAGTAATTTTATGAGGACGAACATGTCTTGACCTCAAAATGATTTCGCGCTAAATTGTGTCTATTTTGTGTCGATGGTTTGGAGCTTTGCGCCAACGACGCGCTCTCCGGGCAGGACGTCGCGATGCACGACGGCACCGGCACCGATGACGGCCCGGTCGCCGATCGTGACGCCAGGAAGGATCGTCACGTTCGCCCCAATCAACACCTCGTCCCCGATGCGGACATCCCCGATCCGGTACTCGTCGATGAGGTACTCGTGACAGAGAATCGTCGAATTGAACCCGATGACCGTATTACGGCCGATCGAGATTCGCTCCGGGAACATGACGTCCGGTGTCACCATGAGGGCGAGCGCGCTATACTCCCCGATTTCCATGCCGAGGAACGTCCGGTACAACCAGCGTTTCGCTTTGACGGATGGGAAGTAGCGGCCAATCAAGACGACGGTCGTGTTCTTGAAGACGCGCAGGAAACGAATCGTCCGATACATCTGCCAGAGCGGGTTCGGCCCGTCGAGACGAAACCGTTCCGTCTTACGCATGGACCGTGACCTCGTCGAGCCACGCCTCAAAATGTTCCATCGAGTCGATGATGACGTCCGGCTCGAGCGCTTCTAAAAACGCGCGGCCTTTCAACGCCCAGCCGACGGCGACCGTCTTCGTGCCGGCGTTCTTGCCGCTGAAGATGTCCGTGTCATTATCGCCGACCATGACGGCGCGGTCCGCCGTCGACCCAAGCGCGCGGAGCGCCCGCTCGACCGGCTCGGCATGCGGTTTCTCATGGACGACATCGTCGGCCGTGATGACGACGTCGAACAAGTGGTCGATGTTGAACAAACGCAAGCCTTGCTCGACGACGGGACGGCCTTTCGATGTGACGACGCCCATCTTGTATCCTTTGGCGTGAAGGCGATACAGCCCCTCGATCACACCCGGATATTCGGCGACGAGCTGGTCGTGCATGGCGATGTTGAAGCTGCGATAGAACGCCTGCATCTCTTTCCATTCCGGCTCATTGAGCGCTTTGAACGACTTCTCGAGCGTCGGTCCGATGAACGGGAAAATGTCCTCGTCGCGATACATCTCGTTTGGGAAGTAATACCCGAGCGTGTGACGGAAGCTCGCGATGATGAGCGGGTTCGTATCGAGCAACGTGCCATCCAAATCGAATAGAAGGGTATCCATCAATCAAACAGTCCTTTCTCTGAAGGGTCGTCGTATCGCTTCGCTTTGCGGCGGACGATCATCATGACGATACCGAACACGATCATCGCGATCGAGACGAGTTGTGCCGTCCGGAGATCACCGGCCATCAAGCTGTCGGTCCGCAGTCCTTCGATATAGAAGCGACCGATCGAGTACCAGACGAGATACGACAAGAAGATATAGCCGCGCGGCGGGTTACCGACCATACGCCATACGACGAGCAAGATGACGCCGATGATGTTCCAGACGCTCTCGAACAAGAACGTCGGCAAATAGTAGGCCCCGTCGATATACATCTGATTGACGATCCAGTCCGGGAGGAAGAGCGTCTCTTTCAAGAAACGGCTCGTCGTCTCGGCACCGTGCGCCTCTTGGTTCATGAAGTTGCCCCAGCGACCGACCGCTTGTCCGAGCAAGAGCGACGGTGCGAGGATGTCCGTGATCTTCCAGAACGACATCGACTTGCGCATGCAATAGATGACGACGACGAGCAGCGCCCCGAAGATGGCCCCGTGAATGGCGATGCCGCCTTGACGGATGTCGATGATTTGGCCGAGGTTCTGACTATAGTAGTCCCATTGGAAGATGACGTAGTAAATCCGGGCGAAAACGATGCTGATCGGAATCGACCAGATGATGACGTCGACGACCCGTTCTGAATCATAATTGAGGCGCTTCGCCTCGAACAAGGCGAGAACGAGGCCGAGCATCGCCCCGAAGGCGATAATCATGCCGTACCAATAAATCGGGAGTGACCCGATCTCAAACGCGACGCGGTCAAATGTTGGCTCTACCATTATTCCATGTCTCCTTCGTTGTCATGGATGGCGTTCGCGAGCCGCTCCGCGAACTCTTCGGCCGTATTGATGCCCATGTTCTGCAGACGGTAGTTCATCGCCGCGACTTCGACGATGACAGCCAAGTTACGTCCCGGACGGACCGGAATCGTCAAAATCGGCACTTCACTGTCGATGATTTTCATCGTGTTGTGATCGAGCCCGACGCGGTCATATACTTTGCCCGCATCCCAGTTCTCGAGGTTGATGATCAAGCTGATTTTCTTGTGCGAACGGACGGCACCGGCACCGAACAACGTCATGACGTCGATGATGCCGATTCCGCGAATCTCGAGCAAGTGACGAATCAACTTCGGCGCTGAACCGACGAGCAATTGGTCCCCGGTCTGGCGAATCTCGACCGAGTCATCAGCGACGAGACGGTGGCCCCGCTTGACGAGTTCGAGGGCGGTCTCGGATTTCCCGACGCCGCTCTGCCCTTTGATGAGCACGCCGACGCCGTAGATGTCGACGAGCACGCCGTGCATCGCCGTCATCGGTGCGAGTTCCATCTCGAGGAAGTTCGTGATTTGTGACTCGATTGAGGTCGTGACCGCGTTCGTGCGCATGAGCGGAACGTTCGCCGCCTCGGCTTCTTGTTCAATCTCTTTCGGGATGTCGAAGCCGCGCGTGATGAGGATGCCCGGTGTCAATTCCGTGCATAAAATCTTCGCCCGCTCGCGGCGGCTCTCTTCCGACAAGCTCGCATAGAACGTGAGCTCGGTCTTCCCGAGCACTTGAAGCCGATTTTTCGCATAGTGGGTATAATAGCCGGCAAGGACGAGTCCCGGTCGACTGAGGTCCGGTGTGGCGACAGGACGGTGAAGTCCCTCTTCCCCGGCGATGACTTGAAGTTTGAAGCGCTCAACGAGTTGAGCCGTGCGTACGATATTTTGCATGAGTAATCTGCCCCTTTCACGCTCATTATTGTATCATAGCTCTTCTTGAAAAGTGTCAACGAAAGTGAGCCGAAGCGTGTCGAAAAAAAGAGGTGAAACTAAATTGTGGCAATTGCGTAGAACGGGTATAGACGAATAGGGAGGTGAAATGAAATGAATTCACTATTTTGGATTGCCATTGTCTTTATTTTTATCGTCGGGATCGCGGCGCTCGTCTACTTGGTCAAGTCACTATTTGACATGTGGCGCGAGTATGCGGCGACGAAGAACGAGACGGTGCTCTTATTGTTCATCTTGAACATCGTCGGCTTGTTCTTGTCCGGGTCGCTCTTATCGATGATCGTCGCCATCATCTTCTATTGGAACCGATCGAAGAAGATGCGGTATCTCGGAATCTTCTTGCTCATCGCCGGACCGGTTCTATTCATCCTGTTCATCATCGGCTCATTCACGCTGTATGACGGTCAAATGATGGATTGGGAACAGATGGAGTATCAAATGAATCTATGACACGACAAAAACCCGGAGGCATTCGCCTTCGGGTTTTTGTCATGGGTGTCTCATTCGCCCGGCAAATAACCGACCACGGTGTTCGACTCCGGTGCGACCAAAATCGTCGGGACGCCGATGCTACTGTTCGGGTCCGCTTCGAACGATACGGCGAGCGCCTCGGTCCCCTTATACGCATCGTCCAACAGTTCATAGCCATCATCGACCGTGACACGATGTACCTCGGCACTCGCTCCCGCATCGATTGCGGGCTCTTGCCAGTTTCGCGCGGTCACATACGCCCAGGCGATGGCAATCGCTTCGTCGCCTGACGGCTCGTTCCCACTGACGATGCGCTGTTCGTCGTCACATCCGCCGAGCAACAGCACCGCAATCATCATCCATCCGGACGCTGACGCTAATCGCTTCATCCCGTCCCTCCTCATCTATCAAGTTGAAAGAAACCCGAAGGCGAGAGGCCTTCGGGTTGTCGGTCATTGCTGATGGAACGGGTTGTTCAAATCGGCTGGATTGACCGGGTCGACCGGGTCGATCGGTTCCACCGGCTCGTGCTTGTCCTCTTCGAGGAACGTCGACGGCGTATGGAGCGAGCCGTGTTCGAGGTCGATTGTACCGGTACGTGTTCCGGCCTCGACTTCGATGCGTGGTGTCTGACCGCGTCCCGACAGGAATTCAAGACGACGCTGGGCGACATCTTTCCGGTCACGGATCAACTCGAGCTCGTCCAAGTTACAGTGAAGTCCACCGAAGTTCGTCTCGAGTTCCCCTTCGACCTCGACGCCGTGCGGCAAGACGAGACGAATGTTTCCGGCGAGCGAGACGAGCTCGAACTTGG
Organism: Exiguobacterium sp. s157; assembly: GCF_018618205.1. Lineage (NCBI taxonomy): Bacteria > Bacillati > Bacillota > Bacilli > Caryophanales > Exiguobacterium > Exiguobacterium sp. s157. Next base: position 101,659 of record NZ_JACSLQ010000007.1, read on the forward strand.
CCGGACGGGCCGTCGCGAGTTCGGCCCGGATATTCCCGTTGCCGGTCTTGAGCGACGCCTTGTCATATTTCCCGTTCACGATGACGGCACCGTTGCCGGTCCGTACGTGGACGAGTTCTGACTCGACCGCTTCGACCTCGACCGTGCCGTTCCCCGTATTGAGGAGCAGCTCTGAGGCGTGCACGTCATGGAGCACGACCCGGCCGTTTGCCGTCTGGATGCGAACGCTCTCGACATCGAGGCCGTCCGCGCGGACTTCCCCGTTGAGCGTCTGCACGTGCAGGTGATCGAAATGATGATGCGGGACGTACAATTCGACGTGGGCCCGGACGAGTTTGTCACGGAGCGACACGACGAGACGGTCGCCGATGACCGAATGCTTGACCGCCGACTGAAGCTGTTCGAGTGCCTTGTCCGCGTCTTGTTGACGGAGCGGACGGCCCGTGACGATCAGTTCGCACTCGTCGTTGTCGGACGAGACAATCGTCGCCGAGGCGTTGAACAAGTCGAGCGAGATGTCTTTCCCAGTGAACGGGAACGATTTCGAATACGTCACTTCTGGTCCGAAGTTCGAGCTGAACGTGAAGTCGCTGTCACGAAGTTTCGTCACGAGTCCTTCGACGGCCGACGTCAGTTTCGTCGTGAGCGACTCGACCGAATACGCATCGACTTTCTCCGTCTCTTGACGTTCCTCGAGCGCTTGGACGCGCTCAGGTTCGAGCCGTTCCAGTCGCTCGAGTTGGGTCATGCCCTCTTCAATCGTCAGCTTTCCATCTTTCACTTGCTGGAGAATCAGTTCACGCATTTCTTGTTTCACTGTTCGTTTCCCCCTTCGATTTGGTTACACGTCAATCATGTTCCCGTTTCTCATCATTTCTATACCTTACTTCCGTTTTCCTGCTTTTGGTTTCGCTCGGGCCGAATCCCGTTCTAACACCGGCTTCAAATACTTACCCGTATACGAGGCTGCCACTTCAGCGACTTCTTCCGGAGTCCCGGTCGCGACGATTGTACCGCCACCGTCACCGCCCTCAGGTCCGAGGTCGATCAAGTAGTCGGCCGATTTGATGACGTCGAGGTTATGCTCGATGACGAGTACCGTGTCCCCGTTCTCGACGAGGCGTTGCAGCACTTTCAACAACCGGGCGATATCATCGACATGAAGTCCTGTCGTCGGCTCGTCCAAAATATAAATCGTCTTGCCGGTCGATCGCTTATGGAGCTCAGAGGCGAGCTTGACGCGTTGCGCTTCCCCGCCCGACAGTTCCGTCGCCGGTTGTCCAAGTTTCATATAGCCGAGACCGACGTCATAAATCGTCTGAATCTTGCGCTTGATTTTCGGAATCTTGTCAAAGAAGTCGAGCCCTTCTTCAATCGTCATATCGAGCACGTCGGCAATCGTCTTGCCTTTGTACTTCACTTCGAGCGTCTCGCGGTTATAGCGTTTCCCGTGACACACTTCACACGGGACGTAGACGTCCGGCAAGAAGTGCATCTCGATTTTGATGATTCCGTCCCCGCGGCACGCCTCACAGCGTCCGCCCTTGACGTTGAAACTGAAGCGGCCTTTCTTATAGCCGCGCATCTTCGCCTCGTTCGTCGACGCGAACACGTCACGGATATCATCGAATACGCCGGTATACGTCGCCGGGTTCGACCGTGGCGTCCGTCCGATTGGCGACTGGTCGATATCGATGACTTTATCGATATGGTCGAGTCCTTCAATCTTCTTATGCTTCCCTGGCTTCGCCTTGGCCCGGTTGATGTGATGGGCGAGCGATTTATACAGTATCTCGTTGATGAGCGTCGATTTCCCGGAACCGGAGACACCAGTGACGGCAATGAACATGCCGAGCGGAATCGAGACATCGACCCCTTTCAAGTTGTTCTCTTCCGCCTTCAAGATTTTCAAGAAGCGCTCGTCCGGCACTTTGCGTTCGGTCGGGAGCGGGATGAACTTCTTACCGGACAGATATTGGCCCGTGAGCGACTTTCGGTTCTTCATGAGCTGCTTCGGCGTCCCGGCGGCGATGACTTCTCCACCGTGTTCGCCGGCGCCCGGTCCGATGTCGATCAAATAATCGGCTGCCATCATCGTGTCCTCGTCGTGCTCGACGACGATGAGCGTGTTGCCGATATCGCGCATCTGTTTGAGCGTCGCAATCAAGCGGTCGTTGTCTCGTTGGTGCAGCCCGATTGACGGTTCATCGAGGACGTATAGGACGCCCGTGAGCCGCGAACCGATTTGAGTGGCGAGACGAATCCGCTGTGCTTCTCCGCCTGAGAGTGTCCCGGCGGCGCGCGAGAGCGTCAAATAGTCGAGACCGACGTTGTTCAAGAAACTGAGCCGCTCACAAATCTCTTGCAAGATGAGACGGGCGATGGCGATATCTTTCTCGCTCAGTTCCGTCATGATTGAATCGAACAAATCGATGGCGTTGACGACCGACAAGTTCGTCACTTGGCCGATATGGTGACCCGTGATTTTGACGGCGAGCGTCTCTTCTTTCAAACGGTAGCCGCTACATGTCGGACAGGCGTGGGTCGCCATGTACGTCTCCATCTGTTCACGGATATAATCGGACGTCGTCTCTTTATAGCGGCGCTCGATGTTGCGGAGCACCCCTTCGAAGAAGATCGTGTTCGTTCGGACTTGTCCGAAATCGTTCTCGTAACGGAACAAGAACGACTCTTCATCCGTCCCGTGCAAGACGAGGTCTTGGTCCCGCTTGGACAGGCGTTCGAACGGCACATCCATGTCGATGTCGAAGTGTTTACACATCGAGGCGAGCAGTTGCGGATAATACTGCGAACTCGTCGGCTGCCAAGCGACGATCGCGCCTTCCTTCAGCGTCTTCGATGGGTCTGGGATAACGAGTTCCGGGTCGACGTCGAGTTTCGTACCGAGCCCGTCACACGTCGGACAGGCGCCGAACGGTGAGTTGAACGAGAACATGCGCGGCTCAAGTTCGCCGATCGAGAACCCACAAATCGGACAAGCGTGATGTTCGCTGAACAAGAGCTCGGTGCCGTCCATCTTATCGATGATGGCCCGACCGTCGGCAAGGCGAAGCGCCGTCTCGAGCGAGTCGGCAAGACGACCTTCGACGTCAGCGCGAACGACGAGACGGTCAACGACGACTTCGATCGAATGTTTCTTATTCTTATCAAGCTCGATCTCATCGGTCAGTTCAATCGTCTCGCCATTGACACGAACGCGGACGAACCCTTCCTTTTTGAGCGAGTCGAACACTTTGACGTGCGTCCCTTTGCGGCCCGAGACGATTGGCGCCAGGATTTGCAGGCGCGTCTTCTCCGGCAACTCCATCACTTGGTCGACCATCTGTGAGATGGTCTGGCTTGAGATTTCGATACCGTGACGCGGACAGACCGGTTTCCCGATGCGAGCGAACAAAAGACGTAAGTAGTCATAGATTTCCGTCACCGTCCCGACGGTCGAACGCGGGTTACGGCTCGTCGTCTTCTGGTCGATCGAGATGGCCGGGCTCAGCCCTTCAATCGTATCGACGTCCGGTTTGTCCATCTGTCCGAGGAACTGACGGGCGTAGGCCGATAGACTCTCGACGTAACGGCGCTGCCCCTCGGCGTAGATGGTGTCGAACGCGAGTGACGATTTACCGGAACCGGACAAGCCCGTCAAGACGACGAGCTGGTCCCGTGGAATATCGATATCAATGTTTTTCAAGTTGTTGACGCGCGCCCCTTTGATGACGATCGCATTTTTCTTTTCAGCCATTTAATTCCCTACCTTCAACTCCAAGATTAAGTCACGCAATTCGGCCGCCCGTTCGAACTGGAGGTCGCGGGCCGCTTGTTTCATTTCTTCTTCTAGCTTGGCGATGGCTTCCTCACGTTCAGCCGGCTTCATCGAGCTGAGTGATTCGAGCACATCCTCCTCGGCGTCGACCGTCGCGCGGATGACGCCGCGTACTTCTTTACGGATCGTCTGCGGCGTGATGCCGTGTTCTTCATTATAAGCTTCTTGAATCGAGCGACGACGATCGGTCTCTTCAATCGCGCGCGTCATCGAGTCGGTCATCTTATCAGCGAACAAGATGACGTGCCCGTTCGAGTTCCGCGCCGCCCGCCCGATCGTCTGAATAAGCGATCGGTCCGAACGGAGGAACCCTTCCTTGTCGGCGTCTAGAATCGTGACGAGACTCACTTCCGGGATGTCTAGTCCTTCCCGCAGCAAGTTGATTCCGACGAGGACGTCGTATTTTCCGAGACGCAGGTCACGGATGATCTCAATCCGCTCGAGCGTCTTGATTTCAGAGTGCATATAGTTGACCTTGATGCCCGCTTCACGCAGATAGTCCGATAAATCCTCGGCCATCTTTTTCGTGAGCGTCGTCACGAGGACGCGTTCGTCCTGTTTGATGCGGTCGCGAATTTGGTCCATCAAGTAGTCGATTTGTCCTTTAATCGGATGAATCTCGATCGTCGGGTCGAGCAGTCCTGTCGGCCGGATGATCTGTTCGATCATGTGCGGGGTATGCTCGAGCTCGAACGGACCCGGTGTCGCCGAGATGAAGATCGCTTGCGACAACTTCTTCTCGAACTCGTCGAACTTGAGTGGTCGGTTGTCTTTGGCCGAAGGGAGACGGAAACCGTGGTCGACGAGCACTTGTTTCCGGGCCTGGTCGCCGTTGTACATGCCGCGCACTTGCGGGAGCGTCACGTGCGACTCATCAGCGATGAGCAAGAAGTCTTTCGGGAAGTAGTCGATGAGCGTGTACGGCGTCGCCCCTGCCTCCGTCAAGTTCAAATGACGTGAATAGTTCTCGATGCCTGAACAGTAGCCCATCTCGCGCATCATCTCGAGGTCATAGTTCGTCCGTTGTTCGAGGCGCTGTGCTTCAAGCAGTTTGCCTTCTTCGCGGAACTTTTCGAGCTGCTGTTCGAGCTCGGCCTCGATGTTGACGATTGCTTTTTGCAACTTCTCGTCACGAGTGACGAAGTGGGACGCCGGGAAGATCGAGACGTGCTCCCGGTCGGCGATAATCTCTCCGGTGAGTGGGTCCATCTCGCGGATGCGGTCGATTTCGTCACCGAAAAACTCAACGCGCAAGCACTGCTCGTCACGTGACGCCGGGAAAATCTCGACGACATCCCCGCGGACACGGAAACGGCCGCGCTGGAAATCGATATCGTTCCGTTCATATTGAATGTCGATCAGTTTGCGGAGCATCTGGTCGCGCCCCATCTCTTTGCCGACGCGGAGACTTAAGACGAGACTGTTATACTCTTCCGGGTTACCGAGACCGTAAATACAGGAGACGGAGGCGACGATGATGACGTCGTCCCGCTCGAACAAGGCCGATGTCGCCGAGTGGCGGAGTTTATCGATCTCATCGTTAATCGAGGCATCTTTCTCGATGAACGTGTCGGTCGACGGCACATACGCCTCCGGCTGATAGTAGTCGTAATAACTGACGAAGTATTCGACGGCGTTGTTCGGGAAGAACTCTTTGAACTCGGAGTAGAGCTGTCCGGCGAGCGTCTTGTTGTGGGCCAAGACGAGCGTCGGCTTCTTCACTTCTTGGATGACGTTCGATACGGTGAACGTCTTCCCGGTGCCGGTCGCACCGAGCAACGTCTGATACCGGTCGCCGCGATTGATTCCTTCGACGAGCTGACGAATCGCTTCCGGTTGGTCGCCGGCCGGCTTATATTCTGAATGTAAGTCGAACGGAACGCTAATCTTATCCATGTATATTCCTCGCTTTCTTTACCTTGCATATTGGCTTGATTATATCACATACACGAACAAATATTCGCTTCTGACACGCTTCCCAAATCGTTCCGCTTTTCGTTATCATGGAGAGTGAATCTAAACAGAAACGAGTTGGTCGTCATGTGGTCGCTTCTCTTTATCCCGCTCGGTGCCGTCGTCGGCGCCTTGTCCGGCTTCTTCGGCATCGGCGGCGGGGTCATCATCGTCCCAGTGTTGCTCTTTAGTGGATATTCGGCGGCCGAGGCCGTCGCCACGTCGCTCCTATTCGTCGTCGGGACGAGCCTGTCCGGCGCCAAGAAACATACGTCGCTCGGCAACGTGTCCTGGTCAACAGGCATCACGGTCGGCTTGGCCGGTGCCGTCACGGCGCAGCTGTCGAGCCGGCTCGTCCTCTCGATCTCGGGCACGTATGACTGGTTGCTCAATCTATTTTATCTGGCTATCCTATCTTATTTTGCCGTTACGCTATTAAAGAAAACATCTAAACCGCAGAAGCCGAAAAAATCATCGCTGCTTGCCGCCCTCGTCATCGGGATGATGGCCGGGCTGTTGTCGGCGCTGCTCGGTATCGGTGGCGGTTTCATCATCGTCCCGCTCCTCGTCAGTTGGCTCGGCTTCTCGACACATCGTGGGGTCGGGACGAGCCTGGCTGCCGTCCTGTTCATCTCGCTCGGCGGACTCGTCGGTTATCTCGCATCGCTGTCGCTCGACTACGTGACACCGCTCGCGTTGGTCATCGGCGCTTTCATCGGGGCCCCGTTCGGCGCCACGCTCACGAATCGCTATCACGATAAAGAGATCTCTAACCGACTCGCCTGGTTGTATATGGCCGTCATCACCTCAATCGCGCTCGATCTTGGTGCCGCCGTCTATGCGCCGCTCGCGTACGTCAGTTTGGCGGTCCTGCTCGCTTTTCTTGTCGGGATTGGACTCGACTTCAAACGGCGTATTGTCAATCAAAACCACTTTTCATAAGAAAAGTGGCTTTTTTTGCATATTCGGTTTTGAAACGCTTACATTTGGGGCATATAATGAAGTGGTAAGCCAAATTTAATATGGAAGGAAGGGAGTATCACATGTCAGCATTCGTCAGCGAAATTATTGGTACAATGCTACTCATCTTGCTCGGTAACGGTGTCGTCGCCGGCGTCGTCCTCCGTCATTCGAAAGCGGAGAACGCAGGTTGGGTCGTCATCACGTTCGGTTGGGGCTTCGCCGTTATGATCGGGGTATACGCAGCCGGAATCTACGGAGGGGCGCACTTGAACCCTGCCGTCACGGTCGGGCTCGCGACAGCAGGCTCATTCCCTTGGGCTGATGTGCCAGCCTACATCTTAGCACAGTTTATCGGGGCGTTCATCGGGGCCGTCCTCGTGTTCGTGCACTACAAACCGCACTATGATGTGACCGACGATCCGGGTGCCAAACTGGCCACCTTCTCGACCGCACCAGGGATTCGTAGCACGCCGTTCAACTTGATCGGGGAAATCATTGGTACGTTCGTTCTCGTCTTCGGAATTTTGTCATTCGGGGCCAACACGTTCACGGACGGCTTGAATCCGCTCATCGTCGGTTTCCTCGTTGTCTCGATCGGTCTCTCACTTGGTGGTACAACGGGATATGCCATCAACCCGGCACGTGACCTCGGGCCGCGGATTGCGCATGCGATTCTTCCAATCAAAGGCAAAGGGACGTCGGACTGGGGCTATTCATGGATTCCGGTCGTCGGACCAATCATCGGGGCGGTCATCGCCGCATTGGTTTACGGCATTCTTGTCCCATAATCTTTCTAATTTCTAAGGAGGCACTCTCATATGGAGAAAGAAAAACGTTATATCTTAGCACTTGACCAAGGAACGACAAGCTCACGGGCGATCATCTTCGACCACGACGGAAAAATCGTCACGACCGCTCAGCGTGAGTTTAAACAATACTTCCCTAAGCCAGGCTGGGTCGAGCATAACGCCAATGAGATTTGGGGGTCTGTCCTCGCCGTCATGGCCGAGGCGTTCGGTTCGGCCGACATCGATCCAAAAGAGATCGCAGCTATCGGGATCACGAACCAACGGGAAACAGCCGTCGTCTGGGAGAAGTCGACAGGACGTCCGGTCTATAACGCCGTCGTCTGGCAATCGCGTCAAACAGCCGGTATTTGTGATGAGTTGAAGGAAGCCGGTCATGCCGACTTGTTCCGCGATAAAACTGGTCTCTTGATCGACGCCTACTTCTCAGGCACGAAAGTCAAATGGATCCTCGACAACGTCGAAGGCGCCCGTGAGAAAGCCGAAGCCGGTGACCTCCTCTTCGGAACGATCGACACTTGGCTCATCTGGAAACTGTCAGGCGGCCACGCCCACGTCACGGACTACTCGAACGCGTCACGTACGCTCATGTACAACATCTATGAGCAAAAATGGGACGATGAGTTGCTCGAGATCTTGACGGTACCAAAGTCGATGCTCCCGGAAGTCAAACCGTCGAGTGAAGTGTACGCCAACACGATCCCGTATCACTTCTTCGGCTTCGAAGTTCCGATCGCCGGTGCGGCCGGTGACCAACAGGCTGCCCTCTTCGGTCAAGCCTGCTTCGAGTCAGGAGAAGGTAAGAACACGTACGGAACAGGTTGCTTCATGCTCATGAACACGGGCGAAGAAGCCGTCAAGTCGGACCATGGTCTGCTCACGACGATCGCGTGGGGATACAACGGTAAAGTCGAATATGCGCTCGAAGGTTCAATCTTCGTCGCCGGTTCGGCCATCCAATGGCTCCGTGACGGACTCCGTATGCTCAAGTCGGCGAAAGACACGGAACAGTACGCCAACCGCGTCGAGACGACAGACGGCGTCTACGTCGTCCCTGCCTTCGTCGGACTTGGTGCCCCGTATTGGAACTCGGACGTCCGTGGTGCCATCTTCGGCCTCACGCGCGGGACGGAGAAAGAACATTTCGTCCGGGCGACGCTCGAGTCACTCGCCTATCAGACACGCGATGTCTTGACGGCGATGGAACAAGATTCTGGCATCGAGTTGAAGACGCTCCGCGTCGACGGCGGTGCGGTCAACAACAACTTCCTCATGCAGTTCCAAGCGGACATCTTGGACGTGCCGGTCGAACGGCCTGAAGTGAGCGAGACGACGGCTCTCGGTGCCGCCTATCTCGCCGGTCTCGCCGTCGGGTTCTGGAAAGACCAAGCAGAGATCAAACAGCAGTGGAAACTCGACCATCAGTTCGAACCGAAGATGGACGAAGCACACCGCGAAAATCTGTATAAAGGCTGGCAACACGCCGTCGAAGCGACAATGGGCTTCAAACCATCAAAACTTGAACTTTAATTGAACGCACGAAAGGGAGCATCCGCCAAGGATGCTCCCTTTTATAGTTTCCGTAACCGCAGACGAGGGCTCGCCGGCTCAGCGACGAACAAGATGCCGAGCTCGTGCGGATCGGTCTCGTACATCGCCCGTTGCACGAAACGGATGTCCCCGTTCAAGTTGAGCACCTCGAGCTTGATGTACGGTTTATGCAACTGGAGCGCCTCATAGAAGCTGCTCCCGCCCGTGATGATGGTCCCGTTCACTTTGTAGATCGATTCGCCCGGAATGAGCTGCATCGCCTCGCCCGGTGAGCCCGGGAGCGTATCGATGATGACCGCTCCCCGGTTGCCGTTGATGAACACTGGTGTCGTTCCTCGATTCTCTCGCTTGATGAGTTGTAGCGCCAACTCATACAACACGAACAGACCGAGCAAGATGTAGGCCGCGTACGGGACGTCGATGGCGTAGGAAGCCCCGAACAAACCGAGGCCGACGAGCGCGAGCAGGCCGCGATACAGGCTCAGGCGACCGAGGAGCGTCCCTGGCAAGGCCCCGGTCGATAACAGGCTGACCCCGATTGGGATCGGCAAGATGACCGGCACCGGCATGTCGAGACCGAACGACGGTGGCAAAAAGACGACGAGCGGGAAAAACCAAAGCCGTTTGACGACGTGTCCACCGATGAACTGGCCACGTTTGGACAAGATGAGCGTCGGTGATGTTTCAATCGACCCGTTCCAACGTAAGAGAATCGCTTCCGCCAATGTGACGACGCCGAACACGAGCGCATATACCGGCCACTCGACCTCGGATAGCCGGTCCATCCAGCCCGAGACGGCGCCGTAGTCGACGACGTCACGCAACGCGACCGCCGTCAGCATGAGGAGGAACGGGAACGCCGGGCTGCTGAAACGTGGGTGCATCGTCAAGACGATGAGCGCATACAGCACGCTGAACGTCACGAGCCATTCCCAGTTGACGGTCGTCTCGAGCAAAATCAATGCGGCTGAACCGATGACGGCGAGCAACAGGCTCGGCCATACAAAATGGCGCCAGTCCGACTTCGGCGAACGTCGCCGTGAGCGGAACATGCCCCGCTCCCGTTTGATGCGCGTCATGGATATGTAAGCGAGGGCGACGAGCGTCGCCCAGAGTAGCGGACTACCAATCAAGGTCAACAAAGCAGTAAAACTCATTCGTAGAACGTCCACACTTGTCCAATCCTTTCCCTAATCCTTATTTTGCAGCTTCTTCGAGCGCTCGGTTCAATTGGGCATCGTTCGCCTCATCTTGAATCACCTCGAGCAAGCGTGACTCGAGCGCCGACGCCGTCGCCTCATTGACGACCCCGTCTTCCGGCAAATTGTTGTCGGCTTGGAAGTCGCTGACGGCGCGGGCCATCGTGTCACCATAATATCCCTGCTGTCCGCCCGGCTCATAGCCGATGCCCGACAAGACCGTGTGCAAGTTCGACACCGCCTCACCGTAGTCGCCGACTTTGAGCGAGTCCGTGTCGGCGAGGATGCGATTCACCCCGAAATAATCCGGTTGATTGACCTCGACGTCCGGCTCGATGCCTTTCTCGTTAATCCAATTGCCGCCCGGCGTGAGCCATTTGCTCGTCGTCAGCTTCAAGTTGCTGCCGTCCTCTAAATCGAACGCCGTCTGGACGACCCCTTTTCCGAACGTCTTGTTGCCGATAATCGTGGCACCGGCCCCTTCTTTGAGCGCCCCGGCCAAAATCTCAGATGCCGACGCCGATCCTTCGTCCGTCAAGACGAACAAGTCGTACGGCTTCGCTTCTCGGGCGCGGCCGCTCTGCGACTCGCGTTCCCCGTCCGCGTTCTCAATTTGGACGACCGGTTTATTCGTCGGGACGAACCCTTCGGTCATCTCGATGACGGCCGGAAGCAAGCCACCTGGGTTCCCGCGCACGTCGATGATAAGGCTATCGATGTCTTCTGACTCGAGCGTCTCAAGCTGCTCCAAAAACTCATCGGCCGTCGGCTCAGAGAACTGGGTCACCTCGATATAGCCGATTTTCTGGCCGTCCTGTTCTTTCACTTCCGAGTTGACGGTCTCGATCGGAATCGTGTCACGTGTGATCTCATAGTCGGCCTCTTGGCCCCCGCGACGGATCGTGAGCGTGACGACGGTCCCTTTCTCGCCCCGGATGAGTTGGACCGCCTCTTCGACGGCCATCCCTTCAATCGACTCCCCGTCGATCGCCGTGATGACGTCTCCGGCCCGGAGACCCGCTGCTTCGGCTGGTGCGCCTTTGATTGGAGCGACGATTAAGATGTCTTCTCCTTTCTTCTCCAAAGTCGCGCCGATTCCTTCAAAGCTCGACTCGATCGAGTCGGTGAACTGTGACGTCTCTTCGGCGTCGAGGAAGTCCGAGTACGGGTCGTCGAGCGCTGCCGTCATCCCGTCGAGGGCACCGGTCAACAAGTCCTCTTCTGAGATATCCTTCAACGAATGCGTCTCAATCAATTGGCGGACTTGCTCCACCTTGTCCCAACCTTCTGCTTTCGGTTGGAGCGGTAACGGCGCATCGGTGAACGCCATCGTCGCGAGCCCAGCACCGGCTCCGGCGACGAACGTGGCGCCGGCTAATAATCCTGCGGTTGTATTTTTCACGGGTAGTCCCTCATTTCTCTTTGTCAGTCTTTCATCCAGTATAGCAAAAAGTTCAGAAAAACGGACGTGTTCCAGAAATTTGGAACACGTCCGTTTCATCAGTAACCGATGTATGGACCCGGGTCGACCGCATTCGGTTGCCCTGGCGCCCATTGTCCGCGATGTAATTCGAAGTGGAGATGCGGGCCTGTCGACCAGCCCGTGCTGCCGAGCGTGCCGACCGTCTGACCGGCTCCGACCGTTTGCCCCGACTTGACCGTAATCGCGTCGAGATGGGCATAGACGGTCGTCCATACTTCCCCGCCGACGATATGGGACACGAAGACGACGTTGCCGTAACCGGTCGCCGGGGCCGCCTTGATGACGATGCCTGGTGCCGCCGCGACGATCGGTGTCCCGGTCGCATTGACGAGATCGATGCCACGGTGCGACTCCGCCACTCCCGTGAGCGGGTTTTGCCGAGGGCCGAACGGGCTCGACACGTAGCCGGATACCGGCCGCACGAACGAGGTCGCCGGTCCCGTCACGTTCGTCGGGGTTTCCGCAGGCGGTGGGGTTGTTGGAGCAGGCGCTGGGGTTGTTGGAGCAGGCGCTGGGGCGGTTGGCGCTTTGTCGTCTGCCCGCTTGTCCGCTTCCGCTTTGGCATCTGCTCGTGCTCTCGCCTCTGCCTCGGCTTTTGCCTGCGCTTCTGCTTGTGCCTTGGCCTTCGCTTCGGCCTCGGCGCGGGCGGCGGCTTCCCGCTCCGCTTGGGCGATTGCTTCGAGTTGACCGGCGATGATCCGGCTCTGCTCACTCATGAGCGCCTGTTCTTCTTCACGGCTCATCTTCTCAAGCTCCAGTAGTTCGACTTGTTCGTTCAGTTCCGACAACAAACCCTGCTTTTGTTCGGCGGCGACGTCGAGCGCCTGTTTCGTCACGACGAGTTCCCGCTCTTTCTGTTTAAGGAACGAGAGCTGGGTCCGCTGCCGTGCTTCGAGCGCTTCGAGCCGCTCGACTTCACTCATGTAACTATGTATGAGGTCCCGGTCCTGATCGGCGATCGTCTGCGCGGTCAAGAGCCGCGTTACGAAGTCTCCGAATGAACGGGACTCGAAGACGACTTGGAGATAGGACTGGTCCTCATGTACTTGAAGCACACGAAGACGCTCACTAAGGAGCGCCTTCTGGCTTTCGAGGTACTGCCCTTGGGCAGTGAGTTGATCACGGGTTTCCTCGAGCTCGGTGCGCGCCGCGTCCGCTTCTTCCTGTTGGACGGCGATCTGTTCACTTAAGCCTTCGAGACGTTCATTGACCGCACGGATTTCTGTCGTGACCGCGTCACGTTCCGCCTCGGTGACTTCGAGCTCGGCGTCCGTCTCGTCTTGCGCTTTCTTGGATTCCTCCAATTGATTGGATAAACGATCTTGTCGTGCTTTCAGCGTGTCTTTCTCCGTCGCCCATACAGGCGAGGCAAGTAGCGTCAAACTTAATCCAAGCGCAAGCGAACGTTTCATCCGCCAACTCCTCCTCATATTTAAATTAGATTAGACTTTCAAGAATCGACCGAGCGATGTCGTCGAACCCCAGATCCCGATGAAGGCACCGAGCGCTAAGAGGACGAGTGACACTTGCGTCGTCAAAATCGATGGATCAATCAATTTAAATATATCACTATTCAGTTGATCTAGCGATGGTTGTAAAGCACTATATGCGACGTCATAACCGAAGTAGATGACGGCGATCGGGATGAGCGCACCGAATACACCGAGGAGAAGTCCTTCGATGAAGAACGGCCAGCGAATGAAGCTGTTTTTCGCTCCGACGAGACGCATGATCTCGATTTCGCGACGGCGTGAGAAGATCGTCATCTTGATCGTGTTCGAGATGAGGAACATCGCCATGAGCGTGAGACCGACGATCAACGCAAGTCCGCCGATGCGAATCCCGTTGAAGAAGGCGAACATCTTGTCGATATAGTCCTGTCCATATGTGACCTTATCGACGTTATCAAGTGACTGCACCGAATTAGCGACCTTCTCCGTATTGAGCGGGTCTGACGCTTTGACGATATAGCGGTCGTGGAGCGGGTTGTCCTTCTCGACCGTCCCGTAGGCGTTCGCATCTTCCCCAAGTTGGTTGCGGAAGTTCTCCAGTTCATCCTCTTTCGAGCTGAACGTGACCGATTCGACGCCTGGAATCTGCTCTAAGTTCTCACCGAGCTTCTCGACGTTCGCTTCCTCCGCGGTCCGGGTAACGAATACTTGAATCTCGACGTCGCTCTCGACGTTCTCTGAAATCTCATTGACGTTGAACATGACGAGGGCGAATACCCCGACGAGTAACAAGGTGATGGTAACGGCACTGATGGCCGCGAATGTCATCCAACCGTTGCGTAGTGTTCCCTTGAACCCTTCGCGCAGATGACGTAATCCACTTTTAAATATCATAGCCATATGCTCCTTTCTCTTCATCGCGTACGACTTTCCCGTTCTCGATCGCGATGACGCGATGGCGGATCTTGTCGACGATATCACGGTTGTGGGTCGCCATGACGATGGTTGCACCGCGACGGTGAATCTCTTGGAACACTTCCATGATGCCCCAAGCCGTGTCCGGGTCTAAGTTACCCGTCGGCTCGTCGGCGATGATGAGCTTTGGCTTATTGACGATGGCACGAGCGATCGACACACGCTGTTGCTCCCCACCCGATAGTTCATCCGGATAGTTGCGCGCCTTGTGTTTCAGTCCGACAAGGTTCAACACGTCCATGACCTGCTTGCGCATCGTGTTCGTGTCGGCCTGTACGACTTCGAGAGCGAACGCGACGTTCTCATATACCGTGAGTGACGGTAACAACTTATAGTCTTGGAAGATGACGCCGAGTTGACGGCGTAATTTCGGGACGTGGCGGTTTTTCAACTTGCCGACGTCAATCCCGTCAATCAAAAGAAGACCGCTCGACGGTTTCTCCTCCCGATAAATCATCTTCATAAACGTCGATTTCCCGGCGCCGGATGGTCCGACGACGTATAAGAACTCGCCGTCTTGAATCTCTAACTCGAGGTCATCGACGGCGACGACGCCGTTTGGATATACTTTGCTGACTTTTTGCATCGAGATCATAACGTATTCCCTACCCTTTTTATATATTTTTTATGCATCTATCACGTTTCATGCATCTATGACGAAGACTGGATTAGTTAGTTAAGTGAATATTTTCGTCTAGCCTCTGTTCTACACGATAAGCACTCGTCCTGTCAAGGGACCCTGTTCGTGCCAACCTGACCCAAAAAGGCGACAGGCAATATAGTTCAAGCGCCTTCAATTATAGCAATCGGACTTTTAAATAACCATTACAGGAATGTTTCAGTTGGATGGAGTTCGGTGTGAAATTGTCGCGTTGAAGAATGATTTCACGACTCGGACACAGATGATGAAACGCACATTCAAAAGATACCTGCATCTGTGAATGCTTCCACTGAATCATGGGCGCTTCATATTTAGTTAAAGGAAATGAAGACAAAAAAACCACGAGTCGCCTCGTGGTTCCCTATGATTATTTTTTCTCGGCGAGCCAAGCGGCGACAGCCGTGATTTCTTCTTCGTCCTCAATCACGTTCGCAGGCATAGCGCCTTTCCCGTTTTTGATGACTTCTTCAATTTCACTAGCTGATAGACGTGAACCGACGTCCGAGAGTTTCGGACCGCTCATTCCTTCTAGATTCGCACCGTGGCAAGCCGCACAGTTTTGTGCGTAGACCGCTTCCGCGTCGACCGACGCCGTGTTGGCGCCGTCCCCGTTGCTCGTCGACTCTTCTTCATCGCCACCGCCGCACGCACCGAGCGTGAGCATGGCGCCAAGTCCAATCGCCATCATCCATTTCTTCATAATCAGGTTCCCCTCCTATGTCGTAGAAATAACCTACTTTTACCATTATAGCCGTTATGAACCGCTTTCTAACCTAACTCACGAAAAATACACAAAGATTCCACATGTTAGGGAACGTTGATATAGCGCTTATCGGACGTGAATCCTTGGCCCATCACCTCATGCGCCTCACTGAAGATGAGGAACGCGTCGGGATCGATACGGCGAATGATCTCTTTCAAACGACTCACCTCGTTCTGACGGACGACGACGAGGAGCATCGGGCGGTCGAGACGCGAATACGCCCCGATCGCTTGAATCTCTGTCGCGCCGCGGTCGAGCTCATCGAAGACGGCGCGCGTGATGACGTCCCGTTTCTCCGAGATGACGTACGCCATCTTGTCCTGTGTGAACCCGAGCTGGACAAAGTCGATCATCTTGATCGTAATGAAGAGGGCGATCAGTGCATACAGTCCCGTCGTGAACGAGAACGTGACAGCAGCGACGAGGACGACCGCCCCGTCGAGGATGGCGATACAGAGGTAGAGCGGGATGTGGGTGAACTTATGTAAGATTTGCGCGAGCAAATCCATTCCCCCGGTCGAGGCCCGTCCCCGGAAGATGAGCCCGAGACCGATGCCGACGCCGGCCCCGCCGAAGATGGCCGCGAGCAATGTGTCATTGACGGCCGCACCCGCGTCAATCGCTTCATAAAATAAGATCACGCCCGGTAAAAAAATCGACCCGACGAGTGACTTCACGCCGAAGCCTAGCCCGAGAATCATCCAGCCGACGAGGAGGAGCAACACGTTCGACACGAGCTGGAACGCCCCTGGCGAGATGTTGAACAGCTCGTACGTGATGATCGAGATCCCGCTGACGCCGCCCGAGGCGAGGTTGTTCGGCAATAGGAACAAACTGAACGCCGAAGCGACGAAGACGGACCCGGTCAGTAAATAGATATAGTCTTTGACGATTTGCTTCATTAAAGGTTTTCTCCTCTACATACAACGTGGCCCAAAGACGTCAGTCCTTGAGCCACTTGCATCACATATTTGTCTTGCGGAGGTAAGCGTCGATGAAGCCCATGATGTCGCCATCCATGACGCCGCTCGTGTTCCCGACTTCATAACTCGTGCGGTGGTCCTTGACCATCGCGTACGGGTGGAAGACGTACGAACGGATTTGGCTGCCCCAACCGATGTCTGTCTTCTCGCCGCGGATCTCATCGAGCTTGCGTTGCTGCTCGTCGAGTTCGCGTTGATACAGTTTTGCCTTGAGCATCTTCATCGCTGCTTCGCGGTTCTTGATTTGCGAACGCTCAGCTTGACACGAGACGACGACGCCCGTCGGCACGTGCGTGATCCGGACGGCCGAGTCGGTCGTGTTGATGTGCTGACCGCCGGCGCCTGACGCGCGGTACGTATCGATCCGGAGGTCTTCGGTCTTCACTTCGATTTCGATGTCGTCATTGAATTCCGGCATGACGTCGCACGAAACGAATGACGTATGGCGGCGGCCCGACGAATCGAACGGCGAGATACGAACCAAGCGGTGAATCCCTTTCTCTGCTTTCAAATAGCCGTAAGCGTTATGCCCGACGATGCGAAGCGTGACCGATTTGACGCCGGCTTCTTCGCCCGGAAGATAGTCGACCGTCTCGACTTTCCAGCCTTGCTTGTCAGCGAAGCGCTGATACATGCGGAGGAGCATCGATGCCCAGTCCTGTGACTCGGTACCGCCCGCCCCCGGATGAAGCTCGAGGATGGCGTTGTTGGCGTCGTATGGTCCGTTCAAGAGGATCTCGAGCTCGAACGCGTCGAAATCGGCCTTGAGCGCCGTGACCATCTCTCCTAATTCACTTTGCATCTCGGCGTCCGGCTCTTCTTTGATCAGTTCGAGCGTGACTTCGCCGTCTTCGTGCCCATCGGCGAGCTCTTGGTATTTGTCGACCATCGCTTTAAGCGCGTTCGACTCGTCGATGACTTTCTGCGCCTTCTCTTGGCTGTCCCAGAAGTCTGGGTACGTCATCTCGTTCTCGAGCTCGGCGATTCGGGCCTGCTTCTCTGTCAGGTTGAGCGATTGGCGATAATTCTCGAGGCGTTTCGCCATCGCCTCGAGTTCGTTGCGAATATCTGAAATTTCCATAGTGTAGGTCACCTTTCCGTAGGAAAGAGGCGAGCGGGCTCGCCTCTTTCAAAATTAAGCCTGTTGTTTGCCGTGGCAGTTTTTGAACTTCTTGCCTGAACCACACCAGCACGGGTCGTTGCGCCCGAGCCGTTGGTCTTCCGAGCGACGGACCGGCTTCTTCTTGAGCGGCGTGTCGTCCTTGCCAGACACCGCCACTTCCTCCTCGACGACTTTCTCGCGTCGGAGGTTATCGCCGACTTCGGCACGAAGCACGAAGCCGGTCACTTCTTCGGAGATGGCCGCGTTCATCGCGTCGAACATGTTGACGCCTTCCGCCTGGTACTCGCGGAGCGGATCGTTCTGTCCGTAGGCACGCAAGTGAATCCCTTGACGGAGTTGGTCCATGTGGTCGATGTGTGCCATCCAGTGTGAATCGACGGCACGGAGCACGATAATCTTCTCGAACTCGTTGAAGCGTTCCGGCGGCGCGAGTTGGCGTTTCGCCTCATACTGCGCGTTCGTGCGTTCGCTCAAGAGCTCGATGATCTCCTCGCGCTCTTTGCCGTAGAAGTCCTTGCCTTCGACCGGCTGTTCGAGGGCGAGCGTCTGGTTGGCCCAGTGCGCGAGCTCATCGATGTTCCATTCTTCCGGCACGAGCTCGAGCGGCGTATATTGCGCCACGCCCGTCTCGACCGTCTCTTGAATCATCGAACGGACGATGTCCGTGACCGATTCGTTCTCGAGGATGCTGGCCCGGTCTTTGTACATGACTTTCCGTTGGTCGGCCATGACGTTATCGTAACCGAGGAGCTGCTTCCGGGCGTCATAGTTGTTCCCTTCGACACGTTTCTGGGCCGACTCGACCGCTTTCGAGACCATGCGGCTCTCGATCGGTTGCGTGTCGTCCATGCCGAGGCGCTCCATCATGTTCTGGAGGCTGTCCGTCCCGAAGCGGCGCATGAGCTCATCTTCGAGTGACAAGTAGAACTGGGATTTACCTGGGTCCCCTTGTCGTCCGGCCCGTCCACGGAGCTGATTGTCGATCCGGCGCGACTCGTGGCGCTCGGTCCCGACGATGTACAATCCGCCGAGCTCGATGACGCCCTCGCCGAGCTTGATGTCGGTTCCGCGTCCGGCCATGTTCGTCGCGATCGTGACCGCGCCTTTTTGGCCGGCGTTCTCGACGATTTCGGCCTCACGGGCGTGGTTCTTCGCGTTCAAGACTTCGTGTTTGATTTTCTTCTTCGAGAGAAGCTTGCTCAAATGCTCCGACGTCTCGACGGCGACCGTCCCGACGAGGACCGGTTGTCCCGTCGCGTGGGCTGCCATGATTTCTTCGACGACGGCTTTGAACTTGCCGTCCATCGACTTGAAGATGAGATCCGAACGGTCTTCCCGAAGAATCGGTTTGTTCGTCGGGATCGTCACGACCTGCATGTTGTAAATGTTACGGAATTCTTCTTCCTCTGTCTTCGCCGTTCCGGTCATCCCGGCCAGCTTCTCATACATACGGAAGTAGTTCTGGTACGTGATCGTCGCGAGCGTCATCGATTCACGCTGAATCTCGACGCCTTCTTTCGCTTCGATCGCCTGGTGCAACCCTTCCGAGTAGCGGCGTCCGTCCATGACCCGACCGGTGAACTGGTCGATGATCATGACTTGGCCGTCACGGACCATGTAGTCGACGTCATGATGCATGACGGCGTTGGCACGAAGGGCGAGCCCGACGTGGTGGTTGACCGAGACGTGCTCGATCGCGAACAAGTTGTCGATGCCAAAGAACTTCTCGGCGAGGTCGACCCCTTTGTCCGTGAGGAGAACCGACTTCGTCTTCACGTCGACCGTGTAGTCGTCCTCGATTTTGAGCGTGCGGACGAAGGCATCGGCACGCGTGTAGAGCTCTGTCGATTTTTGAGCCGAACCCGAGATGATGAGCGGGGTCCGGGCTTCATCGACGAGAATCGAATCGACTTCATCGACGATCGTGAAGTAGAGCTCGCGTTGGACACGGTCTTCTTTATAAAGGACCATGTTGTCACGCAAGTAGTCGAAACCGAGCTCATTGTTCGTCGAGTAGGTGATGTCACAGTTGTACGCCGCCTGCTTCTCGACACGGTCCATGTTCGACACGTTGAGGCCGACCGAAAGGCCGAGTGCGAAGTAGAGCGGTTCCATGAGTTCTTTGTCACGGCGGGCCAAATATTCGTTGACCGTCACGACGTGGACGCCGCGGCCCGTGAGCGCGTTCAAATATACCGGAAGAGTTGCGACGAGCGTCTTCCCTTCCCCGGTCTTCATCTCAGCGATGTCACCGTTATGGAGCACGTAGCCCCCGATGAGCTGGACGCGGTAGTGGCGCATGCCGAGCACACGCTCAGACGCCTCGCGACAGACCGCAAACGCTTCTGGCAAGATATCATCAAGCGTCTCACCCTTGTCCAAACGCTCCCGGAACTCAATCGACTTCGCCTGAAGTGCTTCGTCAGACAATGCCTTAATCGGTTCGGCGAACGACTCGACGAGGTCGGCCGCTTTTTCTGCTTTTTTCAATACTCGTTTCTGTGGAGCAAATAAATCTTTCAAAAAGTTCGCCATACGCTTTATCTCCTCTGCATTCACTGAAAAATGCATGTTTTTTCCCTAATGTACAGTTTAACCGAAGTGACCCTCGCTTTCAAGGAAAGGCCAAACGAAACGGCCCTCCGAGTTGGAGGGCCGTGTGGTTTCAAGGTTGAATTATTCTGGTTCGATCAAGCCGTATTTCCCGTCTTTACGACGATAGACGACGTTCGTGTTGCCCGTTTCTGCGTCTGAGAAGACGAAGAAGCTGTGGCCGAGCATGTCCATCTGAAGAATCGCTTCTTCCGTATCCATCGGTTTGAGCGTGAAACGCTTCGTCCGCACGAGTTCGAGTTCTGCCTCGTCTTCGTCGTAGACGACCACGTCCTCAGGACCTTCGAGTGACTTGAAGTACTCGCCGATACCGCCATCTTTGGCACGTGATTTACGGTTGAGTTTCGTTTTGTGCTTACGGATTTGACGTTCCAATTTATCGACGACGAGGTCAATTGCCGCGTACATGTCGAGGTTTGTTTCCTCAGCACGGAGCAACAAGTTCGGCATCGGGATCGTCACTTCCACCTTTTGCTTCTCATTGTACACTTTCAAGTTGACGTAAGCCGTCTGTGCATCCGTAGGAGTTGTGAAATACCGAGTCAATTTGTCCAACTTTTTCTCGACATAGTCTTGAATAGCTGGTGTGACTTCAATGTTTTCGCCGCGAATGTTATAAATCATCTGAACTCCTCCTTAAAATAACCGCTTGACCCAATGATTCGTCGATTTGGACCGAATCTCCTGCTTCATTTCTGAAAAGAAAGTGGAACCAGGTGGCTCATTTATAGTATACCCCGAATTCAAATCGTTTGAAAACGTTATCATCAGAAAATAATGACAATTTTGTTCCGATTGCGTCGTCTTCAACTTGAATCGGCGGTATAAAAAGAAACTACCCGTTCTGCCCGTTCTTAAACGCGATTTTGATTCGAAGGACGCTATGTAAGGAAAATAAAAAGCCGGCTCCACGAGGGAACCGGCTTACGGCTTGAAATTATAATTTTGTAACGTTAGCCGCTTGTGGGCCACGCTCGCCATCAACGATTTCAAATTCTACCTCTTGACCTTCGTCAAGTGATTTGTAGCCGTCAGTTTGGATTGCAGAGAAGTGTACGAATACGTCTTTGCCGCCTTCTACTTCGATGAATCCAAAACCTTTTTCTGAGTTAAACCATTTTACTTTACCTACCATGTGTAAATCCATTCCTTTCACCATTGAAGAATACAGAGGCTTTCCCTCTATCGGTAATCTTACCACCTTCTTGGAAGCGTGACAAACACTTTCTCATATTTTTGTAAATGAATCGTCTTTTGGCTTACATTGGAATTATATTTCCCTACTTTTCATATAGAGATATTGAATTTACATATTTTGTGATATATCATGGAAGGGATGATTTAGGTTTGTACGCCATTTGGGCGAGCCGAGCCTGAAAATCTAATACGAAAAGGACGGTGCAGCCATATGCGCCCCTACCATTCCGAGGAAAAGTACCGTATTACGAAGCGGACGGTGGCCATCCTGCCTTGTTATGAGATGTCCGCGCAATCGCGCGTCATTCTCGAGGACGGTTCCGAGATTACGACCCCGCTCCGGCCCTACCAGCTCCTGCAGCTCTCATGCCGCCAGTACAGCAGTTCGATCGAGGAGCGCATCTTCGTCGCCAAGCGCGTCGCCGGCATCAAAGGCAAAGTGCCAGTCGTCATCGAACCGACGTCCGGTCTCGTCTTTTTCCCGACGATGTCCCCGAAGCGCCCTGAATGTGAATGGTACGCCTGGTCGCACGTCCGTGACATCACGAGTGACCCGATCGAGTCGAAAGGTTTAGTCGTCACCCAGAACGGTCACCGGATCACCACGAACGCGACCTCATACGTCCTCCGCAATCAATTGAAAGCGACGGGCGAACTCGTCGCTCGGTTCCAACAATTAAACCAGAGCGCAACGCTCAACTCTTGACCCTTCCGTCGATTCGACGGGAGGTTTTTTTCTGTCGGTTTCGCTTCACTTTTTGAAAAAGAGGTCGATATATTGTTCGAGGTGACAACTATGCAAATCCAAGCCCCCATGACCGCGGCCGTCGCGGTCACAGCCGGCATCCAGACGAATCGCATCTATAAAGCCGAGCTCGTCAAACAGACCGGACCCGACTCCGGGATCGTCAAAATCAATGGCGAGCACGTCGAGGTCACGTTCGAGGGCGGGCTCCCGAAGACGAACCCGTTCCAACTGACGCTCGCCGAACAAGACGGCCAGCTCATCGCGACGATCGTCGTCAAACCTGAACCCGAGACGCCGGACATGCCGAGCGGTCAACCGGTGAAACTCGATACGAAGATTCAGGCGTTGCTCGCATCGCTCCCGCCCGAGGTCCGGAGTGCCGTCAGCCGTTTGCTCCAATCAGGACGCTTACCGATGAACGAGGACACGGTGCGTCTGCTCGAGACCGTCTTCAAAGGTGACATGCGCGATGCCGTCCTTTGGCTGAAGACGGTCGAGGCGCCGACGCTCCCGCGTGATGTCGCGCGCGACCTCGCCGTCGCGTCATTAGATGAAGCGAGACAACAAATGAAACCACCGCCACCTGACGCGCCGTACCCGCAGAAAGAACGGTTCATCGAGCACGTCAATCTGTCGCGTCCCGTCAGCGAACGTTTGACGCCGACACCGGAGACGGTCGACCGGCTCATCAACGAGTTGCCGGAGCCGCGCCCGACGCGAATCGAACCGCGTGAGGCGTTACCGCCCGTCCTAGGACGCCCGGTACTCGTCAAGGAAGTGACGACGCATCTCGCGACCGTGACGAACACGTTCCGAAGCGAACAAGTGACGGTGACGAAACAGCTCGGCCAAGTCGCCGCCCTCGTCGAGACGAACCCGCATCAGGCACGTCCTGCGCTCGAGACGGTGTCGACCCGACTGACGCAGCTCATTCAAAAGACGGACGCTTTGTTACATACGAGCGCGACCCAAGAGAAGGCGCTCGTCGCGATGACGGCGAAGCTCGACGTCGCACTCGGCCTACTGTCGACGAAACCGGCTGAGAGCGCCGTGCTCATCAAAGAAGTGCGCGCCAGTTTGAACGAGTTCCGGTACGTGCCGAACCACGTCCGGCTCGAATACATCCCGCATCAGGCGACCCGCGCCGGCGAATTGCCGCGCGTCACGCCGTTCAAGGTCGACCCGAACCTATCAGGCCGCGTCATCCAAGAGACGACGCAGCGCGTCCAGGCGTCGACGTTGTCGATGAAAGCCGACGCGGCGACACCCGAGGCGCAACGGCTCGCCTCGTTCTTCCAAGTCCAACAGACGTTGAACCGGCTCGACGGCGGGCAGCTCCATCAGCTCATCCTCGCCTTGCCGGCGAAAGTCCAAGAGATCGACACCGGCATCCACGTCCATATCCAAAACCGTGAGGCCGGGGATGTCGTCGACTGGGAGAACAGTGTGCTCTATATCCGGCTCGAGACACCGCGGCTCGGAGAGATTGGCGTCAAGCTCGAAGCGATTGACCGGAATCTCCGGCTCACGCTCGAACACGATGATCCGACCGTCGAAGCACTCGCGCGTCCCCTGCTCGGCAAGATCGAGACGACGCTCGAGGCGATCGGTTATAAGAGCGTGACGACCCAGTTCCGCCCGCTGACGAAGTCCGATAAACCGGAGACCGAGCGCCCGACGCTCGAGACGACCGGCTATGATTTCCGCATCTAGGAGGCTGTTATGTATCAACGCATGGATTTGACAAAACGCAAGACGGCCGCCGTCGTCCGCTA
The DNA here is from genome assembly GCF_018618205.1 of Exiguobacterium sp. s157. Classification (NCBI taxonomy): domain Bacteria; kingdom Bacillati; phylum Bacillota; class Bacilli; order Caryophanales; genus Exiguobacterium; species Exiguobacterium sp. s157. The sequence goes on from NZ_JACSLQ010000007.1 coordinate 125,741, forward strand.
TGACGAGACGATCGACCGGGCCCCGGTCGTCGTCGCCCGCGGAACGGGCGCCGTCGCCGATAAGATTTTAGACGAGGCGAGATCACGCGGCGTCGCCATCGAGCATGACCATTCGCTCCTTGGCCACCTGCTTGACCTCGACCTCGGGGACGCGATTCCGCCCCAACTGTATGACGTCATGGCCGAAGTGCTATTACTGATTGAAGAACTCGACACCATCAAAGGAGACCCATCATGAACCCGAACCGACTATACGAAATGAGCCCGGAAGAGCTGACCCAAGCGATGCTCCACGCGCTCGTCTACCATTATGAACAAGCCAAGACGGCCACCATCGCCGAACGCAACCGCCACTTGCGCCAAGCGCGCGAACTGCTCGCGAAGCTTCACCAAGGACTTCACGACGGTGGCGGCATCATCTCGGCCCAACTCGACGAGCTTTACTTGTATATGGCGAAATCGAGCCTCGAGGCGTTGATTGAACAAGATATGGACAAGATCGAGGAGCTTCACGGCCTTGCGACCGAGCTCGACCAGACGTGGGCCGAGGCGATTGAGAACGCCCGACTCCAACCCGTACCTTCAGGAGGCAACCGTTATGAAAATTACCAATAACGTCCAGGCACTGAAAGCCTACTCGTCGCTCACGGTCAACCAGACGACGATGAAGAAGACGATGGACCGCCTCTCGAGCGGGATCCGCATCAACAAGGCGTCTGACGACGCGGCCGGGCTCGCCATCTCCGAGAAAATGCGCATCCGTCTCGACTCGCTGTCGATGGCCGAACGCAACACGCTTGACGGTATCTCGCTCACGCAGACGCTCGAAGGCGGGATGAGCGAGACGCACGCCCTCCTGCAACGGATGCGTGAGCTGTCGGTCCAAGCCGCCAACGGGACGCTGAGCGAGGACGACACGAAGGCCGTCCAAGATGAGATTTCTGCGCTCACGGATGAAGTGACGCGAATCGCCGAGACGACCGAGTTCAACTCAAAAAAAATCATGAACGGTGACTATATCGCCGGCAATGAGACACTCTTCTTCCAACTCGGGGCCGGTAGCGGCGAAGGCGTCGTCTTGAACGTCGACGATATGCGTGCCGCCGCGCTCGGAATCGACGGACTAGATGTGACGACCCAGAATGGCGCTACTACCGCTATTGCCAAGTACGACGACGCCATCAAAGCGGTATCACTCGAACGTTCAAAGCTTGGCGCCATTCAAAACCGATTGGAGGCGAACGTGAGTGTCGTCACGATTGGTTCCGAGAATTTGACGGCTTCCGAGTCACGGATTCGCGACGCCGATATGGCACGTGAGATGATGGACTTCGCCCGCCTCAACATCTTGAACCAGTCCGGCATGGCGATGATCGCCCAATCGAACGCATTGCCGCAAGGCGTGCTACAATTGTTGAACTAACTTAAGGAAGGACGGATCCTATGGACATTCGTCGCATCATGGAGACGCAGTCGCTTCACGGCACCGGTAAGGCGAAACGCCCCGAGGCTGAGCCCGGTGTCTCGTTCCAGAACGTCATCGGTCAAAAACGTGAGGACCGCGAACATGAGCGCTTCCAACGCCAAATCGCGGCCATTCACGAGAAAGGCGAGCTCCTCGCCGAGAGCCAGACGGTCGAGTCGCTGGCCGAATATAAGCAACTCATTAAAGACTTTATGAAAGACGCCGTCGACGCGGCACTCCGCCTCGAGGACAAACGCGGCTTCAACCGCCGTGGTCGCGCCAAGATTTATAAGATCGTCGAACAGGTCGACCAGAAGCTGCTCGCCTTGACCGATCAAGTCATCTCGGGCGAGGCGTCCCGCTTGTCGCTCCTCGACCAAGTCGGTGAGATTCGCGGCCTGCTCGTCAACGTATACGTGTGAGGTGAGGTAATGGCAGAACATATCTTTTCGAAAAAAGTGAAATGTCCGTATTGTTTGAAACAGAGCGAGACGCCGCGCGTCCTGTCACGCCACATCCGGCCGCAGGAAGTCGCGAAGGACGGCTATACGACATACGATGGCGCCAACCCGTACTTTTATGAGCCGACCGTCTGCAGTCACTGTCACCTCGTCTTTCACGACTCGTTCGATAAGGTACGGAAAAACAATCGCGAGGCGCTCGAGTCGGGCTACTTCGACCGCGTCAACGCCGAGGCGCTCAACGGTGACCGTTCGGCCGAGCACGTCATCCGGCTCTATAAGTTCGCCGTCGTGACGGCCCAACTGAGCGGCCAGAAACCGTCTGTCGTCGCCATGCTCGGCATGCGCCTCGTCTGGATGTATCGCTTGACGGGCGACGAGTCGTCCGAGAAAGAATGGATGAAGCGGACGCTCGACAAGTACAACGAGGTACAGGAGGCGTACACGGATCAAGTCCGGACCGGCCTACCGTACGACCAGCTCATGCTGCGGATTGCCGACTTGTCGGCCGCGCTCGGTCTGTATGAGGACGCACGGCGTTGGTACGGCATCTTGCTCGGCAGCAAGGAAGTGTCGGAGCGGATTCGTACCCAGGCCCGGTCACACTGGGAAGACTTTAGAATCGAGCACGCCTAAAAGGGAGAGCCACGGCTCTCCCTTTTCGCATACAAAAAACCGCGCTCATCCACTCACGGACAAACGCGGTCGGTTCTCTTCACGGGTGAACCCCCAAACCGAAAGGAGATATACGCGACATGACTCGCATCAAAACCTAAACAGGGCACCCAAGAACCGACCGCGCGGTGGCGTCTTGCACGGTTCAGTCTCATTATAATGCGGATTTCGCTATTTTACTATTATTTTTATCACGTTCAGATTGGGGTATGGTTAGTAGGAATCCAAAGGAGGTCATTCCATGTTTGAAGCCAGCTATATCGAAACGGTACGCTCAATTTTCCAAGAACAGAAACAGCTCGCCGAGAACGCGTTGAAGCAAGTGAACGACGAGGATATGCATCGTGTGCTCGCGAAAGACACGCTCTCGATCGCGGTCATCGTCCAGCACATCTCGAACAATATGAAGTCGCGCTGGACCGACTTTCTGACGACGGACGGCGAGAAGCCGGACCGGAACCGCGACGCCGAGTTCGAGGACCAGCACCAGTCACGCGCCGAACTGATGGCGACGTGGGATGAACGTTGGCAACTGTTGGACGACGTCTTAGCGAGCCTCACGCAAGAAGACCTCGGCAAGACCGTCTTCATCCGCGGTGAAGAGAAGAGCGTCATCTGGGCGATCGAGAAGCAAGTGTCCCACTACAGCTATCACGTCGGACAAATCGTCTTTCTTGCGAAAGTATTTGCTGGTGAGAACTGGAACGTGTTGACGATTCCATTGCCGCATCAACGACAATAAGAGAACGCGCATCGCGAAGATACGCGTTCTCTTATTTTTTTAAGTTGTATATTCAAGTGATTCGACTGCTTCTTTCGAGCGTCCGAGCAATTCTTCTACTTCGTGAGTTAAAATCTCAGGAAGTTTTGTTTTTGATTCACTCTGTCTAATCAGGTCTTGATTCGATAGTTTATACAGAATCGAAATCAACTTGATGTTGTTATCAACAATTACTTTTTCATCTGTTGTATATAGTTTGTAATCCGTTTTATCATTAACCAGTTCAACCAGTTTCTGAACTTCTCCCAAATAGACTTGATGAATTTCGGATAAGTCCATATGGAATTGTCGAGTTAATCTTCCTAACTGTGTTAAATAATTTGTTGCACTTTCCATCATACTAACCGCACTATCTACTTCACGTCTAACTTCTCCTGCTTTTTCTAAACTTGAATTACCTTTCGCATTGATTAAAAGTCCTCCAACTGCGATAACAGGTCCTGCTACTGCACCGGTTAGCACTTGGGCTCCTAAGGCAATACCTCCCCCTCCAGATGCAATGCTACCTCCTCCTAAAGCAGCCATAGCAGCTTTAGTAGCCGCCGCTCCTGATAATGAACTAATGGCCGTTCCGGTCGATGCCGACCCAAGTGCCATCACGCCACTGTAAGCTGCAAAACCCGTTGCAACGCCCGCGCCCGCAGATGCAGCCGTGGTACCTAAAATTTCGAGTGCGTGTATTTGAATTTCTTTAATCTCACCAAGTGAGTGTTTCGGCATTTTAAATGTGCCCGTAGTTTTCTGTTCAAACTCTGGACGGTTTTTTATCTTTTCGAACGCAGAAGAAAATGTTTCAAAGTCTTTCCACACTAGTACCTTCAATTTCCCTAGTCCATCTAATTTTTTTAAAGTTTCCATTTCTACATTATCCAATTTTCTTTTAAATTGATTATATCGACCTTCTGCCTGGTCGACGATGGTTTTAGCCTCTGAGATTTTCTTTGCACCTTGCGCGCCAGCTGCAACTCCTGTGACTCCGGCAGCAATAGCGATTCCTCCTAAGATAAATGGAATTGGCATTTTATATCTTCTCCTTTTCTTTCAGTTGATTACATGCTTGATGGTTTAGAGCGTAGTACTCAGTTAATGAATATTCATTTTTATAGTGCGCATGGAACATATCATCGATACGGCACTTGAGCGGGCGATTATCATAGACAGTACATTGATTTGTGCTTTCGTCTAAATATCGACAAACCCCATCTCCTCGATTCAAATCCCCATATAAAGAGTTATCTAGCGAACGACAACACAAACCACATTGATCGCATGGAAAAGTCATAAATGAAACCGGAGTACGTCCGTATCATCTTCCATAAATTTATCTAGTCCTTGTAAAGTGCCATCATAAGGAAGTTGAATCTTCATACTCATTACTGTTGAAGTCAGAACTGCGTTAATTTCAAGGCTAGTTTGAGCACTACGCAACTTGTTCGCTATCTCATTTACAATCGAAACCTTTTCTTCAAAATCAGCTATGTCAATATCAGCTAATTCAGCAGCATAAGTAACGAGCGCTTCATGAGCAGCACGATAGTAATCAAGTTTATAGTCAAAGCTGGTTTTTAATTGATTTGCCCACTCCACTAAAGAATTTACTATCGAAGAGTTCTCGATAAAATATAGTAAACTGACACTCATTAAGCCCGTAACAGTCGCACCAACGAAGGCAGGCAAACTATCTCCGATTACAGGTAGCTTCAATGCAGGAATTTGTGAAACTGCTTCCGATACAATTGTTCCTAAAATGACGGAAGAAGCTGTGGATAATAGAATAGCAATTGACTTCAGCACCTCACCAAAAGGAAGATTGTTTGGATTGAACACTAAAATATTTACTGCTTCAACAATAGTCGCAAATGATTCTCTAATTATTTTTGTAACGTTTTTAGCTGATGTCATAAATATATTTATGAAAGTTGTAGCAAGAGAGGATAAAATTCCCGCAAGAACACCGTTGGCAAAACTTTGAATAACTTCTCGATATGTCATCCTCACGCGTTTAAAAGCTTTTTTAAAAATTTCTCCTAAACCCTTAAATAGAGATGCTAATTCAAATTTTCCCTTTAGCTTTTTTATTAGTTTCGGAACCTCTTCACGAACAATCATCCATACAGAAGCAAGAATTGTTCCCAATGCTTGCCGAAGTCCCATATTGAACCCTAATTTCGCACTTGCTTTTAAAGTATCATTTAAAAACTTCGGACTCGTGTAGTATGTATTTGCTAACTGTTTCTCGTATTTTTCACGAGCGGCTTCTTCTGCAGCTTGTATTTTTTTTGCATCTACAGACTCTAACATTTCTAACTTTTCCAGTTCTTTTCTTTCTTGATTCGATAATTCATTACGTTGTTTGAGTTCGACTATTCTTCCTTGCCTTTCAGGACGTCTCTCGTCTAACAAGGCAGTGAATTCATCCACTGTTTTTTTTCCTTTAGAACGGTTTATCGAGCGATTTGTGTGCTTCAAATTGGTAGCGTCATTTGCCAAATCAACACCATTCAATTCAGCAAGAACACGACCTGCATCATCGTGAATGTTTTTTGCTGCAAGAACGTGATCGAGGTCAATATCTTCATCTCTATTGATCCGACGCCCGCTATATGCATCTTCTAATGTTCCGTCTATTTTTTTAGATTTACCGTATCTGTTACGCTCAATATAGCGTTTGTCACTATGGTATTTAGCAGAGACTTTTTTGTCGTAAGTACCATTTGCTTTATAAGCATTCGCATTATGAACATTAGCATAGCCATCAAAACGAGTATCGCCATTTTGGATTTTTCTTACATTATGAATTGTATCCACATCTCCACCGTGACGATCCTGAATCAACAAAAAATCTAATCCAAAAGAAGTTAGTAAACTTTTAACTATTACCTCTTCATATTGCTTCATTAAATTCATTGTAGACTTTGGATTTGTATCTGAGGGTCTATCTTTTAACTCTTCAAGAACACCATACGTTTCAATGTTCATCGCTTCACTCCTTCATGCTTAAATCATCATTAATTATATCCTTAAATTTACATATTAACCTTTTACTTAAATTTCTTGTAGACGTCAAGTTGATTTTGACACTTTTTGCTCGTTTGCCTTTTACACTTCTGCCGAAAACAATGATTTCCGGTTTCTCATCCGATG
>NZ_JACSLQ010000008.1:0-80918 GCF_018618205.1 Exiguobacterium sp. s157
TGAGGTAGATAGGTCATGGGTGGAAGCACGGCGACGTGTGGAGCTGAATGATACTAATCGGTCGAGGCTTTGATCTAGTCTAAGGTTTGGATGAATTGATGAGTCTTCAGTTTTGAGAGAACGATCTCTCGATGTCTGGTGGCGATGGCGAAGTGGTCACACCCGTTCCCATGCCGAACACGGAAGTTAAGCGCTTCAGCGCCGAAAGTAGTTGGGGGTCTCCCCCTGTGAGGATAGGACGTTGCCAGGCCAACGCGAAAGACGATCGAGCATCCGCTCGGTCGTCTTTCTTTATGTGATTATTTTAAACAAAATTACCTAATAGTATTGCTTTATCCTAATCGGTATGTTAATATAATAATTGTCTAGTGGCGATAGCGAAGTGGTCACACCCGTTCCCATGCCGAACACGGAAGTTAAGTACTTCAGCGCCGAAAGTAGTTGGGGGTCTCCCCCTGTGAGGATAGGACGTTGCTAGGCCAACGCAAAGGACGATTGAGCAAATGCTCGATCGTCCTTTTTTGTCGTTCTCGAAACCTTTAATTCTTTCTTTGCGTATAAACACGTGAAGAGGGGGAATCATCATGCACATTCGTGAAGCTACAACCTCAGACCAGACGATATTCACTGAGGTTTCACGGGCAAGTTTTAAACAAGAGGCAGACCGTCTCCGACTACCATATCGAGACTTAAATATTGAACCACCCGGTTATGATGACGAGGCGATGAGCCTGTACTTGATTGAACAATTGACATGCTACGTCATCGAGCTTGAAGGACAAGTCGTCGGTGGAGCCGTCGTGACGTTGACAGGGCAAGATTATGGCCGGATAGACCGCATCTTTATCCATCCATATAGACAAGGTAAAGGGATTGGGAAACGGGCACTACAATCAATCGAGGAGCTTCATCCGACTGTTCGAATTTGGGAGTTGGAGACATCCACAGCCCAACCTAACAACGTGGCATTTTATCGAGCAGCTGGTTACCAATCCGTCTTCGAATCAGATCAGGAAGTTTGTTTCGTCAAACGAGTGAAGCAACGGACAGATCACATGATATTGCGCTATGAAGAGCTTTCCATTACAGGTGCTCAAGCGTATGGGATGGATGCGAGTCGTGTTTCCATCACGAATAGTAACGTCTCAGAGCTTCAGGCGCACAACTGTAATTTCACGAAGAGCCAATTTCGGAATATCAACTTCAGAGAGACGGAGTTTGATGATTTGAATCTATCTGGTTCTCAGTATCGTTTCGTCACCATGTACGAATCAGGGAGGCCGACGACGTTCTTCCATACAAACCTGACGAATACATTTTTTGAAAACTGTCGGCTCGATGGTGTCCAAATCAAGGACTCATCGATTGACGGCTTAACGATTGACGGGGTACACGTCAAAGACCTGTTAGAATATTATCGAAAAGAAACTGGAGGAATAAAACGTTATGAGTGATCTCTACCAAACCCACCACGACTTACAACAACAGATGGCAGAACGGGACCGACTCGCCCGTAAATTAAAAACACTCGACAAGCAAATTGCCGAACATGAAGCTGTGCGAAAGCAACTTCTCAATTCGTTTACGAAGGAACAGCGCGATGTCTATGACTTAGATTCATTCTCGCTCGTCAACGCATGGTGTAAGCTAAGGGGAACATTCAACGAACAAAAAACGATTGAATTAGAAGAGGCGGCCCGGGCCGAATTGAAGTTACGGGAACATGAGGCGATGGTGGATGAGTTAGCGCTTGAGCGTCGTGACTTATATGAAACATTTGAGACGTATCGTGGAATCGACGCGAAATGGGAGACCTTCCTAAAAGAGAAGGAAACTCATTTGAAGCAAGATTTTACTGTTAGGGAAGAATTATATCGACTCACGGATCAACAGGTAAAAATGAATGAGGTGCTTGTTGAATATAAAGAAGCCATCGTCGCTGGAAATTCAGCACGGACGGCCATCTCGAGAACACTTAAACATCTCGACAGTGCGAAAGGTTGGTCGACGTATGATACGTTCTTTGGAGGCGGCTTGATTGCGACAGCGATGAAACATGATGCCATCGATGCTTCGGAACGGAAGATGCATGAACTTCAAGCTGCGCTCGAGCGCTTCTCGCGGGAGTTGGCTGACGTGAAAGGAGTCGTCAGTGGCTTACAAATCGAACGCGGTTCGCTCGTTCAATTCGCTGACTACTTCCTCGATGACATCTTTTCTGAGTGGACGATGCATGGACGAATCAATGATTCGCTAGACAAGGTAAAAGGACTCGATCGTGAAATCGCTCAACTGATTGAGAAAATGACGAGAGAAGTAGAACGTCTAGAACAACAACTCGAAGAAATAGAAACGAAACGAAAACAGCTCATCCTCACACGATGAGCTGTTTGGTTATTCTGGTCGTTTCAACCAATGGCGTAAACCTTTACCCGCGTGCGGTCCGTCGGCGTATCGAGGGATAACGTGCAGGTGGGCGTGAGGGACGGTCTGGTTTGACGCCGTTCCGACGTTCCAGCCAAGCGTATACCCATCAGGACCATACGTCTTCTCGAGGAAGGACTTTGCTTCGTGGAGTAACTCGTATGTATCGCGCCATTCCGAAGGCGTGAGATCGAACGTCGTCGCCCGATGTTGTTTTGGGACGATAACGCCAGAGCCGACGAGCAAGTCCTGCTCACGGTCGTGCATCAAGAAGTAGCATGTCTCATTCTCGGCGACGATCGTCTGAGACGGGTCAAGTTGAGGATGACAAAATGGACAAGTTGACATCGGATTGGTACACTTCCTTTCTATATGAAGTGTACCAAAAGGGGGAGCATTATGAATGAATTGATTGATATGATGGTTGCCCAGGCCGAACGAGAGGAGCGCACGATTATCGCCATCTCGGGACACGGGGGTGCCGGGAAGGCGATATTTGCAGACGCCCTACGCGAGCGCCTCGGAGACGTAAACTACATCAATACCGATCCATATATCACGGACTCGATGTTACGGAAGAGCGCTATGCTCGATTACACGGTCGACGGGCAGGAGCATCATTATAAGATGACAGCTTGTCATCCGTCCGCGCACCATCTACCTTCACTAGAGCGTGATGTTCGTATGGTGCGTGAAGGGATCGGTTTTTTCACGATTGACGTTCCATACCTTGAACGAACGTGGATTGACCCGACAAAACGGATCACCATCATCGAAGGCATGAGCGTCGCGTTCCTCGCTGCAGATTCGTGGGATGTTTCGGCTTATCTATATACCGACAGTGATACTGAGTTTGCGCGACGTTCCGTTCGAGATATCCAGCAACGGGGAATGGATCTCACATATTTACAGGCTTCGCACGAAGAGCGTCGACTCCAATACGAGCTGTTCATGCATCCGCAGCGCGAAAAGTTCCAAACGATCGTCTCGACGAGTAACGATGTTTGGACAATTGAAAACCACCGCTCATGAAGAACGGTGGCTACGTAACGTCTCTTGAATGCCGAGGCCGAGCCGGTCTTGCTCGCGTTCGAGTTGGTCCCACGTGAGCGAGCGATGGCGCATCGTGACGTCATTGGCGATTGACTCGAGTGTACGTTGCTTCTCGATATTGTCGAGCCAGTAATAGACGTCGACCCCGTCCTCGTCGACCCGCCAGAACGATTTGACGACTTCGAACTCGTCGGCCCAGTCACCGACCGGTTTGAATCCATACTTCTCGACGAATGGATACGGTCGTTCTTCTCCGATCGGGTCGATAACGTTACGGACGAACATGAGCTCGAGCCCGGCATGTTCGGTCGCCTGTAACAAGCGTTTCAAGGCAGGGAGCGGTTCGACTTCGACTTTTTCGATGACATCGAACCAGACCCGTTTGCCGTCGGTGTCCCAGACGGTCGCTTCGACGCTGTATGGTGCTCCGGCGGTGGAGGGGGCATACATCGTCAAATCGAACGTGAACGGGATGTGCTCTTCAGCACCCGGTTCGAGCTCGGCGGATAGGACGATTGGAACTTCTTGCAAGTCGGCCTCCCGATTGAATTCATTGCCTTCGAGCGTGATATCTTTGAACGTCGTCAAAAAATTAAGCGTTAGCTCTTGCAGGCGCACGACATGCGAAGTGGTGTTCAACACCCGCAGCGTTCCATGAACGGTCTCGTTCGGAATGAACGGGACGGTGTGAAAATAGACGGATGCGTCCAGTTCGGAAAAGAACCATTTTTTAAAGCGATTACCCCATTTCGACATGACGGTCGCGCTCCTTTTCTCTTATAGATTGCACTCTTTTAAATGTTCCCGATTCCAATTCTGAAAAAACATGAAGAAAAAGGTTGCATTATATAACTACTTCACTTATTATAGAGGATGTCGAAACAATTCAAACCATCGCGGGGTGGAGCAGTCTGGTAGCTCGTCGGGCTCATAACCCGAAGGTCGTCGGTTCAAATCCGGCCCCCGCAACCAATTTTTATTTAATTTCATATGTCGTCGCGGGGTGGAGCAGTCTGGTAGCTCGTCGGGCTCATAACCCGAAGGTCGTTGGTTCAAATCCAGCCCCCGCAACCAATTTTTTAAATGAGATAGCGAAACGATGACGTTTCGTGTTTTTTTTTGCGTAAAATTGAGTGTACAATGAGTACGTATCGCTAGAACCGACTAAAGGAGAAACATCATGTATACATTGATTACCCATTCTGCGGCTGAGACGCAGGCAGTGGCAGAGAAGTTGGCCACACTTGTCAAAGCCGGGACGGTCATAACGTTGAACGGCGACCTCGGTGCCGGTAAGACGACGTTCACCCAGGGCTTTGGTAAAGGCCTCGGTGTTACGCGTAACGTCAACAGCCCGACGTTTGCCATCATGAAACAATACCAAGGGCGCTTGCCGCTCTACCATATGGACGTCTATCGTCTCGAAGACACGGGGGACGATATCGGCCTCGAAGAATACATCAACGGCGATGGTGTCGCCATCGTCGAATGGTCGAACTTGATCGAGTCATCACTTCCGACGGAACGGCTCGCCATCACAATCGAGCGAGTCGGGGACGAGGAACGTCAACTAACGTTCGCGCCCGTCGGCGACGTCTATGATGCGCTGGTGAAGGAGGTGCTCGCATGAAGCAACTGATGATTGATACGGCGACGACACGTCTATCTGTCGCCCTCAGCGAACACGGACAGATTCAAGCCGAGGCGACAGTCATGGTCTCGAAAAACCATGCCGTCACGCTCATGCCGATGATTGAACAACTGATGAATGCGGTCAAATGGACACCGACCGAGCTCGAACGTATCGTCGTGACGACAGGTCCGGGATCTTATACGGGTATCCGCATCGGTGTCACGACCGCGAAGACGCTCGCCTACACGCTTCAACTCCCGCTCGTCGGGGTCTCGGCGCTCCATCTCATGGCGGCGGCCCCGAATACGGAGCTCCCGGTCGTCGCGCTCATCGACGCCCGTCGTGGCAATGCGTATATCGGTCACTATCAGCAGAACGAGGCCGTGACACCTGACCGTCACGCCTCGGTCGCTGCTTGGCTTGAAGCCACCATCACAGGACCGTTCGTCGTTGTTGGTGATGTCGAGCCGTTCCGTGACGTACTCGCGTCTTACGACTATACCGAAGCACCGGCCGCGCATAGCTATGGCCGGGCAAGCGATCTCGTCGCGTTAGGTGACGTCACGGACGATGTCCACGCGTTTGAGCCTGAGTATCTGCGTCTCGCTGAAGCGGAAGCAAAATGGCTCGAGGGACAAAACAATGGCTGATATTAAAGTTCGGCGCATGAATTGGCTCGACGTCGAGGAAGTGACCAAAGTCGAAGAAGCGTCCTTCGCCATCCCATGGACGAAAGAAGCGTTCATGAACGAGATGCTCAAGAATGAGCAGGCCGTCTATTTTGTCGCCGTCCATGAACGTCGCGTCGTCGGGTTCGTCGGCGTCTGGCAAATCGTGGACGAAGGGCATATCACGAACATCGCCGTCTTACCGGAATATCGCGGACAAGGCATCGGCAATCTGCTGTTGACGCAACTCGTTGAATTCGCTCGCTCGAAGTCATTGGCGGCGCTCACGCTCGAAGTGCGCGTCTCGAATATCGGCGCCCAAAAGCTGTATGAACAGTTCGGTTTCGAAAATGCCGGACGTCGGAAACGATACTATCAAGACAATAATGAAGACGCCTATATTTATTGGGCGAAGTTAGGAAGTGAAACAGATGGACACATCGCTCATCCTCGCGATTGAATCGAGCTGTGATGAGACGTCCGTTGCGCTCGTGCGTGACGGCAAGACGCTCTTATCGAACGTCGTCTCGTCGCAGATTGAAAGTCATAAACGGTTCGGTGGGGTCGTGCCCGAGGTCGCCTCGCGCCACCACGTCGAACGAATCACGTACGTCATCGATGACGCCCTCAGTGAAGCCGGCGTGACGATGCAAGACGTCGACGCCGTCGCGGTCACACAAGGACCTGGTCTCGTCGGGGCGCTGCTCGTCGGCATCAGTGCGGCCAAAGCGCTCGCGTTCGCCCATAGTAAACCGCTCATCGGCGTCCACCATATCGCCGGACATATTTACGCGAACGAACTCGTCGAGGAGATGGAGTTCCCACTCGTCTGTCTCGTCGTTTCAGGCGGACACACAGAGCTCGTCTATATGCCCGAGCACGGTGTGTTCGAAGTCATCGGTGAGACGCGTGACGATGCGGCCGGAGAAGCGTACGACAAAGTCGCACGAACGCTCAGCCTGCCTTACCCGGGCGGCCCGGCCATCGACCGTCTCGCGGCTAACGGGGAAGACACGTATAAGTTCCCACGGGTTCGCCTCGAGGCAGGAAGTTTTGACTTCAGCTTCAGCGGGCTCAAGTCGTCAGTTATCAACGCCGTCCACAATGCCGAACAGCGTGGGGAGACGGTCATCCCTGAAAACTTGGCGGCCAGCTTCCAAGCGAGCGTCGTCGAAGTGCTCGTCGAAAAAGCGATTCGTGCCGTAAAAGAAAAAGGAGCCAAACAATTGCTCGTCGCAGGTGGCGTCGCGGCCAACCGTGGACTCCGTACTGCGCTTCAAGAAGCGACGGACCGCGAAGGCATCCGCCTCGTCATCCCACCACTTGATCTATGCGGAGATAATGCTGGTATGATCGGGGTGGCGGCACATCACGCGTATGTGCGCGGAAAGCGCGATACACTGGCGATGAATGCGGTTCCTGGGTTATCCTTAGAAGAGAGCATGACAGTCTAGGGGGAAATAGAGACATGACGAAACGCATCATTATTGGAGGTCTGGTCGTACTGCTCGTCGTCGCGACGTTTTTGCAAGTACGGGAGATTATCCGCGCCTATAATATCGCCTATCAAGAAGAAATCGTGCCGGAAGCGACACGCGTCCTTTCACTCACAGGAGCGGAATCGCTCGAAGGCATCGGCCGGGTCACGGGTGAGAACACGCTCGTCGAGACGTTGTACGGCTATAAGAGCTTAGACGATCAAAATATCGAGAGCGTCATCGTCGTCGACCGCAACCTCGGCGTTCAGCCGAAAGCGAGCGACGCATATTACGAGATTGCGCCGGGACGAGAAGCGACCGAAGAAGAAGCGGCGAAGTTCGAGGATATCGTCAACGAGTTTGACGAAGAGCAATTGTTCGCGCAAGTGATCTCGACGCATGAGGCGAAGTATGTGACGAACCGTGAGGAGACACTCACGTTTTATAAAGTGTTCGTCCGTGATGTCGATACGAACGAGTACGTGTTCTTTATCACGGAAGACGGCCTCAAGCTCGACTTCCATACACGCGGATTCCAGCCGCTACGTTATTTCTAACTGTTAAAAGGGAAGCCGGTCTCCACGTTGAACTGAACCCCGAATGATAGACACTTGAAAAAAAGTGTATCATTCGGGGTTTTTCGTGTGGATACGAATCGCTATAATGAACCTATTCATTCAGACGGGAGAAACAACCATGAGTAAAATCACCTTCAATATGACTCAAATCAACCAGCTCGAAGAAAATCCGAACGTCGCTTCGGTATCAGAACGCTCGATCCAGTACACCGCCGAGTTCAAGGTCAAGGCCGTACGTGAGAATATGGAGGGAAAGGGACCTCAACAAATCTTCACGGAGGCCGGATTCGACCTGACGGTGATCGGGAAACGAAAAGCGCAGTCCTCGTTGAATCGCTGGCGCCAAACGTTCCGGAAAGACGGAGAAGAGGGTCTCCGGAACGATAAACGTGGAAAGGCTACGGGAGGCGGACGCCCGAAAACAGACGAGTCCATGGAGAAACGGTTGGCGAAGGCAGAGGCACGAATCAAATACCTGACGGCAGAGAACGAGCTCTTAAAAAAGCTAGAGAAGTTAGAAGGGCAGGCGAAACATACGAACTGACACCAGCAGAGAAATATCAGGCCATCAACACCGTCATCCGCATCGCACAGCTGAAGAATCTCGTCCGCCCACTATGTGAGATCGCCGGAGTGAGCCGCAGTGGCTATTACGCCTGGTTGAACCGTGCCGAGGCGGAGTCCCTCCGGGAAGAGCGTGATTACCTAGATGCGACACTCCTCAAGAAAATCCATGACAGCCATAAAGGCAAAATCGGTTATCGGGGGCTGTACATGGAGGTGCTCGCTACCCTCGGCGTCCGGATCAACCATAAGCGTATTCTCCGACTGATGCGCAAGTATAACATCGTCACCAAAATCCGGAAGATGAATCCTTATCGGAAGCTCTCTAAGGCGACGCACGAGCATCGCGTCGTGCCGAATCTGTTGAACCGTCAGTTTCGACAGAGCGAGCCCGGAAAGGTATTCGTGACCGACATCACCTATCTCCCGATCGCCTCCGGCGAGAACGTCTATCTGTCATGCGTCAAGGACGTGGCCACACGCGAGATCGTGGCGCACAAGCTGTCCACAAGCCTTCACATGGACCTCGTCTTTCAGACGATGGAAAAACTTGAAAATCACCTCCAAGGGAACCTGCATCCCGAGGCGATGATCCATTCGGATCAAGGCTTTCACTACACCCATCCGGACTACCAGCAACTCGTTGGCGACCTCGGACTGATCCAGTCCATGTCACGTCGGGGCAACTGTCTCGACAACGCACCGATCGAATCGTTCTTCGGTCATTTGAAGGACTATGTCACCAACCGTTCGTGCGGGTCAGTCGATGAAGTCCGAGAGATGGTCGGGGACTACATAAGCTATTACAACTGCGAACGCGGTCAATGGAACCTAAAAAAGATGACCCCGGAGCAATATCGGGGCCATCTGATCGCAGCATAGAAAACGTGGGTTTTTTATTAAACTGTCCATTTTACGGGGCTCAGTTCACGTTGGAGACGGCTTCCCTTTTTTATACGTCCGGATGATGTTTGTTCTGTTTGTACCACATGTTCACCCAGCTCACGATGAAGACGATCAGGGCGAGCACCCACATGAGGAGAGTCGACTGATAGAAGTGTCCCCACACCGAGCCTGGGGTGTAAAAGTTGTGGACGGTCACGTCGACCGGCCAAACGACGAGGCGGATGAACAGCGTGCTCATGAGTAGGCCGCTCAACAAACTGATCACAATCCCGCTCCACGTCTGGATGATGAAGCCGATGACGACCGGCAGGAAATAAAACAGGAACGACGGAACGATCGTCGGTTCCCCGCGAATCAGCTCGGATACGAATTCCGTCCCCGTCGGCACGATATAGGCGAGACCGGTAAGAAAGGCGTGCATCCATTCGATTCGCATCGCACGGAATCGCATCATGAATGGAGCTCCTCCCATTCTGCATACAGTGCCGTGATCGATTCTTTCGTCGCGTCGGACTCGGTCGACAGTTCCTGTGCCCGAGCGAAGTCGTTGAAGACGTCCGGTTCACACAAGAGCTGCTCGATTTCCTCGAGACGGGCCTCGTGTTGTTCGATGGTGAGCTCGATTTCCTCGATCCGTTGTTTCATCCGGCGTTCCTCACGTTGCTGCTCCTTGTCGGCGCGCTGTTTCTTGACGATGACTTGTTTCGTCTCTTCGCGGGCGAGTCGGGCCAGTTCTTCAAGTTCTTCTTTCTTCTCGACATAATATGAGTAATCGCCGAGGTATTCGTCGATGCCGTTCGGCGTGATCTCTAAGACGCGCGTCGCGAGCCGGTCGATGAAGTAGCGGTCGTGCGAGACGAATAGGATCGTGCCCGGATAGTCGACGAGGGCGTTCTCGAGAATCATCTTCGAGTCGAGGTCCAAGTGGTTCGTCGGCTCATCCAAGATGAGCAAGTTCGGTTGCTCGAGCTTCAGTTTCGCGAGCGTCAAACGGGCCCGCTCTCCACCCGACAGTTCATGGACGCGCTTCATGACGTCGTCGCCGCTGAACAGGAACTGGCCGAGCAGGCTCCGCACTTCTTGTTCGCGCATGAGCGGCCAATCGTTCCAAATCTCGTCGATGACGCGGTTGGCATCCGACAAGTTCTGTTGCTCCTGGTCGTAGTAGCCGATTTCGACGCCGGTACCGTAGCGGATGTCACCGGTAAGGGCCGGCTGTTGTTTCGTCAACACTTTCAAGAGCGTCGATTTGCCGACTCCGTTCGGGCCGACGAGGGCGACCGATTCGCCGCGCTGCAGTTGGAAGCGGAGCTGCTGGGCGATTGGTTCCTCATAGCCGATGGCGAGGTCGCTGCCGCTCAACACGTCGTTCCCACTTTGGCGTTTAATCGAGAACGAGAGGACGGCACTACGCTCATCACCGTCCGGCGCTTCCATTCGGTCGACTTTCTCGAGACGCTTGCGGACACTCTGGGCCCGCTTCGTCGTCGTTGCCCGGGCGATGTTACGCTGGATGAAGTCCTGCATCTTGGCGATCTCTTCTTGTTGCGAATCGAACTGCTTCTTCTCTTGCTCGTAAATGGCAGCCTTCTGTTCAAGGTACTTCGTGTAGTTGCCGACGAAGCGACGGCTGCGGTGGCGGGACAGCTCATAGACGACCGATACGACGCGGTCGAGGAAGTAGCGGTCGTGGGAGACGATGAGGACGGCGCCTTTATAGCCGCTCAAATACTTCTCGAGCCAGCCGAGTGTCTCGATGTCCAAGTGGTTCGTCGGCTCATCCAAGATGAGCAGGTCGGGACTTTGGAGCAGCATCTTCGCGAGGGCGAGACGTGTCCGTTGTCCGCCGGAGAGCGTATCGATGCGGCGTTCGAAGTCGTCCGGATAGAAACGCATCCCGTGAAGGACGGAGCGGATCGTCGCCTCATATTGATAGCCACCGCGGTCTTTGAACGTGTGTTGTTCTTCATCGTAAGACGACAGCAGACGCTCATAGGCGGCCGGGTCGTTCAAGATGCGCTCAGAACCCATGTCTTGTTCCATGCGGCGGAGCGTCTTCTCCTGTTCGATCAAATCGGTGAAGACGGTGAGCATCTCGTTCCAAATCGTCTCGTTCGACTCTAACCCTGAATCTTGGGCGAGATAGCCGATGGTGACGTCTTTCGGCTTCATGATGTCACCTGAATCGTAGTTGTATTCCCCGGCGATGACTTTGAGCAGCGTCGATTTGCCGGCGCCGTTGCGGCCGACGAGGGCGACACGTTCGCCTTCTTGAATCTCGAGTTTGACGTTCTCTAAAATCGGCTCGACGCCGAATGATTTCGATAAGTTATTGACTTGCAGTAGGATCAAGTGAAAAAACCCCTTTCTCTCTATTTAGTATACTTTATTTCTTCCCCATTTCAGGTATATTCATTGAGTGGTCATGTGAATTCGTTTACAATCAAGGTGTATGAAATTAGATTCGTTTGAAACGCGTCGTAAAAAGGAGGCTCTTTCCGTTGAGTCAAAACGAACCAAAGATTCCGCAAGCGACAGCCAAACGGTTGCCACTATACTATCGGTTTATCCAAAGCCTACATTCATCAGGAAAACAGCGTGTCTCTTCTGCTGAACTGAGCGAGGCGGTCAAGGTCGATTCGGCCACGATCCGTCGCGA
Organism: Exiguobacterium sp. s157; assembly: GCF_018618205.1. Classification (NCBI taxonomy): domain Bacteria; kingdom Bacillati; phylum Bacillota; class Bacilli; order Caryophanales; genus Exiguobacterium; species Exiguobacterium sp. s157. The sequence goes on from NZ_JACSLQ010000008.1 coordinate 11,964, forward strand.
TTTTTCGTACTTCGGTGCGCTCGGTAAAAAGGGATATGGCTATAACGTACAGTATCTGTTAGACTTTTTCCGTAAGACACTGAATCAGGACGAGATTACGAACGTCGCCTTAGTCGGGGTTGGTCATCTTGGGACAGCTTTCGTCAACTATAACTTCCTTAAAAACAATAACACACATATCGTCGTCGGGTTCGACGCAGACGAGACAAAAGTCGGCACGACGATGTCCGGTGTCCCGATTCATCACGTCGATGAGATGGAACAGATCATGAAACAGAACAAGATTGACGTCGCCATCTTAACGGTGCCGTCTGCCTATGCGCAGCCTGTCGCGGACGACTTGGTCCGCTTCGGCATCAAAGGCATCTTGAACTTCACGCCGGCCCGTCTTACGGTGCCGGACACGGTCCGCGTCCATCACATCGACTTGTCGATCGAACTCCAGTCGCTCATTTACTTTATGCAACACTATCCATCTGCTGAGGGGGTCCATCAATAATGGAATTACTATCATCGTTGCTCGTCGTCGGTATTCCAGGAGGCGCAAGTATCTTCATTATCGCCATCGTCGCGCTCATCATCTTCGGGCCGAAGAAATTGCCTGAATTCGGACGCGCCGCTGGTCAAACGCTCCGTGAGTTCAAAAATGCCACGAACGGCATGATGAACGAACATGACGAGAAAGATAAGAAAGAACTTGAGAAGAAAGAGCAGTAATCATGAATCATCAACCTGATCAAGAGCGGGCGCTGTCCGATCACTTGACAGAGCTGCGGAGACGACTGATGCTGTCGGCATTTGTCGTCTTTGCCTTCTTTTTGATCGCTTTGCCGAGTGTCAAATACGTGCTCGCCTATCTGCAGGCGGACCTCGTCGAACGAGGGCTCGAACTGAACGCCTTTGGGGTCGCGGACCCGCTCATGATTTACTTGAACTTGGCGCTCGTCATCGGGCTCGTCACATCCGGTCCGTTTCTACTGTATCAACTGTGGGCGTTCGTCGCACCTGGTCTGCATCCGAACGAGCGGAAAGCGACGCTCGCCTATATCCCGATCATCTTCATCTTGTTCCTGATCGGTCTCGCGTTCGCCTATTATTGGTTGTTCCCGCTCGTCCTCGATATCTCGACGGACCTCGGGCAAGACCTCGGGCTAACGCAAATCATCGGGGCGTCGAACTACTTCACGTTCTTGCTGCAACTGACCATCCCATTCGGACTGTTGTTCCAGTTGCCGGTCGTGACGATGTTCTTGACGCGCATCGGTGTCGTGACGCCGTACTTCTTATCAAAAATTCGGAAGTATGCGTACTTCGCCTTGTTCGTCATCGCCGCGTTCATCACGCCGCCGGATTTGACGTCGCATCTCATGGTGTCATTGCCGCTCTTCTTCTTGTATGAAATCAGCTTATCGATTTCACGCATCACGTACCGGGGCGTGCTCCGTCGTGAGAAAGAGGCGATGGTGAAAGAGCAGATGGATTTGATGAAACAAATGAATGAGAAGTGAGCATCGTTCCTTAACGGGACGGTGCTTTTTTGTTGTCACAGTGGGTGTTCAAACTTTCGACATATTTACGTGAAAAAGTGAGCAAAAGGATTGTCAAACCTTCTTGTGAAATAGTACACTAAGTTCAGAAAGTAAATGTGATATTTATCACAAACACTAACTTGCCTAACACTCAAAGGAGAGACAACCATATGAAAATCGCAGTCATCGGATGTACACACGCAGGAACAGCAGCCGTCAAAGGATTACTCGCCAAGCACGACAATCTCGACATCACGGTATATGAGCGCAACGACAACGTCAGCTTCCTCTCGTGTGGGATCGCCCTCCACGTTGGCGGTGTCGTCAAACGTGCTGAAGAGCTCTTCTACGCGTCACCGACCGAACTCGAAGAACTCGGTGCGACGATGCGCATGAAGCACGACGTGTTGAACATCGACACGGAAGCGAAGACGGTCCATGCGAAAAACCTAGACACGGGAGAAGACGTCTATGACACGTTCGACCGTTTGATCGTCACGACTGGTTCATGGCCGATCGTCCCGACGCTTCCTGGCATCGAGATGACTGGGATTGAGCTCTGCAAAAACTATGGCCACGCCCAACGCATCATCGAGCGGGCAAAAGACGCGACGAACATCGCCGTCATCGGTGCCGGCTATATCGGCGTCGAGCTCGTCGAAGCGTTCGAAGTGTACGGCAAACACGTCACGTTCATCGATAGCGCCGACCGCATCTTGAACAAATATCTCGACAAATCGTTCACGGATCAACTTGAAGCAGATATGACGTCACGCGGCATCGACCTCGAGCTCGGCCAGACGGTCGAAGCGTTCCGTGGTACAGATGGAAACGTCACACACGTCGTGACCGATAAAGGTGAGTTCGAGGCCGACCTCGTCATCCTTTGTGTCGGCTTCCGCCCGAACACGGGACTCCTTCAAGGCCAAGTCGACATGCTCGGCAACGGCGCCATCATCGTCGACGAGTATATGCGCACGAGCAACCCGGACGTCTTCGCGGCTGGTGACAGCTGTGCCGTCTATTACAACCCGGCGCGCACACACGCCTACATCCCGCTCGCGACGAACGCCGTCCGCATGGGAACGCTCGTCGCAGAGAACTTGATTGCACCGCGTGTCCGTTATCAAGGGACGCAAGGAACGTCAGGTCTCCGTCTCTACGATTGGAACATTGCTTCATCAGGTCTCACGGAAGAAGCGGCCGGCCTGTTCGGTCTTGACGTCGAGAGCGTCATGATTGAGGATGCGTACCGTCCGGAGTTCATGCCGACAGCGGAACCGGTTCAGTTCAAACTCGTCTATGAAGTCGGCACACACCGCGTCGTCGGAGGACAAGTCCTCTCGAAAGCGGACATGACGCAAGCGGTCAACACGTTGTCGCTCGCCATCCAAAACGAGATGACGGTTGAAGAGCTTGCCTATGTCGACTTCTTCTTCCAACCGCACTACAACAAGCCATGGCACTTCATCAACAGTGGGGCGCTCGCGGCGATGAAAGATAAAGTCAACGCATAAAAAAACTCGGGAGCCGCGGCTTCCGAGTTTTTTTATAGATAGCGTGGGGCGTCCTTCATCGAGTTGGCGAGAATCATGTAGATGAGGACGTTCCCCGGTACGATTAAAAAGAGCAGACGAACGCCGAGCGGGGATAATTCGAAGTATTCAGCGATGCCGCCGCAGACACCGAAGAGTGAGCGGTTCGTGGCGGATTTGCGAAGCGGACGTTGCATAAGCATGGCTCCTATCTCACATATGATATAAAAATTTTACCATATAAATTGGTGGCAAGCGTACAATGCACACAGGTTTTTCTTCGTCTGAAGCCGGGGAAGGGGTAAGAGAAAGGCTACGGCACGCAGACGAAGAACTGTGAAGGGGAGTCGGACTATATGAAGATTGGTATTTTAGGAGCAGGGAAAGTCGGACGGACGCTCGGGCGCAAGTTCGAGGACGTTGGCTATGAAGTGTTGTACGGGACGCGCTCGGAGCGCGAGGGGACGATGTCGCTCCAAGAAGTGGCGTCGAACGCGCAAATCCTGTTGCTGACGACGCCGTTCGCGGCGGCCGTCGATTTGATTCAATCGCTCCGGGACTTGGACGATAAGATTGTCATCGACGTGACGAATCCGATTGCGAAAGAGTTTGACGCCATCGAGCGGCCGGAAGGGAAATCAGGGGCCGAACATCTGCAGGAGCTCGCTCCGCACGTCCGCATCGTCAAGGCGTTCAACCAGACCGGCGTCGAGAACTTGGAGAACCCGAACATGTCGATGATGTTCATCGCCGGTGACGAGCAGGAGTCGGTCCGGGCCGTCCAAGACCTCGCCTCGAAGATTGGCTTTGACGCTCATACGCTCCGGCACTTGAAGCTGGCGCGGGAGCTCGAGTCGCTCGCGTGGCTATGGATTCATTACGCGACGAAAGAACGGAAGCACCGGAATTTCGCGTTCTACTTGAAAGAGAATAGTTTCTAATAGAAAAGACGGTCACGCATTGGCGTGACCGTCCTGGTCGTTAAAAGGCAGCTTGACGCTCAGAGCGAGTCTTCAACGATTCGATCGTCTCGCGCTCGATGGCTTCGACTTCGCGTTGTTGCCAGCCTGGCATGAGGAACGCGTCGACGAGCGCCCAAATGCCTGCTACGAACAATCCAACGAAACCAATCAAGACGACGGTAAGGATGATTGAACCAACCGTAAGAGCTAGCATCCCAAGGGCGCTACCTGTCTTTTTAAAGTAGAAACGGTGTGCGCCGAAACCGCCGAGGAAGAACCAAAGCAAATACGCGACGACGAGATTACGTTTCTTTTTCTCGACTTCGCTGTTGACGAGGAGCATTTCCTCCGTCGATAAATCGGTACGTGAATAATTCATGATAGGATGTGCCTTCTTTCCGAGAATTGATATAATGAATGCAGACTTTATTGTACCGGGAAACGGATGAATTCCCATGATTTTCTATTTTTTTTGGAAGTGAGGAATGAACCAATGGGTTTTGCGATTGTGACGTTCATCGTCGCGTTTATTCACGTCATCGCGGGAGCGGTCGTGTTACATAAATATCCGCAATATAAGTCGATCGCCATCAGTGTGATCGTACTAGGTTTCTTATATGGTGTGTTGACGGTTGGGTTTATTGTGTTATGAAAAAATCACCAACGATGCTACGTATTCGGGGGAAGTTCTCGAATCAAGAGGTATTAAAACTAGGGACGGGCGTTATGCTCGGGTTTGTCGTATTGGAGCTGCTGCTCGGGGACGTGCCTCAAAGTACTTTGATGTCGTTCGCGTTCGTCCTCTATTACTGGCGCCGTGACGTGGCGTATGCACAAGGTGACGCGAGAGGGAAGGCCATCGGGGAACAGGCAAGTACGTTCACGCTTCGCGTCGTGATTGTCCTCTTGATGATCGGCTTCTTCATCTCGTTCCGTGTCGAGACACTCGACCATTCCTTGCGTGCTCTCATGCATTACGGGTTGGCACTCATCTTCGGGTTAAAGGGCTTTGGTCTCTGGTTTTTTCAAGACCTCGAACCTTCTACCGAACGTCACGCATAACATAGCGGGAAGACCTGGCCGACGCGATATTTTTGTTTGTATTCTTGAGCTTATTTGATGCAGACTAGCTAACGATAACGATGCTACTATGGCATCGATTTCATCCACGCGTTGAAAGGAATGTACATGATGAATGAGTGTCAAGACTTCGAGACCGGTCAGGTGAAAGCCTGACCGGTCTTTGGTTGAAGTTCCTCGATAACGTGAATAGGACAAAGAGTGCTGTTATTGTATGCATTGGAATGGAAGGAGTCTTGTTATGTGTACAGCAATCACGTACGCTCCGCACGCCCACTACTTCGGCAGAAACTTAGACTTGAACGTGTCCTATCACGAACAAGTGACGATCACGCCCCGACACTATCCGTTCAACTTCAGACGGATGGGCGAGAATGCGAACCATTACGCGATGATCGGGATGGCGACCGTCGTGGAAGACTATCCACTCTATTACGAGGCGACGAACGAGAAAGGGCTCAGCATGGCGGGGTTGAACTTCCCGGGGAATGCCGTGTTCAAGCCAAAAGTCGACGGACGAGACAACGTCTCCCCGTTCGAGTTCATCCCGTGGATCCTCGGGCAGTGCGCGACAATCGAGGAAGTGAAAGAGCGACTGGCGACGATTCATCTGATCAATCTCAATTTCAGCGACGCGCTCCCGCTTCACCCGCTGCACTGGATGATCGCCGACAAGGATACCTCGATTGTTGTTGAGCCGATGGCGGACGGGTTGCGCGTGTACGACAATCCAGTCGGGGTCTTGACGAACAATCCGTCGTTCGAGTATCAGCTATTCAATCTGAACGATTATCGGCACATCTCGACGAAGCTGCCGGCCAATACGTTCGCACCGACATTGAACCTCGATGCCTATTGTCTCGGATTGGGCGGGCAGGGATTGCCGGGTGAGTTATCGTCGACATCGCGATTCGTCCGGGCAACGTTCGCCACATTCAACTCGGTCTGTGAACCGACCGAGGCGTCCGCGGTCGGACAATTTTTCAAACTGTTGGATACGGTGATGCAAACGCGGGGCTTGAACGAGGCGGAAGATGGGACGTACGAGTACACCATCTATTCCTCGTGCTGTAACGTCGACGATGGCATCTATTATTATCGGACGTATGACAATAACCAAATCACGGCCGTGTCGCTGTTCCATGAACCGTTAGACAGCGAGCGATTGATCACGTATCGACTACAAAATGAGCAACAGATTCATTACGAGAATTGAAAACAGCCCTCTTCGCGCGAAGGGGGCTGTGTTTTATAGCGTGTCGTTATAAAGCGGGGGCTCATCGTCCGTGCTGATGACTTTCAGGTGACGCTCGTCTTTCACATAGACGCTCTTATAGGCGACACGTTCACCTGCATAGAACAAGATGACGCGGTTGCCGTCGTTGTCCGTCTCGACTTTCGGTTCATACTGTGCGATTTCAATCGTCTCCTCGAGCACGCCATACTCTTCGTATGTAGACAAGTCGTCTTCGTTTGAGCAGGCGACGAGAAACAGGGAAGCGACCATCGCGAGAATTGCTTTCTTCATCATACCTCTCCTTATTTGATAGTTAACCTATCAAATATAACGCAGATTGATTTCTTTTTCAAAAAAGAGCCAGGATGAGTCAGAGCGGATGTTCATGCGCCGATGACTAAAACGACACGTCCTTCTTCTAACGCAAGTGACTTGATGTTGCCGACTTTCACTTTTTGGAGCGGGCCGATCGCACTCAAGTCGAGCGTCAGTGTTCGAGCATCGTAAGTGATATAAGGCGAGTGGTTTAAAAACTTGTCGTTGAAGATTTCTTTATCCGTCGGCTCGACCTTTACGACAGTGAACACAATTTTCCGCCCGTGAATCTCTTTTGGCACCAATGTCAGTTTCATCCGAACATCTTTCGAGAAGAAAGCGACCCCGACTTTCTTTGACCCTGCTAAAATCAATTGTCCGTTTGTGATCTCGACGGTCACATCCGACAGCTCGGGGATTTTTGGACTTATGAACGATTGAAGTTTGGACGCCTCGAGTGGGACTGTGACCGCTACGTTATTCATCATCTTCTTAAACATACAACCAGCTCCCTTTACCATTTTTATACTACTATAAATGATTAATACCTTTATTTTACAATCTTGAATCCTTGGTTTGGGAGAAAGTGATCCATAAGAAAAGACCAAGCTGCGCGCTTGGTCTTTTCGTTATGCCGATTTATCGGTCTTTTCTTTTTTCGCTTTTCGGGCGAGCGTCAAAATCTGATACACCTTGAAGAAGTCATACGCGGCTACGGCGATGATGAAGTACGTCCAGAAGCTGAAGCCGTACTCTTGTACCGAGTAGTAGGCGAGGACGGTGAACAGAATCCCGAAAGAGAGACTGAACAAAAACATAACTTTTAAGTGTCGCGGCATCAATGCCACCTCATTTCTACATTAAGAATAATACGACCATGACGAGCGCGTTGTTAAACGCGTGAATCGCGATCGGCACAATCAAGCGACGCGTCTTGGCATACGCGACCGTGAAGGCGAAGCTCATCGCGACATAGACAAGAATCTTGTTGTCACCATGGATGAGCGCGAACAAGAGCGAGCTAACCGCGAAGGCGATCCAGAACCCGAAGCGGGCGCTCAAGTTACCAAACAAGATGTGGCGGAACAGAATCTCTTCCATGATTGGGCCTAGCAAGACGACTGAGAGCGTCATAACCGGGACGAGACGGACGATATCCGCGATTTCCTCGGTGTTCTGTGACCCCATGACATCACCCGAGATCCACGTCTCAATCAAGTTGGCGACGATGACGAGCCCGTACTGCATGAGAATTCCGAGTCCGATCCATTTGACCGTGTCGTTCAAGTTCGCCTGGATCCCTTGTTGCTTATACAGCTTCAAGTCGGGACGAAGCAGGAAGAGCGAGATGACGATCGTCAAGCTGAATCCGATGGCGAACCAGAGTCCGGTTGCCGTCGGCGTGATCCATTCTGGACGCACTCCGCTAATCAATACCGGAAAGAATTGAACAAACGCGTATAGCAGAATCGGGATGATATGCCGAATCCGAATGTTAGGCGCCATCGAAAAACGGGTATTTATCGATTGGTTTGAGTTTAGTGTAGCCAATTCAACACGTCCTTATTCCTAAGAGTCAACGTTCCTTTTAACCATTGTAACAAATAAGGTCTCTTGACCGCGAGTGGGAGCATTTTTTCGATGTTCCCGCTTGCATTTTCAGGCGTCTCATACTACACTAATCAATGTTAGCACTCCTTTTTGACGAGTGCTAAAACTTACGATTCAACGATACATCATTCATATTCGGAGGAGGTTTTTTCTATGTTAAAACCACTAGGCGATCGCGTCATCATCGAAGTCGTGGAGAAAGAAGAAAAGACGATCGGAGGCATCGTGCTTCCTGACACGGCGAAAGAGAAGCCGCAACAAGGACGCGTCCTCGCAGTCGGTACTGGCCGCGTCACGGACCAAGGTGAGCGGATCGCGCTCGACGTCAAAGAAAATGATCTGGTCATCTACTCAAAATACGCGGGTACCGAAGTGAAGCATGAAGGCAAAGAATACTTAATCGTTCGAGAGAGCGACATTCTCGCAATCGTAGGCTAAGACTCACCATTCTTCAAAAACTTTTTTAGGGGGAAATGAACAATGGCAAAAGAAATCAAATTCTCAGAAGACGCACGTCACGCGATGCTTCGCGGTGTCGACGCACTCGCTGACGCGGTAAAAGTCACAATCGGACCGAAAGGACGCAACGTCGTCCTCGAGAAGAAGTTCGGCTCACCGCTCATCACGAATGACGGCGTGACCATCGCGAAAGAAATCGAACTCGAAGACCACTTCGAAAACATGGGCGCGAAGCTCGTTGCCGAAGTCGCCTCGAAGACGAACGAAGTCGCAGGGGACGGTACGACAACGGCGACAGTCCTCGCTCAAGCGATGATCCGTGAAGGTCTCAAAAACGTGACAGCGGGCGCGAACCCGATGATTCTCCGTAAAGGGATCGACAAAGCCGTTCGTCGTGCACTCGAAGAACTCAAGCTCATCTCGAAACCGATCGAGTCGAAAGAAGCAATCGCCCAAGTCGCGGCCATCTCGGCAGCGGACGAAGAAGTCGGCGAGTTGATCGCGGAAGCGATGGAGCGCGTCGGCAACGACGGCGTCATCACGATTGAAGAGTCACGCGGTTTCACGACTGAACTCGACGTCGTCGAAGGGATGCAGTTCGACCGTGGTTACTTATCACCATACATGATCTCAGATTCAGACAAGATGGAAGCGGTGCTCGACAACCCGTTCATCTTGATCACGGATAAGAAGATCTCGAACATCCAAGAAATCATCCCAGTGCTCGAGCAAGTCGTACAACAAGGGAAACCGATCTTGATTGTCGCTGAAGACATCGAAGGCGATGCACTCGCGACACTCGTCTTGAACAAGCTCCGTGGTACGTTCAACGCGGTCGCGGTCAAGGCACCAGGATTCGGCGATCGTCGTAAAGCGATGCTCGAAGACCTCGCGACGCTCACAGGCGGCCAAGTCATCACGGAAGACCTAGGCCTCGAGCTCAAGTCGGCATCATTGAACCAGCTCGGACGCGCATCGAAAGTCGTCGTCACGAAAGACACGACAACAATCGTCGAAGGTGCTGGAGACGAAGCAACGATCAAAGCACGCGTGCAAACGATCCGCAACCAAATCGAAGAGACATCGTCTGACTTCGACCGTGAGAAACTCCAAGAGCGTCTCGCGAAACTCGCAGGTGGCGTAGCTGTCGTTAAAGTTGGCGCAGCAACAGAGACAGAGCTTAAAGAACGTAAGCTCCGCATCGAAGACGCGCTCAACGCGACACGCGCAGCCGTCGAAGAAGGCATCGTCGCAGGTGGTGGTACGGCGTTCATCAACGTCATCCCAGCCGTTCGTGCACTTCTTTCCGAAGTGACAGCGGATGAGGCGACAGGTGTGAAACTCGTCCTCCGTGCCCTTGAGTCACCGGTCCGTCAAATCGCGGAAAACGCGGGTGAAGAAGGCTCGGTCATCGTCGAGAAGCTCAAGAACGAATCGGTCGGCATCGGTTACAACGCCGCGACTGGCGAGTACGTCGACATGATTGCACACGGAATCGTCGACCCGGCGAAAGTGACGCGTTCAGCGCTTCAAAACGCAGCATCTGTCTCAGCTATGTTCCTCACAACGGAAGCGGTCATCGCAGACAAGCCAGAACCAGCAGGCGCTGGCGGCGGCATGCCTGACATGGGCGGCATGGGTGGAATGGGCGGAATGATGTAAGTCATACGTTCTAATGGAGACCATTCATCAGCGAAAGCTGGTGGATGGTTTCTTTTATTATGTTTATTGATAAATTAGTTGAAACATGAAAAAATAGAGAGGGAATAAATGTATTTTCTCATGTTTGATTTTACCTACAATAAAATTTACTTATCTGCTTTTCACCTAAAAAATATAGAGAGTTGGCATGTGATCTATGAAAGTTACATATTTAATTGGTAATGGTTTGGATATTCATATTGGATTGAAGACTAGATATTCTGATTTTTATGATTATTTGGAAAACAGCAACGATATAAATTTAAATAATGAAATTTTTAAATCTATAATAGAGGAACGTTTTGAGACTCAAGAAAATAACGTAGCGAAAATTGATTGGTCAGATTTCGAGATGGCCATTGGAAGATACGTTGACAAGATTAATGATAAGGATAATTTGAACAGTTTTATTGAAGATTTTGAAGAATTCGTAGATGAATTTACAAATTTTATCGATGACCAATTAATATCACTTAATTTAGATAAATTTACATTTAAATCAAATGAAGTTTTTCAAGAATCAATTCTTCACCCAATTAAATTGGATGAAAGAGATCAAATCCTTTTGAATGAAATTTATAAAAAAACTAATAATCAAAATCAAGAAAGAAATTTTATTGTTTTTAATTATACGAAAATTTTTGAAGATATGGTTATGAATTGGATTAGAAAAAATCCTAATTCTAGTATCAAAATAAGTGAACCTATTCATATTCATGGTTATTCTCAAACGCAAACATTAATGGGAGTAAATGACGAATCACAATTATGTGGAGTTTATTCAACAGATGAAGATTTGCAAATGATGCTTATCAAAACAAAGTCTAATGAAAAAGCCTCAACTTTACGACTTGAAAAAGCCACAAAATTATTAAAGGAAAGTAATTTAATAATAGTATTTGGAATGTCTTTGGGAGAATCGGATAAGTATTGGTGGCAAAAAATTATAGAAAATCTTGAAAATGATTCTTCAAGCAATGTTATTATATATGCGTATGAGCACGATAAAAAATCCTTAAATAAGTTCATCCACAAAATGCTTAACAAACAGAATCAGTGGAAAGATAAGTTGCTCATTCAAAGTGAAAATGAAATCAATCAAGAATTAAGAAATCGGATTTTTATTCAATTTGATACTCAAAAAATATTTAATTTTGAAAATCTTATTGAAAATGACTATTCTGTCACTAATAACAATAAAATACTTCAAAAATAATATATTAGTAAGTTTTTTTTGTTAGGAAGTTGCAATGGAATTGATAAATTTGGAGCCAATGCGGATCACGCCGCTGAAGAAGCAGAGCGTGGGATGGAAGGGCGAGCAGAAGCGTTTGAATATGAGGAAGAGCAATATCAAGAGTATCTAGAGATGGTTGAAGAATTAGAGAATCTCCGAGAGAGAAACGAAGAGTTGGAAGAAGAAATATTCTATTTAACAGAAGAACGGGATTGGGGTGCGGAAGCATACGAGTATTTTTGTGACTACGGGTACGATGAGATTAGTGAAGCAACGTATAATGAGTTATGCCAATATTGATTATCTAAATGAGCATCGTCCAAATTGGACACGATGCTCATTTTTTTTATAGCGCTGAACGAAGAATTTTTACAAAATAATGCATAGTTCGATGATAAGGGGTCCACAAAAAAAAGCTACTGAACTATAATTAGTACAAGTCATCTTCCAGAAAAATAGAAAAGAATAGATTTATCAACGACAGATTCTTAATAAATGTAAAATGAGGTATTCAAAATGATTAATTTTCAAGACAAAGTAAGCTTTATTTGGTCAATTGCAGAGGTTCTACGTGGACCTTACAAACCAGAAGATTACGGAAAAATTGTACTGCCATTAGCCGTATTGCGCCGATTTGACTGTGTTTTAGAAAGTACGAAAGAAGAAGTACTAGTGAAAGCTGATCAATTTTCATCAATGAGTGAAGAGGCTCGAGAACCAATTTTGAATCGCATTTCAAAGCAAAATTTTCATAATACAAGTAAATATGATTTTAATAAGTTATTAACGGATTCGGATAATATCGCTGATAACTTACGCGACTACATAAATGGCTTTTCAAAAGTGGCACGAGATATTATGGATCATTTTGATTTTGATCGCCAAATCGATAAGTTAGATCAAAATGACTTATTATATTTGACGATTAAGCGTTTTAGCGAAATCGACTTACATCCTGAAACGGTTTCGAACATTGAAATGGGTTATGTATTTGAGGAATTAATCCGTCGATTTAATGAGAATGCAGAAGCAGGGGACCATTATACGCCTCGTGAAGTAATTACCTTAATGACCCATCTATTGTTCTTACATGACGATGCAAGTGTCCTAACCAAGCCGGGTTTAACACAAACGTTGTACGACTGTGCTGCTGGGACTGGCGGAATGGGGTCTGTAGCTCAAGATTATCTATCAAGTCAAAACCCTACGGCGCACTTGGAATTTTTCGGACAAGAAATCAATCCAGAATCATATGCGATTTGTAAAGCTGACTTACTCATTAAAGGGGAAGACGCACGAAATATTCGTTTAGGAAACACATTGTCAAACGACCAGTTCTCCCGTGAAAAATTTGATTATCTCATTTCAAATCCTCCATATGGGGTAGATTGGAAATCCTATGAGAAACCAATCAAAGAAGAACATGCGCAACAAGGCTTCAATGGACGGTTCGGTCCAGGCACACCTCGCACGAGTGATGGGCAACTACTATTTTTAATGCATTTATTATCGAAAATGAAGCCTGTAACCCCTGAAAATCCACAAGGTTCACGTTTGGCCATTATTATGAACGGATCTCCATTATTTACAGGTGATGCGGGTTCTGGTGAAAGTGAAATTCGGAAATATGTACTGGAAAATGATTTAGTAGAAGGTATCGTGGCGTTACCAAATGATCTATTCTACAACACAGGTATTTCAACGTATATTTGGATCCTAACAAATAATAAGTCTCCACTTCATAAAGGAAAAGTGCGTTTGGTTAATGCGGTAGACTTCTCGAAAAAGATGAAAAAATCTATGGGTAGCAAGCGTAATGAAATTACAGAAGAGCAGATCAATGAGATTGTACGTTTATATGGGGATGCGCAGCCACATGAAAACGTAAAGATTTTTGATAATGAAGATTTTGGCTATTCGAAAATTACAGTAGAGCGTCCATTACGCCTAAATTTCCAAGTAAACGAAGAGCGTTTAGCACGTGTTGTTGAAGAAAAAGGATTTGTGAACTTAGCAATATCGAAGAAGAAAGGCGATGCAGGTCACTTTGAAGTCGAAGAAGGGAAGAAGCTACAAACACAAATTTTATATGTGTTACGCACATTAGAGAGCGATAAAGTATATAAAAATCGTGATGAGTTTACAAAGGTGTTAAAAGCTGCATTCAAAGAAGCAGACATCACAATCGGAGCACCTGTATTAAAAGCGATTTTAGCAGGTCTTGCTGAAAAAGATGAAACAGCGGATGTATGCATGAAAAATAAAACAGAAATCGAGCCTGATTCAGATTTACGTGATACAGAGAGCGTGCCATTAAAAGAAAACATTGAAGACTATTTTGCACGTGAAGTGTTACCACATGTACCTGATGCATGGATTGACGAATCTAAAACAAAAATCGGGTACGAAATTCCATTCACTCGCCAGTTCTATAAATACACAGCACTACGCAGTTCAGCAGAAATTATGAACGAAATTCGTACGTTAGAAGTGGAGATTGCTGAGCAGTTGAAGAGGGTGATGGGATGATTTATAAAGATAGTAGTATCAGTTGGATTGGGCAAATCCCCATTCATTGGAACACATTATCTGTAAGTAAAGCATACCAAGTTACATTAGGTAAAATGCTTCAGCCAAATTCGAATAATGAAAATGATGTAAAGACGCCTTACTTAAAAGCAATGAATGTTCAAGATGGTTATATTAGTTTAGAAAAAATAGATGAAATGTATTGTTCTGCTAATGAATTGAAGATGTTAAATTTAGAAGTAAGTGACTTAGTGGTATGTGAAGGTGGAGAGGTTGCTAGATCTGCTGTTGTAAAAGAAAAACTAGAAGGATTTATATTTCAGAACTCAGTTCATAGAGTAAAGAGTTCTGAAAAGGGTAATACAAGATTTTTGCATTATTTGTTAATAGTTTTGAGAGCTAGCGGTTTTATTAATATCTTAGTAAATAAAGCTACGATAGCACATTTTACTAAAGATAAATTCAATAGTTTGAAAATAGCGTTACCACCTTTAAATGAGCAAATTGTAATAAGTAATTATTTAGACATTAAATATGATGAGGTAGAGATTTTAATAAAGAATAAGCAAAAATTAATTACTCTGTTAGAACAACAACGCCAATCAATCATCACAGAAGCTGTTACAAAAGGTTTAAATTCGAATGTAAAAATGAAAGAGTCAGGCGTTGAGTGGATTGGTGAGATTCCTGAACATTGGGAAGTTCGAAAAATCAAAGATGTTGGCAATGTGTATTCTAGCAATGTAGATAAAAAGAGTGTTGAAGGTGAAAAGGAAGTTTTGCTTTGTAATTATGTAGACGTTTATTATAACGATTCTATAACTGTTAATTTAGATTTCATGAAAGCAACTGCTAAAGTTGATCAAATTAAAATATTTACATTGAAAAAGCATGATGTAATCATCACTAAAGATTCTGAGTCGCCTACAGATATTGCTATACCAACCTGGGTTTCTCAAGATTTAGATGGTGTAGTATGCGGTTATCATCTTTCATTGATTCGTTGTGCCGAAAGTGTATTAGGACATTATTTGTACTATGCTTTAGAATCCGTTCAAATAAGAGAACAATTTTATACAAGAGCTAATGGTGTTACACGATACGGACTTTCTAAAGAGGCCATAAAAAATGGATTAATTGCAGTACCGCCTTATAATGAGCAGTTACAAATTGCCGAAAAACTTTATGCTGATAATAAAGAGATTCGTGATATGACTGAAAAGGTAAAAGCGCAAATCGAAAAACTAAAAGAATACCGCCAAGCCCTAATTTACGAAGCAGTTACAGGAAAAATTGATGTACGTGAAATGGAAATTGACTAAGTGAGGTGAACAATATGGCGATGGATACTTCAGAAAAAGGATTCGAAGCGAATATTGAAGCTGAGTTAATTGCGAATGGCTATAAAAAGCGTGTGCTGGAAGGTGATGCAAGTGCCGCTTTTAAGCAACATGCTATCGACGTAGAAGAACTGTTTGCGTTCTTAGAGGATACGCAGGAAAAACGCATGCGTACGCTTGAGAAGTCGTATGGTCCTTCTTACAAAGAAGAAGTGCTAAAGCGAATTAAAGATCAATTGCATAAGCAAGGGTTAGTCGAGTGCTTACGTAAAGGCATTAAAGATCGTGGTGTGACGTTAAACCTTGCCTACAATAAGCCACCAACGGATATGAACAAGACGCTGAACGAGCAATATCAATTGAACCGTTTTAATGTGTCTCGCCAAGTCTATTACAGCGACAAGCATAACAACAGTTTGGATATGGTGTTGTTCCTAAACGGTCTACCACTAGTCGTGATGGAGCTAAAGAATCCGCTAACGAATCAAACGGTGGAACATGCGATGAAACAGTTAAAGAATGATCGAGATTCTCGAGAGCAACTGTTTAAGTTTAATGAACGAGTGGCAGTTTATTTTGCTGTTGATCCGGACGAAGTGTTCATGACGACAAAGCTCGATAAAGGTAAAACCTATTTCTTACCTTTTAACAAAGGCAATCTAGGGGGCAAAGGAAACCCTTTACCTCAGGACAGCAATTATCGGACACATTATTTGTGGGATGACATTTTAGCACCTGATAGTCTCCTTGATATCCTTTATCGTTTCATTTTCGTGAAGAAAGATGAAATCAAAGATTCAAACGGTGAGACCATTGGAGAGCGCCAAATGCTCATCTTCCCTCGTTTTCATCAATTGGATGCAGTGCGTAAAATTGAGACAGATGTATCTCGTCATCTCGTTGGTCGTAACTATTTAATCCAACACTCTGCTGGTTCCGGGAAAACGAACTCGATTTCATGGCTCGCCCATCGATTGGCGAAATTACATAACGAGAACAACGAATCGATTTTTAGTAGCGTCATCGTTATTACAGATCGTCGCGTCTTAGACAAACAGTTGCAAGATGCAGTTTATCAGTTGGAGCATAGAGCGGGAATGGTTGAGCCGATTGATAAAAACTCTGACCAACTTGCACGCGCGATTAACAATGAGACACGCATCATCATTACAACGCTTCAAAAGTTCCCGTTCGTTTTAGAGAAAGTGGCAGGTCTGGAACGTAAAAAGTATGCAGTAATCATTGATGAAGCGCACTCCTCACAAGGGGGCAAAGCATCGACCGCTCTGACGAACGTCTTATCCGATAAAACATTAGAAGCAGCTTACGAAGAAGATCGGGTTGCCGAAGACAATTTGGATGACGTCGATGAGAAAATCGTTGAAGCAATCATGAAGAGTGGAAAACAAGATAACGTATCATTCTTCGCGTTTACCGCTACCCCGAAACCAAAGACGCTAGAAAAATTCGGCACAGTTGGTCCAGACGGTAAACCAGCGGCTTTTCATCAGTACACGATGCGCCAGGCAATCGAAGAAGGATTTATTCTAGATGTCCTCGAGAATTACACGACGTACAAGACGTTTTGGAAGATTGCGAAGACCGTAGCCGATGATCCAGAAGTCTCACAAAAACAAGCTACGAAGAAGTTGGCTCAATACGTCTCCCTGCACCCACACAGTATTGCGCAGAAGACAGAAATTATCGTTGAGCACTATCGAAATTTCGTACAGCGTAAAATCGGAGGCAGAGCCAAAGCGATGGTAGTAACGGCGAGCCGTTTGCATGCCGTACGCTACAAAGTCGCCTTTGATCGTTATATCAAAGAGATGGGTTACAACGACTTGAAGACGGTAGTAGCGTTTTCTGGGACCGTTCAAGACGGCGGAATCAATTACACAGAGCCGGACATGAATCAGTTTTCGGAAAGAGAGTTACCTGAAAAGTTCAACTCCGATGAATATAAAGTCTTGCTAGTGGCGGAAAAATATCAAACTGGATTTGATGAACCACTCCTCCATACGATGTATGTAGATAAACCGTTAAGCGGTATTAAAGCGGTTCAAACTCTGTCTCGTTTGAATCGGACTTGCCCCGGTAAAGACGATACATTCGTATTAGATTTTGTGAACGACCCAGAAGATATTCAAGCATCGTTCCAACCTTATTATGAATCGACTAGCTTATCTGAAGTGACTGACCCGAACATCTTGTATGACATGCAGGCTGAAATAGAACCATATCAATTATTCACGGCCGAAAAAGTGCAAAGGGTCAACGAACTTGAAGTGACAGGTGGAGCGAACAAGTCCGCAAAAGCTCAGATTGAGTTGAATGCGATTCTTGATAAAGGTGTAGACCGATTCAAAAACCTTTCAGATGAAGAACAGTATGCGTTTAAACAAGTAGCCACTAAGTTTGCACGGACTTACGGATTCATTTTACAAGTCATCACCTTCATCGATTTAGACTTACACAAGTTGTATATTTATCTGACGTATTTACTGCGTAAGTTACCTCGAGGTCGAGATGACAAAGATGTTTACTTGGTCGATGATGTGACGCTTGAATACTATCGCAACCAAAAAGTGTTTGATGGTGGCATCGAGCTTGAGAAAACAGGCGGATACGATTTGACTCCTCAAAAGCATGGAATAGGTGGTTCAGGAGATGATGAGAAAGTCCGCTTATCAAGTGTATTAGACAAGTTAAATGAACGCTTTGGCACACAATTCACTGAAACTGACTTTCTTTCACGTGAGCAAGTAAAAGAAGATATGTTAAACAGTGAAGATATTCGTGAAAAGGCAAAGAACAATACAAAAGAGAATTTTAAATTCGCATTTGAGAAGACGTTCATTAACTTCGTCATTGATCGGATGAGTAGTAATGAAGAGTTTTTCCTAAAAATCCTAGAGAACGATGAGTTCAAAACCGTGATTATGGAAGACATGATGAATGAAGTGTATGGGGAAGTGAATAACTAAAAAATGGTACGAAGACTTCTGTAAAGTCTTCGTACCATTTTTGTATCTTTCCTTTTACTGACGACGGGTTATATGTCAAAGAATGCGAGATGATCATCCGATAATTTTGGATGAAGTGTCCGCCGATCTAACAATTCATTATTCCATTCACATGACGTCTCACTTAGGAAAAGACAGCAATGACATGCTGCAGCTTTGCGATCTTGTCCACCTTCAAGGCAAGTCGGATCTGATGAGCAGTACTCCGTCAATTCAATGGCACGCTTTAACATCAATGACATCTTCTCTGGCTTGGCGAGTTCAATTAATCCTCCTAAACTGCTTTCAGAGTCACCTTCGGCAGTATGGATTAACACAGAGGCAGCGCCATTCTCAAAATATAACCGTTCTCGTAAAGAGGTAGAAGAATACCCACTCGTTTCAGCAAATGCTCGAATTAAGGCGTGAGCAAATGTGTGAAGCAAAATATGGCGAGGATATAATTCGATTTCGACTTGGCCACGCTTTATGCGTTTTTGTTGGAATCTCGCTAACTGGCCTTCGAAGATACGTTTTACAGAGGCACGACTTTCCCATTCTTCAATCATCTCTGGATTCAATTCAATAAAAATCCCTTCACCAAAAATCTCTATTCCTGGATACCAATTTGTATGATTTTTAAAAATGGAAACACCTTCTCCTGCTTGACGTTCAACGAATGAATCTGCGTACTTCAAACGATTAAAACTAGTCAATGCCCGGACTTCACGCATCAAATCTACGCGTGTGATGTGACTGATATAGTCTGTCCACTCTTCAGGAACAGGCACCCGCTCGGCTTGGCAATCTTGTTCTTGAAGCGGTGCAGTTTTTGTATGTTTCCACGCACTGAGCTCACGTTGTTTGATAGAACCAAAAGTAAGGTCCTCCAATTGCCGATTAGAATCTAAATAACGAATGCCCTTTTGAATGTCGTTTTCTGTCCAATCTCCGTCACTCAATAACCCTTTCAGCATGAATGTTTTTTGGTCTGGGGGGAAGTTTGGCCATGTATTTTTAAATAATTCATACTTTTTATCAATTTCTTGATAAATCGCTTCAGGACTTGCTGTTTTGAGTGGGAGAGTAATCACACTTTGAACGTTTGGAATATGTAATTTTGTCTCTCCACGCAAAGCTACTGTCATTTCAGCGTCGCACGTCTCGACTTGATGATGTAAAATCCATGGTTTGGTTCCAGCGCATTTTTTACCAGTGACACGTTCGAGCTCTCCTTTTTCTTTGATCCGTGCTAAAGAAACGGGGGGGGCTTCGCAATTCGTGCATATAATTCGCATTGTTTTGTAAGAACTCGATAGCGTCCCTTTATCTGTCATCAGTCGTAAACGAGGCTTATCACAAACGTCATGTCCTTGATGCGCCCATTTCACCCAAGGGAAATCACTGATGTGTCCCTTTCGACAAACTGTTACAAAACGCATTGGCGCATATTTTACTCCAAGGGGTTCACACTTTGGATTCGTACAAAATGTGCGTTTCGGTTGATCTGTCATAGATCCACAATTCGGACAAAAACGCCAGATTGGAAATCGTGATACTTTTGTTCGGATTGCTTCAGGATTGCTATTTAGTAGGCGAATTGGCTTCTGATTGAATGCGCTCATGACAGCATCGTGATCTTCTTCTCGAATTTGACCGTATTTAAATTTCCATTGATCCACTGCGTTCGTAATGAAACTACCATCTGGTAAATCTACGATAGCTCCCGGACCAAAGTGATGAAGTAATTGAGCCGCTCGAATTGAGCCTCGTTGATAAGAATGCTTTGAATCACCAGCTGTCATAGCGATTGACCTCCTCTTCCACTTTAATTTCAGGTTCTACACTACGCAAAGAAGTTAGTGCAAACATCGCCTCATGAGTATAAGGTGTTTCTTCAAAGTACTTCAACAAATGGTGTGACGTATTCATCGGTCTACCGTTCACAATTTTTTGACGATAGGCTAGTTCGTGATTTGTACGAGTAGCGAGTGATTCCCATGTATCTAACACTTCACTAACTAGCTGACGAGTTTCTGTTTCGGAACAATCATACACAGACTTAGCTCGAGCGACAAAGCGATCAATCATCGTCACGTCTATAGCATCCAAATCAAATTGACCTGCGCTATTGGATTTCGAAATAGAAGGCGATGTCATCGTTTGACGAATCAATCCCACGAGAACACCAATAATACCGCGTTTTAATGCACCTTTAGAGAATGGTGTCACGCTTGTAGGCTCAACGTATTGATAAAACGACTGGTGGAAAGATTTGAACTGCTCATAGTGGAACAAATCCCGAGTACGTTGAGGGTTCAGAATTGTTACGACTAGGCCAGGGTGTTGACGACCAACACGGCTCGTAGCTTGGATGTATTCAGCAGTCGTCTTCGGTTGACCATGGACGACCATCAAACCGAGACGGTTGACGTCGACTCCTACGGAAATCATATTCGTACAAAGGACAGCATCCAATACTTCATCATTCTCAAATGTTCGTTCCATCCGAGCTAATAGTTCTGGAATTTCCTGCGCTTTTTTACGACTCGTCAACTCTTCGAAATCGAGTAATGGCTCTTCAATTTCATTCGCTTGAAGATA
Organism: Exiguobacterium sp. s157; assembly: GCF_018618205.1. NCBI lineage: Bacteria > Bacillati > Bacillota > Bacilli > Caryophanales > Exiguobacterium > Exiguobacterium sp. s157. The sequence continues at coordinate 33,108 of NZ_JACSLQ010000008.1, forward strand.
CGTCCGAATCTCATCATAAAACATCGTATTCGTACCGGCCAATTCACGAATTGTATTGAAATACCCAACGACGGTCCAATACGGATCGAGTTCAGCCTGCTTCTCTTGTTTCCGTGTTGCGGCAATCAATGCTCCGTATACGTTCACAGTATGGATTTTCATACTGACCCCCGGCGAAGAAATACCTACATAAAGACGACCTGGTTTCTGATCAATCGGTACTGTTTTTGAAAAAAATGAGTCATCAGGTGATTGAATGTAGACTGGAAATTGGTTTGCTGGTCGGTCATAAAGCCCACGAATTTGAGATTCAGCTCCACTGATGGTAGCGGTAGAAGCAACTATTTTTGGTTTTGATTCGCCAAATCCCATGAGCTCATCAATCACGAACTCATATAAACCTGTTAGAGAACCAAGTGGACCGTTTAAAAGGTGCAGCTCATCTTGGATTACAAGATCCGCAGGAGGAAGCCAAGCGTGTTGCCGTGGCAAATCTTGTGTCGGAGAGTCGTCTATGAATTTGTTGTCGGAAGCTCGATAGGATGATTTACGACCGAACAATTCTCCAATTCGCGGTTGCCAAGCAATTTGTGCTAGTTTATCGACGGTCCCGATGACGAGCGACGGTAAATGATCGTAAATGGCCTCGTCAATCGTATATGCTGGGATGCCGCTGTGGAATGTACATCTTGCTTTCGGACATTTGATTGTCGCTTTAGCTCGATTGACCGAATAGTCCCGTACAGTTAATTTCTCCCCACACCAAGGGCAATGGCTAAGTTGCATCGGGTTGCCAACTTCCCCGTTCTCAAGAGGTTCGTTGCTTGCTAGTTTTTGCAGCGCGATCTTTGCATCATCATAATTGTTTGGCGTAGATGCACTTCCAATCCAAAGTCCAATCGAGAACGGCACGGTACCTAAGTCTGCTAATTGAATATCAGGAATCTGATTCGAATAAGTATCTTCGTGTCGACGAATCGCTTCCATGGCACAAATAAGAAGCGTCGCTCGCTGAAACTGTTGAATGGTTAGTAGGCGGAGCGTATAGCGCATCATGACACTCATGCCACCGTAACTCATTGGGTCGCTAGCATCATTCTTTAAGCGGCGAACAAACATCACGAATGCTGCTAAACCAAGATAGGCTTCCGTTTTACCTCCACCGGTCGGGAACCATAGCAAATCGACAAGCTGACGGTCTTCATGTTGCTCGTCAAAACTGCTAGGTAAGTTCATAAGGATAAAGGCTAACTGGAACAGACGCCATTCGCTTTTAACGGGTTCAAAATCGTATTGTCCTGTTTCTTTATATACCGAGGCATGAATACCTTGCTCACGTTGAACATGCATCGCTAAGTTCGAGAGTCTGAAACCTGTCCATGCTTTGTCATTCGTCTTCAAAAGACGAATTCCATCGTACATACGCGAGCAAGTTTCTCTTGCTTGTTCAACCTGTTGCGAAAGTAAGGATTGGTCGATTTCGCTAAGGCCATCCAACTTCGCGGATTCATCCGCAATCCATTCCATATACGCGTCTGGTAATTTGTTTAACCGAGAAATGACTTCAGTTTTAGGCTGTTTGGCCAAATCAAGCATGTTGAACGACGTATCCGTCAAACGTTGATGTTCAACGAGAGGCACTTCTTCTTTTGGCAACCATGTCGTTGTGAAGTAGTAGGTAGTGTCGTCTACGGACCAATCTGTACCGATTTGGTGACCAATAATAGGAACAGTCCGTCCGCGATATAAGAAATTGATTAAGTTGTTCATGCCGTAAGCAGGACGCGGAACAATCGACTGCTTGTTGACGCTAAATGATAGTTGCGGTTGGAAGATAATCTCCTCCTGTCTCGGAAAACGATTAGTTGAGCTCAAATCCAAGCTGTGGACGAGATAAAGACTAATGTCTAATCCGGATTTTCCCGGACGAACATACCATTTTAAAAGTAGATTTGAATCTGAGTCGATTGACAGTTCACCACTCTGATTTAAATCCAGTGAGACAATTTTTGAGAACGGCTGCCGTTTGTAAGAAAAAGAGTTATCTTCTTCTAGGGATTCATAACGTGCCCAATGGATGTGACAAGTTAGTTGGGTAATCTCATTTAAAATAAAGCTTACGCCCAAGCTAGAGTTACGAAATTGATCTTGAGAGGTAATGATTTCTTCAATGGCTTCACCTTCAACAGTGATGCCTTCAACTTCGTTTAAAGGTTGATCCGTCTCTTCTTCATGAATGACATTTGATGAGGCGCCGTATGGAAAGAGTCGACCGGTCAAATAGTATGAACTTGGTGCTGCTTTGAGTGTTTCATGTTCACCATTTCGTGGTCCTATCAGTCTTTTTTCTAGGTTCTCAACGAGTTCAGCTCGTTGTTTAGGTGAAAAGGCTTTAGATTGTGTAGTTTGCTTCTTCTGACTTGTTAATTGAAGAACGCCCTCATTCATTTGGATTTGTGTTTGGTGAGCTAGAATCTGTTGAAGTTGTCGCAAATCGATGAACTCATCTTCAAGCAAATCTAAAGCCTCATCAATCGAGGCTTGTTGATTATCTTTACCTGATAAAAAATTAATTAGGCGTTGGATAATATCATTCATTGTTTTGCCCCTTTCTTATATAATTTAATTGTAAAACATTTGAATATAAGGGGCGAGGGGAAATGATGGAATCTTCAGGGGTAGTCTCTTCAAATATTAGTTATATTCAGTTGGCATTTAACTCACTTCACACCGATGTATTGACGCGAGAGAAATTAATTGAGTATTTGATGATGATTTGGGATTCAGGACGAGGATGTAAGAGAGAAGATGCTGTTCGGAATTTAACTACAGCGTTAGAAGCAAATGTACCGTCGGTCATTAGCGAAGGCGATTACGTGAGACGGAAAAATGATCCTTCGTCACAATTTGACTCGCTTGAGCGTGAACTACGTCAAAACCGAGAGCCTATTTTAATGAGTAAAGATTTGAAAAATAAAATAGCAAGTTTATATAAAGATCCTCGATTTATTGTTTTAAACGGAAAGCACGGGCATAAGGATGCACAATATGTCATTCTTAGCGAATGGCAATTGCTAAATGATTTGGTCCATCGCTATATGTACAAGAATAAACTCGAAAACATCGTCAGGCATGATGTGATTGCACAAGTAAAATCATACTACGATATCCAAGATTCTAACGTCTTGTTCTTTCCTAAAGTAGATTCCCGTTTCAAGACATCTTATCAACGGATTAGTTTAAATGATTATGATAATCCACCAATGGATTACAACATCACCGTGTCACCAGATATTCTAGAAGAAATTGAAGAACAGAAAGGTGCCATTATTGAGCACTTGAAACGGAATCGCGAAACACCGATTAAAATTCGAGAAATTATTCAAAAGTATTTTCGGAAACAGCCATATGAAAATATATTCTCTGCTTATTACGAAGGATTGAGACAAGTTTTAAATGTGGAACGAAATATTGTTATTTCTCAGAATACGATTATTTATGATGATTCCAAACCTGAAGAATTAGATCTTGCTTCAAAAAAAACGCGAGGGAAAACAGTTATTTCTCCAATCCCATCGCCACGACTGAAGCAGAACATAGAAGTTACTGAACCTACTAAACGTGAACGTACAGCCAATAACCGTTTGACGGTTCGTTTATCTACACTCGAACGAAGAAATTCTACGTTTCAGGTGTCTGGTGAGTTGACAAAGTATTTTGCCGCTGGACAGCTAGAGGTATTACATCAGTCGAGTCCTTTTATCCTTACCATGAACGCAAAAGGTCAAGCAGGAAGTCACAGCTTTAGCGATTTCCTCTTCGAACATCGAATTAAACCGGGTCAAAAGATGATATTCGAGAATCTTCAGGAGGGCAAAGCGACTGTCAGAGTGGCTCCGTATCTACCAGAGGATATGCGAGAAGCTGAGCGGCTTAACCGAATACATGAACTCGATCCATCCATTGAACATCCGAGCGCACGTTCACTCTTAGTAAACTATTTATTGAAACAGAAATCTCCCGTTCCTGTGGATAAGTTAATTGAAGAGGTTCAACAGCATTATCCATATTCACCGAAGACGGTCGAGGCGATTCTGTACAAACATCCCTACTTTATTCAAGATACGCTTCACACATGGCGCTTTGAGCCGGGTCTTTGGAATACACGTCAAGAATCCAATAGTTTGCTGAATATGAACGAAGAATTGATTCAGATTTGGGGAGACTTAATACCATTCATATATGAAGGCAGTAACGTACCAGCTCCACATTTCATCCCACAAGAAGTCGAAGACGTTCGTGTCATTGTATGGGGTGGCCAATCCCCACTTAATCGAACTCAGGAACTCGAGTACCGAGAAGGTGGAATGCTCCTTAACCCTAAATCAATTAATCAGAATTTAGACGAAGAACAGTTTTTGACATGGACGTCTCTCATATATGAACGAGGAAAAAGTAGTTCGACTACAAGACATGCTTTTGATCAAAAAATCGAACGTTTCTTTCGACTAGCTGGTGTTAAAACGAATGTACTAGCAATTCCTACTTTCCCAGCTTTACGGTTACCTCATCGATTGAAGTGTTCCCGATTAACGAAATCAATCTTAAGTGGTAGCCATCCAGAAAGTAAGCATTTAGCACCGTTGTTATTTGAACAGTATCGGATAATGATGCGGTTTATTAATGAACATAAGGCCCATGTCGTTGTTTTGAATTTTGATGAGACGGAGTATGCATATTTCCTCTATGCGATGCTTGGATACTCTGAACCGATAGAACGTAAAGCGCTCACTGCATTATTAGAAGATCGACAAATGCCAATTCGAGAAGATAAGCGTGTGTTGTGGAATTGGAGCGAGTCTAAAAAACCATTCTTTAATCTAGGTAACGTAGCATTTGAGCGGAATTATCAATTGGCTAGCGAGTTGTTCAAATTGTATGACGGAGAGGCATGGAAAACTGTTAAGCAAGAGGCGTTCGTGGTGCGTTGAGATCAGGTTTTCAAACATGGAGGTGTCTCATGAAAAACTCTGTTAATTTCTTAGATCGGTTCCATCGCATTGAGACAATGTTACGTCAGCAGCTAAAACAGGAAGAGCACATCTCCTTTTCCTATCTTGTGGATCAAGCCGCTAAACAAAATCCCTTGATTCGACAAAAAGCGGAGCGGCTCAAAAGTTTTGGACGCTTGCGCAACGCCATTCAACATGGAAGCGGATTAAATGGTGAATCGATTGCAGAACCTCACGATAAAATTGTGAATGAGATTATTAAAATCGAAGAAAAGTTACGTACACCAAAGCGAATGAATACCTTCTTCTGTGACGTCTATTCATTGAATGAAACGGACTCGATGAGTAAAATGCTCCAGTTTGTTCATCAATTCCAGTATTCTCAATTTCCTGTTTTTAATTCAGACGGAAAATTTATTTCGCTTGTGACTGAAAGCGGTATCACGAATTGGTTGGCGTCAAAAGTGAAGGATGATCTCATTTCATTCGAAGAGACCAAAGTGAGCGATCTTCTTTCTGTCGATGAACTTGCTGGGAAGTATCGTTTCGTTTCGAGAAGAAATACTATCTATGAAGCAAAAGACTACTTTTTACAGGCTGCAAATCAAGGCAAAAAGTTAGAAGCATTATTGATTACGGAATCAGGGAAGTCCAATCAAGCGTTATTGGGGATTGTGACACATTGGGATTTAGCGAAATTTGATTAAAATAAAGAGTTGGAAAATCGGGATTAAATACTATATGTAGTGTTTTATCCTGATTTTTTATTTAAAAATTTTGCATATATTGATTTTTGTACTTTCTTTAATTCGAAGATGATGGTAAGTTGAATATACGAACGAATGATCTATTTTTATAAGAGGAGGTGAAAGATTGAAACGCATCACGATAACAGTTAATCGAACAAACTTAAGAAGAAATATTCGGGCAGTTGAGAAAGAAATTAATCGCGAGATAAAAAAAGCAATAAAAAAAGTCAAGTGAGTTCTGCAAAACTCACTTGACTAGATATAAAAGACTAATCCATTTTATCAAATAAAACTTTGAATATAAACAGATGCTTCGTTCGTAATCTATTATCAAAGGAGAGTTTAATCAATGAGTAAAGGAAAAAATCAACATGTGACTCCACATAAGGATGGCGGCTATCAAGTGAAGGGTGCTGGAAATCAAAAAGCAACAAAGACATTTGATACACAGCGAGAAGCGATTAACTTTGGAAGAAGTATTGCAATGAACCAACAGTCTGAGCTCGTCATTCATAACAAGCAAGGGAGAATTCGTGAAAAAAATACTTACGGATCTGATTCATACCCACCGAAAGGCTAAAAATAGTTGAACTTGAATGGTGTGTCTCGCGGCACACCATTCTCTGTACAGTAAAGGAATTTTATCATAGGAGGACTTTATGCAAACAAGTGAGTATATTTTACGGAACTTCCGTCGTGGAGAGTTAATAATTTTACATTACAGCGACGTGCTGAAACTGTTTCCACATTTTGAATATAACGTTCAAGAGTCGATTAAAAAATACAACTTACTTAAGACTGAAAACACTGCAACCTCGCCTTCCTATACGTGTGCAATCCCTTCTAATTTAGAAAAGTCTTTTGGACAACTATATAATGATGCACTTACTGAATTTAAGTTTGATATTCCAATCTCATTGAATTCTAATGAAGAATTGAAGTGCCATTTATGCAATACGAAATTAAAGAGACAGAAAGTAAAGATGACAAAACGGAAAAGTGATAAATTTTTCTTCATTGGAGTAGATTGTGCCAAGCAGTACGCGAATGAAGAGTATCGAAAGTCAATTGATGCAGAATATCGATTACTCCGAGAAGTGGAACTCAGTGATATTCTGTCTAATATTCATCCACAAGTAAAATTAGCAGAACAAGAATACACGTCATCCGTATATCAAATGCCTACACTACTTCAAAATCAATTAAGAGAGTTACAAATTGCCGTCTCAAGGAGAACTGAAAAACTTAAATCCAGAAAGCAACCCATCCAACGAGAAGAAGCAGCGATAAAAGTAATTCGGAATCATTTGACTCAAATGCTAATGATTTATAAAGAGTTTAATAAGCATGAATTACAGCAACCTCGTTATAACTCATACAAAATTACCAAATTAATGTACATAGAAATGAATAAAAAAGACTTTTTTATCGACAGAATGCTCGATCATCCTATCGCCATGGGATACTTACCGATTGGACATTGGCATCAATTGAATGAACCTGAATTTTCTCAAGATGTCGTAAATCAGTTGATGCAGCCACAATTTTTAAAGCACTATGAGTTCCAATATAATTTAAATAAACGTTTGTATAATCTAATACCTAAGAGTAATCAGGCGAAAAAATACGGAGAAGTGGTTATTACCCACTCCGCTTTTATAAATTTGCTTTTAAAGGGAAAGAAAACGCCATTAATCTTTAGTGACATTTTAGTCGCTTCTCAGTTCAATAAATTAAATGGAATCATAAATTTTCTCAATGGACTTCAGCCGATTATCAGTTCGAAGAAATACAAATTATTATTCTATTCAAAACGAGATCACGAGTTTTATCTCAGTAATAGTGCGTCAAGTGCATACTATAAAATTAAATGGTCTCCTCAAGTTGAACGTCATCTGAAGAAAATATGGACGAGCCCTTCTGAAATCGATTTAGATAGTATTCTGCCAGCAAAAATGCGGAATCAGCAGTGGCTAACAACAATGGATTTATTATTAGAATCAGAGCGAAAAGAAGAAAATCAGTTAATTCGTTTTAGCAGAATCGAAAAGCAAAATTAATTCTGTCTCAGGTAGTACACTTCCCATTTGAACCCTATCCGTTATTTTATCTACCTAATATTAGGAATTCCGTTATAGTGGATGCAATGATTGAACAACGGGGAAGGATGAGGGAAAGATGAACCAGTATTATTTAACAGAATGGCGAGCATTAACGAAAGCAACGGACGTGACACTCCATCTCTATACCGTACCGCTCCAGGATCCATCATCACGACATACGCAAGGAGGGAAGTTGATTTTTCAATTAAATAAATTGAACAACTTTCAACCAATTGTGTTCTTTGATCAGTACATTGCTTCGTTTGAGGAAATCAAACAGTGGGGAAACGAGACGTTTCTTCAATATGAAGCTCGTCCGATCAATCTTTCACGTAATGTCGAGCGAACATTACTTGAACGAATGTTGAAAAAGCAGTTGGAGCGATTGGGACATCCACAGTACATGATGAACCGGGGGAAGTTCCGCTCGAAACAGGCGCACCTACAGTCGACAAGTGGGCTACTCATCTATCCGGCACTCGATCTCAACGTGAACGTTTCTCAGACGGATGAAATTGTTTTTGGATTCGATTTAACCCATCAATTTGAGTACCGCGAAAACCTACTGCAGCAGCTCAAGCGTGAGCCGAAATCCGTGTCTGCGGGAATGCGTGTCATCGATTCGACTCATCCGAAGTCGTATGAGTACGAATTTGTAGAAGTTGCACCATATCGAGCGAGTGAAGTGAGTCCGATTATTAAGTGTTCGGTCATTGATTATTTCGCAAAGAAAGATCCGAAACGAATCATCGCACCAGACGCACTCGTCGTACACGTCAAAGATCGAAACAATCACATTCTTCCATACTTACCCGAGCAACTGAAACAGAGTTGTTCATTTGAGACGATTCCAGCTAAACAGCTCGGCGCAGTCAATCGAATCATCAAATTGTCACCTGACGCGCGAATGTCAAAACTGATGCCGGAAGCACTCGATTTGATCGGTCGACTGCCGATGCTGAAATTTGAACGGCAAAATGTACGAGCGGCTCGTCTCGGCTATACCATCAAAACGTTATCATCTCCTCGGCTTCGATTTGGTCAAGGAAAGACGGCTAGCTACGCCAAGGGTGGTTTGAATCATGGCGGCGTGTTTGAAAAAGGGGAAGCGACTGTCAGTTTCTTTGTCGACCCGAAATTACGTGATCGCCAAAAAGTGCAGCAAGTCCTCGATTTTATCAAGAAACTGCAGACTACGTCTGACAGATTTGGCGTGACACTCAACGTTTCGAACAAACCAAAAGGACTGAGCCAAACGCTTTCTACCGATTTGTTACAGGCAGAAGACGTCATGTTCCAATTGAAGAACGTCCCGAAACACTTTGAAGGTGTCGTTGTTGTTATTGCCGAGGAAGCATCGCTCAATCATTCTTATCAAGCCATTAAGCGGGAATTTGGTGGGAAACATGATATCGTGACTCAATGTGTGGAGCTACATGATCGCGTGCTGAACTCTGAGGATACATTGTACAACATCCTACTAGGTGTGTACGTGAAGGCAGGCCTTCAACCTTGGATTCTCGGTGAACCGCTCTACTCGGATTGTTTTGTCGGGTTAGACGTAAGCCATGAGAATGGAAAACATGCGTCAGGCATCATTCAAATCATTGGGAAAGATGGGGCGATGATTAAGCAGAAATCACTCTCGACAAGTGAAGCGGGGGAGAAAATCAGTTCTGAAACGATGCGGGAAATCGTCTATGACACGCTTCATGCATTTGAAGAACAGTATGGTCATGCGCCAATGCATATCACGTTCCACCGGGATGGATTCTGCCGTGAAGATTTGGCTCTCATCGACTCGCTTCTTTCTCCACGTGGGATTCAGTTCGACTACGTGGAAATTTTGAAGAATGTCAATCGACGGATGGCGATTCATGAAGAAGGATGGAAGACCTCGCAGGGGCTTAGTTATACAAAGGAACGCATGGGCTATCTTCTTACGACCAATCCAAGCAAGCATGTCGGGATGGCGAAACCGCTCAAAGTGGTGCAACAGACAAACGTCTTACCGTTTGAGGCTGTGTTAAGCGATGTGTATCGTTTATCGTTCATGCATGTCCACTCGCTCTTAAAGACACGACTGCCGATTACGACACACTATGCGGACTTAAGTTCGACGTTCCATAATCGGGGATTGATCAATGCGAATACGCAACATGAAGAGGCGTTGCCATTTGTATAACATGTGGAGTTGAAAGGTATCGTATAATTGGATTGAGACAACAACACTAGGAGGTAAAGTGATGAGTGAAAAAGGAGAAATCGTTCAATCCGTAAAAAAGTTTACGGAAAATGAATTAAGTGACTTTTCTTTTAACCAAGATGAAACGCTTTTAAAGCATACTCCTGATGTCATAAATGCGGTTAGCAATATGGGAGAAGTCGGCTCAAAATCGCAAGACAAAGTGTACAGTACGATTGATAAAGCGATTGATGTCTTTTCCGAACAACTCAAAGACGACAACCTAACGGATGAAACTAGAGACAAACTCAATGATCGAATTGAGCGAATGGTGGATAAGTCATTTCAAAAAGATTCGGAGTTCAAGAGATGGATGGGTGCATCGATTGTGGCTGGAGTCAGTGGTGCCGCATTGGTATTGGCAAAAAATCCAGAGGCGAGAAAAACGCTGATTAATTTGCTGACGAAAAAGGGATGAATGTGGCAAGTATGACAGTTGTACGAAGTTTTTTAAAACTAAGTAATCACGATGAGAACGCAAGCAGATGTTGAAATTCCTAGGACTATGCTTATCTATTGGTTTAGCATATTGGGCCATTGATTATGGCATTCACGATGAGGGGTTAGGGTTTCATAGAAAGGTCCCGTTGTTTACCGTATTACCAGCATGTCTTTTATATGTAGTTCTTTATGGAATGGATTTAAAAGAACGCTTCAAAAAAAGCGACGAGTAATATCGTCGCTTTTAGTCTGTCTGTTTCCGGTTATACATCACAATACTTCCGACGAACACGACAAGTGCCCAAGCCGACAGAACCGCAAGCTCCACCCATGTAGAGCCAAGTCCTGCTCCCGCCTCGATTTGATGCGCGAGGTCGATCAAGACGATGTTCGGCAAGTACTCGAGGAGACCGATGATGGAGAAGCGGTCCTCGTATACCAACAGCATCGGTGAGAACGAGAAGAAGAAAAACGCCGGCATGACGATGAGTGAGGCTTCCATGACCGTCTTCGTCATCAATCCGAGAATCGTTCCAATCCCGATATAAAAGAACGTCGAGACGATGAGTGCGAGTGAGATGACGAGAAGGTTCGCCGGGCTGTATCCCATGATAAAGGCACACGCCGCGATGAGGATGAGCGTCGTCACGAACGTGAGCGCGCTCTTTCCGAGTAAGATGTCGAGCGTGCTTGCAGGCGATAACATCAGCCCACGGAGCGTGTTCTTCTCCTTCTCTTCAGCGATCAAGGCACACTGGACGAACGTTGCGACGAGGCTGAACGTGATATTGATGACGAAGTATGTCACGTCGATACCTTCTCCACCGAGCTGAGAATAGAAGACAGCGAAGAACAGCGGCATGATTAACGTCGAGGAGACGAATAAGTTCCGCGACAAGTCTTTGTAGTCTTTCTGAAAAATGGCGAGTGCCCGTTTTATTGAAAATGTCATGATAATTTCCTCCCCGTCACTTCGATAAAGATATCTCCGAGCGTCGGCTCATTCGAATGGATGGCCGCGATGTTTTGGTCGCGCATGTGTTCGTGTAGCCAGTCGGCCCCGTCTTTTCCTTGCTTCAATTCAACCGTTTCCCCGTCATGCAGTTCGACGCGCATGGAGCCATTCGCATATTTCCGGCGTAATCGTTTCGGGGCGTCGAGGAGTTGAATTTCCCCTTGATGTAAGAAAGCGACGCGGTCGCACAGTTCTTCGGCCTCGTTCATATCGTGCGTCGTCAAGAAGATGGTCGTCCCTTTTGCCTTCAAGCGTTCGATGCCTTTATAGATGTGGCGTGAGTTGACCGGGTCGAGTGCGGACGTCGGCTCATCTAAAAATAACAGTTCCGGTTCATGTAACAATGCTCGGGCCAGTGTCACCCGTTGCAGCATCCCGCGCGATAAAGCGGAGATGCGTTTTTTGCGTTCCCCGGCCAAGTTCACCATCTGGAGCACGTCATCGATACGTGTGCGTGGCTCGTCGTACAGGTCGCAATAGAGCTGCAAGTTCTCTTCAATCGAGAGACGCGTGTATAGACCGCTGTTATCGGTCAACACACCGATTCGCTTCCGATACTGTTCTTGTTTCAATTCTGAGACCGGGACGCCGAACACGGTGGCGTCACCTGACGTCTGCGCGAGTTGGGACGTCAAGATTTTGATGGTCGTCGTCTTCCCAGATCCACTCGGTCCGAGGAAGCCGAACACTTCTCCCTTGCCGACAGAAAACGTTACGTCGCGTAACGCCTCTTCATTGCCGAATAGCTTTTTTAATCCGTTCACTTGAATGATTGAGTCCATTCTCGTTCCTCCTCGTCGATGTCGTCTTGCTTGCTTTCATCATATCGAGAGGAAGAGTGGGGCGCATTAGAATGGCCATAAATGGCGCTTCTTGAGGACTGAGTGGAGCAAATCGGACAGTGAATGGAGCCTATTTCAGCCCAATCATCGTCTTCAATTCGGCCATTTTCGTCTTCGAGAGCGGGATTGTCGTCTTCGCCGCATCATCGAGCACGAGGCTGAAACTGTTCTTTGTATAGGTGATCACTTCCCGCACCCGTTGAAGGTTGACGATGTACGACCGATGGCAGCGGAAGAAGCCGTATGGGGTCAGACGTGTCTCGAGTTCGTTCATCGTGAAGACGCTCGGGAACTGCTCGGACTGACTGTGTAAGACGGATTGTCCGTCCTGACTTTCGATGTAGTCGATTTCCGGCGGATCGAGCAAGACGATTTTCTCGTTCACTTTCGTCGGAATCTTCTCGAAGCGGACGTGCATGACGTCAGGGGTGGCATCTTCGTTCGCCTCCGGTTCATCCGGCTCCACATCGAGCAGGCGCAAGTGTCGGTGGTCGATGCGATAGACGGTCGACGTGACGAACAGGGCGCTCTCCATGTTGCTCGTCAGGAGCAGGATGGCTTTTTGTTGTTGCTTCAGTTGCAGCAAGACGGTTGCGAACAAGTGCCGTGTCTCTTGGTCGACGTTTTGATCCGGTTCTTCGAGGACGTAGATGTCGCGATTATGTAAGAGCAGCGCCGCGTATTGGACGCGCCGGACGAGCGACAAGCTGAGCCGGTTCAATCGTTTGTTCCGATATGGGGTGAGTTGAACGGTTTGCAGGACGGCATCCAGCGATTCCGTCGATTCGTAGAGCATGTGTGTGAAACGCAAATATTCCTCGACCGTCAGCCGGTCGTATAAGCCGTCACGGATGGAGAAGACTGAGAGCGTACGATTCGCTGTATCGATAGTTCCCGAGTAGTTCGCATGCGCATCAGTCAATAGCGAGAATAATATTTCCCGGGAAGTGACGCCGCAGTGGATGGCTGCGACTTCACCCGGATTGATGGTGAACGAGATATTTTCAAGGATGAGCGTGTCCTGTTGGCGAACAGAGACGTTGTCGAACGTAAGCACCGAATCCCTCCCTTTTTAGTGGGATTATATCATTTGGATACGCTGTTACTACGAACTCTTCGATTAAATTTGAAGAATATTTATAAACAATATCCTTTGTGCGTAATTAGGACATGATTATAAAAATTCTATCTTCAATTTCGTGAAAAGAGTAATTTACAGGGAATATAAGAAACAAATGATATGAAAGGAGCTTCCTTATGTATGAGCGAGAAATCCGTCACGACGGCTTACGTAAATTTCGAATAATCAGAGGGAAGTCTATGTATGAAATTGATCAGAAAGCGGAAATGCAGTTAAAGATTTGGGAAGATCAGTGGAATAAAGTGATAAAAAAACAAGAGGAATTGAAACAAAAAACTAACAGAAGAGCGATTGCACAGTTAATGTCAAAAAAGTTGAAGGATGAGAGAACGGTTGCAGAAGACTATCTTCAGCGTGTAATCAAACGAGCACGCAATGAAAATTTAAAAGATAATCTCACTCTAAAAACTTTTACTATGAAAGAGCCTTCTTCTCCAACTCTCGAGGAAGTTCGGAATGCACCTGATCCCTCAGCTCAAGTTTATCAACCTATGTATAACTTTATCGAGGAGTTACTTCCGTTTTTGGCACCAGGGAAGAAACAAGAAGCTCAGCTTAGATACAATAAAGAAAAAAATATTTGGTTAGCGGAAAAAGATGAAATCGATGCAAGGAACGAGAAAACTCTAAGCGAATATCGAGAGAAGTACCAAAAATGGAGTCGGGAAAAAGAAGCTTTTGAAAAAGCAGAACAAAAGAGATTCAATCATGTACACAAGGTTTTTGAAGACTATAAATTTTATAGAGATGAGAGTATAGAGTCTTACTTTGACTTTATATTAAATCATTTTATTTTACTGGATTATATCCCAATCCAACGTACAACCAAGTATTTGAAGGAGACAAAAACTCTTTATATTGAGCAGTATTTACCGACAGTTAAAGACATGACGAATGTTAAAGAGGTTAAGTATGTGGTTGAAGGAGATGATTTTTTAGAGGTTCGGTTATCTGAAAAATACCTAAATGAACTCTATGACCGGCTACTGTATTCATATTTGCTTAGCATGATTCATTTGATTTTTAAATATGATGAGAGACACGATATTGAATCTGTAGCTATTAATGGTTATGTGGATTCTATTAATACAGGAACTGGAAAGACAGAGACGTTATGCATATCTTCTTTGTTTGTGTCTCGAGAAGAATTTTTAGATATCAATTTAGAGATGGTCAATCCTAACGTATGTTTTAAACAGTTGAAAGGAATCGGTAGTAGTAAACTTTATTCTCTCACCGCAGTCGCACCGGTCATTAAAATGGACTGGAATGATAATAGGATTATGGAAGGTAAGGATACAATTCACGAATTAGAAGAAACAACAAATTTAGCTTCTATGGATTGGCAGGATTTCGAACATCTGATTCGTGAAATATTTGAAAAAGAGTTTAGTAAAAATGGTGGAGAAGTAAGAATCACACAAGCAAGTCGAGATGGTGGAGTTGACGCAATAGCATTTGACCCAGATCCTTTGCGGGGAGGTAAGATAGTTATTCAAGCAAAAAGGTACACAAATACTGTAGGAGTGTCTGCTGTTCGTGACTTATACGGGACAGTGATGAATGAAGGTGCTATTAAAGGGATTTTAGTATCTACTGCAGACTATGGTCCTGATGCCTATAACTTTGTTAAGGATAAGCCATTAACATTGTTAAATGGCAGTAACTTATTATATTTGTTAGAAAATCATGGCCATAAAGCGATTATTGATTTGCATGCAGCAAAGAACGAAAAAAACAGAATGTAGTACAGCGATACTGACAGGTAATCACGGATATAGAAGTTAAGCAAGATATTCTCCCTTAGCTATAATCAGTTAACTTTCTGCTGGTGTCGAATCGTTATTCGATGCCAGTTTTTTAGTTATTATGTACAGCAACTTGTAATTAGAAAATAGAATGATTGATATTCATAAATCAAGAAATTTGAACTACTATTTTTCATCTCATTTTAAAGAATTCACCTAGTTTATAAATATTGAAAAATCGATAAGATGCATTATTTGGTAAAATGAGGATATCAAATGACGTAGGGGTGCAAGGTATGAAGGCAGTTTTAGAAAGTGAACAGCAACGACTTGATCATTTTTGTATGGTCATTGAATCTCATCTAAATGGGAAGACGGCTGGTGACAAACCAGGTCTTGAGTCAAGCGACTATGAAATGATTGACATGCGGGGGCATTCACGTCAATCAGAAAGTGCACAGGAGCGACAACGGTACAAAGACGCGTTGAAAGAGTTGTATTCGTTCACATTCGTGATTGAGGACGAAGGCGAAGAAGAGATTTATCCGGTCGGGAAGTTCGGAGTGGCGCACCCTCGTTCACCTGAGATTCCGCTCGTTCTAGACTGGCGGAGTGAGATGGCGATGCGTGCGTCCATGTTTAATGGAGAGACGATTGAGACGCCTGGTGGTGATATCGTTGGAATGACACAGCTCGAGCTTGATCGAAGACAACGACGTGTCATTCAGGCAAATCATCGTCGTGCTCCAAAACGGCAATCGAGCTCATTGACGAAACGGTTTACCGAACAAATTAAGTCGACATTCAAAAAGCCTTCGACGGTGCCTGACGTCCCAGAAGAGAGTTTTATGGAGCAGGAGTTGACAAAGAAACAAAAAGACCGATCCATTGATGGATTCATTGCGACAAGGCAAGCCGAACAGAACCACATCATCCAGGCACCAGTGAATACATATATGATTGTCCAAGGGGCGGCCGGGACGGGGAAGTCGTTGACGGCGCTACATCGTATGTCTTATTTGCAGTATCAAGACGAGCGTCGGAAGATGCTTTATTTGGCTCCGAATGAGGCGACTATTCATCAACTGTTGAAGGACGCGGAGCATTTACAAATTCAATCGGTGTCGACAATGGCGTTTGATGATTTTGCGGTTCAATTGAACAAAAAGTTTTTAAATCAGAACGGTCATTTGGAATTGCTTCCGCTATATGAATCAAGCCATTTAATCAAGTGGGTGGATGAGGCGTTGGCAGAATGGAACGAAGACATCTGTGAAACGCTTTTTAGTTATGAACCAATTCATGAGTTAGTCAACTTACATGAGAGAGCAATTGATATCTGGATGTCAGGAAAAGGAACGTTTCACGAAAGGAGATTGCGGATTCTCCAAACGATTCGAAGTGAACTTGAAAAAATTCATATTTTAAATAAACAAGATTACGAACAAGAATATATTGAAACAGCTTCGACGTGGACAAAATATTTGTATGATGAAAAGCGTCAAAAATTAAGTGAGTTGATGAAGGAGAGTTTTGAAAATCGATTACTATCCGAAAAGAAAGAACGAGAAGCGTTTTTAAACTTTTGGAGTGATATTTTACGAATTGATGCCGAAACGGTTTGGAAAATGCTAAAAAATCCATTGATGCTTGACCATATGAAAGTAGACGTTGATGAGACTCTATTGAAGGCATGGCACAAATATAAATCTCCGACAAGGTTAGATCTCTTCCTTTGGATGTATCTTCATTATGAAACGAACGGATATCCTGAAAAATGGAGCCATCTCTTCGTTGATGAAGCACAGACGCTTCGTCCGCTCGATTTAATGGTGCTTGAGAAAATCTGCCACGGGATGACCGTGTTCGGGGATATG
The DNA here is from genome assembly GCF_018618205.1 of Exiguobacterium sp. s157. Classification (NCBI taxonomy): domain Bacteria; kingdom Bacillati; phylum Bacillota; class Bacilli; order Caryophanales; genus Exiguobacterium; species Exiguobacterium sp. s157. Next base: position 50,280 of record NZ_JACSLQ010000008.1, read on the forward strand.
TTACAAAGTTATCAAGAGTTCGACATGGAGTCGTGGGATGCGATTCAAACTAATGGAACGTCAAAATGGCACATAGAGTATTTAACTAAAGCATTCCGAACGACGAAACCAATTATTAATTTTGCTAAAGAAATACTGTATGACTCAGATCACGATACGACATGGATTGATCCATTTAATCGAGATGGGCAACCTATAGAATTTCTAGTCACGAAGAAAAGTCGAGAGATAAGAGAAGTGCTGGCTCGCTGGCGAGAACAGCAATTTACGATTTGTATAATCACACCAACACTTGAACGTGCACAGTTCTTACATGCGAAACTTAATTTAACTACCCAATTAATTTTGTCTGACACCACTAAAGTGGGAGAAGACATCGTTATTTCTACAGTAGACTATTTACGCGGTATGGAATTTGATGCAGTACTTTTAATGGACGTTAATCAAGATAACTACCCTGAATTTCCACAGGAAGCGCGACGGTTGTATGTCTCGTTGACTCGAGCGTTGCATGAAGTAGTAATTCATACAACAGAAGAATACTCAACGTTGTTCAAAAGTATACAGTTTCACCATAGGAAGAGAAAGCAGTTACAGACATGAACGAAGTACAACGATTGATGGACAAAGTGATTGAATTCCGTGACGAGCGCGATTGGGCGTTCCACCATAACCCGAAAGACTTGGCATTATCGTTATCGCTCGAGGCGAGCGAACTGTTGGAGTTGTTCCAATGGGTGTCGAGTGAAGAAGCGCTCGAGACGAAACACGTCGAGATGAAAGAAGAGCTCGCGGATGTCCTCATCTACGCGTTGACGTTCGCCCATGCGGCAGGAATCGATGTGTCGCAGGCGATTGAAGAGAAGCTCGAGAAAAATGCGGTGAAGTATCCGAGTCCGAACGCCTAAGTTGTAATCGACCGATTAACCCTGACCATTATTTTCACTACTTCTTGATGTGAAATCGGATAAAGTGGTGAAAGAATAAGTCTGGAGAGGGTTAATGAATATGGGCATCTATTATACGTATCAGCATGAAGACGCTTGGAAAGTAGCATTGGAGCGAGGGTATCTACAAGGTGATCCTCGCTACGCCATGTTCAATGACGAAGGATTCGAATTTTTCAAACCGGCTTATGACTGGATGGTTGAACAATATGAGCAACGAATTGGAAATCCGCTAAACGGAAACTATCCGGTTTGGTGTCGGGACGAGTTTCCTGACCTAGGCACCGGCAAAGGGATTGGATCGGGGAATAAAGGTGTGGTGTTGACGGTTGAATTACCGGATGATCAAGTGTTGGCTTCGGAAATTTCATTTTGGGATTTTGTTCTACACAACTCTACTTTATTTGATACAGCCGAAGCATTCGACACCGAGGAAGAACCCACTCCAGCGTATACGCGAAAGTCTTGGGAGAAACTCTTTGACCAGAAGTGGTGCGAAAAGATGGCAGTCAATCGGTCGATAGCGGCACCTAGCTATCAATACGTGATTCATCGCATCGAGCTGCATCACGTCCGGGCCGTCATGCCGTTTCAAGACTTGAGTGACAGTTGGGTGGACCGGATTCGAGGATTGGGATGGCGTCTCGGCTATCGACTTGGTTCGAAGAAATCGATACCGTTCCAGTGGCGAGACCAAACTGGGTTGAAAGAAATTAGTTGAACAAAAGGAGTCTGGTTCCATGACGCAGCGCGAACGGTTCAATCATTTGTATGAAAGCGGCAAGCGCTCGACCCGTCAGGCAATCATTCTGTTTGCACTGATTACAGGAATCAGTGTGACCTTGATGATGATTGGCGAACGTCGTCTCGCTGAATTCATCTGGTTCCTTCTAGTGTTTCCATCTGTCGGTCTCGTGAAAATAGGGGCTCGGACGAACACATTGCTGCGCTTCAACCAGTCCGCTGAGTATAAGCGGCTTGTGCGTCTCGAATGGTGGACAGCATTTGGACTGATTGGAGCATATGTTGTATTGATCTTGACGCTACTGCTCAATCCGGAACTAATCAGTGTGACGGTTGTCGCAACCGGTACTTATGGAATCGGAATCATTGCGTCGTCTCGGCTCGATCAAAGACTCGGCAAAGTTGACCCTGAGCACGTGACGCACAAAGTGTACGCCAGAGGAAAAGTCGGTTACTTCAACTCATAAAAGCTGGAAAAAGGGAGTAGCGCGCGCTACTCCCTTTCGTTTACCCGATCGACCAATTGTTTCGCTTCAAGCAACGACAGGTCATATGTCTCACGCAAGAATTTCACGGTCGGAATCATTCCAATCGTATCAATCTTTTCTTTAATTAACGCATGAAACTCAGCATCTTGCACGATTGGTTCTGTATGGAGTTGTTTTCGTTTCAATGCACTAATCTCTTTTGCTTGTTGCGCAATGATATTGAGCAAGAAGGCGTTCAAGATCAATGAGGCAGTCAACATGATCGTGGTCCAATCCATTTAAACACTCCTTTCGATTTACGGGCGAGTCTCCATCTTCTCTTCAATTTGATCGAGTCGTTCTACTAACACGTTGAATTGCTCTTGTTGACGAGCGGCTACTTGACGCTCAAGCTCAAGCCGTTCATCAGCACGCTGTTCATAACGGTTCATAAATTTCATGACCATCACGATGACGGTGATGGCTAAAATAATTGGCAAGAATGTCACCAATAAGCCGAATAACGAGACGAATGCTATGTTCATTCTGTCTTCCTCCCCTTTATGTAATCTACGGATTCTGCTTTTTAATCGATATAAGAAACAAAAAAACGTATCCTTTCTAATTGAATACGTTTTAATACGCTATTTGGTTTCATCAATCGGAACGTATCCCGGTTTTGTGCGTCGTCGCTTCACATCAGATTCGAAGTAATACATCGGCGTAAACAATCCTGCCGAAAGATAAATCATAAAAAAGGTTTCTAGTAATAGCGACACTGGAAGGCTATAGCCAATTATGAGGATATGGATAGGGACAAAGAACAACATGAATGCATAAAACATTGTACCTTCCGTTTTAATAAACCGATATAACCCTCGCATTAACAAGATGTAAGGAAATAAGATGTAATAGAAGAAACGCTTCATGTCGCAACGCCCTTTCCCGAGCGATTCGCTCAAATCATATAGATGCATCTTTTTCAGTATAATGGGAGCACCACGTATAGAGAAGGAGTATTTATATGACCAAATCAATCGCCATCATCGGAGCGGGCGCGAGCGGGTTATATGCCACGTCGCTCCTCACTGAGAAAGGCTATAACGTCACCGTGTTCGAGGCGCGTGACCGTATCGGGGGACGGGTGTTAAGCCATGACGGTTTCGACCTCGGTCCTACCTGGTATTGGCCAGAGACAGAGACAACAATCACCCAGCTGATCGAACGCCTCGGCCTCCAGACGTTTTCTCAACACACGACCGGTGACTTGATGCTCGAGCGGCAGTTCGGTGTCATCGAACGCCATACGCTCCCGCCTGGCCACACCGTCCCGTCGATGCGACTCGTCGGGGGCATGGCCAGCTTGACGACAGCGCTCGCTTCGACACTACCGGCAGGGACAATTCAACTCGAGTCGACCGTCACCTCAATTCAACAGGCGGAAGACGAGATAGTGGTCGAGCTCGAAGGCGGACAGACAACAGCGTTCGAACACGTCATCTTAGCCATCCCGCCACGACTCGTCTCACGCATCTCGTTTCGCCCGGAACTGTTTGAAACGACGAAGTCGAAGCTGGCAGACACTCCGACCTGGATGGCCGGGCAAGCGAAAGTACTCGCCGTGTATGACCGCCCGTTTTGGCGAGACAGTGGTCAATCTGGTCAAGGCATGAGCTGGGCCGGGGTGTTGCAGGAGATTCATGACGCCTCACAACCGGGCGGACTGGCCGCGTTATTCGGCTTCTTTCGGTTGTCTGCTGCCGAACGCTCGGTACTCGACCGGGACGAGCTGAATCGTCGCGTCATCGATCAACTCGTGCGCCTGTTCGGGGAAGAGGCGAGACAGCCGCGAGACGTCTTATACGTCGATTGGTCGAGTGACCGGCATACGGCCACTGTTCAAGATGGGGTGCCGTTGACCGACTTCCCTGTCTATCAGCCGATCGCGTTCGACCCAGCTTGGGAAGGACGGCTTTCACTCGCTGGGACGGAGACGGACTCCTTGTTCGGCGGTCACATTGAAGGCGCGCTCCGGGCAGCGGAACGTGTCGTCGAGAAACTCTAACCAAAAATGCGTATCATCCCGAGACGGGACGATACGCATTTTTCATTTGAACTTCTTGATCATCAGCGCGAGCGAACGATTGATCATCGTCATCTCGTCGTCTTCGAGCACGGAGAACATCTCTTCAGCGAGGCGTTCCTCGATCGCATCGATTTGTTTCGAGTACTCTAAACCGTTTGTACCGAGACGGATGAAGCTCTCGCGCAAGTTGTCCGGGTTCTTCTCTTTCTGGACGAACCGACGCTGTTCGAGCACTTTGAGCACTTGGCTGACCGCACTCTTCGAGATATTCATCTTTGTCGCAATCTCGGTCGTCGTCCATGTGTCTTTTCGTTTGAACAGGAGCAACATCTGTTCTTGCTGGTAACTGAGTTCGAATTCGTTCAACTCGGTAAAATATTTGGTGAACAACAAGTCGAGCTCGTCAATTTGACGGTACATCTCGATGACTTGTTGTTTGCGTGTATCATTCAATCGTCGTTCTCCTTTCATCGCGTGTCACGGAACGTCTGGCTCCGCACGTATAACACGATACTGCATACTAATCCGATTATACCAAATGAGATGAGCAACGTTTGAATCGGTACGGCCAGGGCGACCAAAATCGACAGGACAGCGAACGCAATCGGTTCTAGTCCCGATGCGGCGAGCGCCATGATGCTCATGACGCGTCCGATTTTGTCGTGGTCGCTATGTTCTTGCATGAGTGTGACCGTCGGCAAGTAGACGAGCATCAACATGAATCCGCTCGCAGCCGCAGCCAAGGCGAGAAGCGTGATGGATTGCGCCTGCGTATAGAGGAAGAAGGCCCCAATCGTCAAAAACAAGACGCGGAAGACGAAACGTCCCCGATGGACCGAGCGGAACAACAGGACGAGAAAACTCGCGGCGAACGTCCCGATAGCAAGTCCACCTTCAATCAGACTCAAGTCAAACGCATTCCCGCCCCGTTCACCGACGAGAATCGGGATACTCATGATGAGTGGTCCCATGACGAACAAGTTGACGATGGCGATCGACAGCGTTCCACTCCGTAAAATTGGTGTGCTCGAGACGTAACGGATGCCCTCTTTCAAATCGACGATGACATGACTGAGCGACATGGCACGGGCGAGGGGGATGGAGTCACGAATCAAGCGTGGCATGATCAAGAGAGCGGCGATGAAAATCAAGACGGCTGCCGTCCCAAAGCTGAGCCCGAAGCCGCCCCATGTGAGTAAGGCACCGGCGAGGAACGGTCCGAACACGAACATGAGCTCGAGCGTCCCTTGGAAGAGCGAATTGGCACGCTGCAACTCTTCTTGTTTGACGAGCGACGGGATCAAAGAAGACAACGCCGGATAGGACATGCCGTCAAGTAGTCCGAACACGATAGAAATCATAATCAAGGCGAACACCGAATATGCGTCCGCGAGATGGAGCGCCACGACCGCGACCATGAGAAGACCTTGCCCGAGGTTCGTCAAAAACAAGAGCCGACTCTTTTGGAATCGGTCGGCGAACACACCGCCGAATATCATCATCACGACGCGCGGCAATGAGACGGCGGTCATGATAATCCCGAGGAGGGCCGGTTGCTTCAGCACATCGATTGTGAGCCACGACACGCTCAAGAAGAAAATCGAGAAGCCGAGCGTGAGCGTCATGCCGGATAACCACGTGAATACGAAGCGTGGATTTTGTAGCAAATTCATAAAGAAAACCTCAGTCTTTCTGCCTTTTAATATAGTTAAGTTAACTAAACTATATAGCGAAGTCACGGGTTCGTCAAGCGAGTTGGCTACTACAAGGTAATTGTAAAAAAACGGAACTTTTTTCGTTAAAAACCGTATAGGTAGTTAAGAGGTGAATGAGATGAGTAAACAAGAACGATTACATAGCGTGAAACAAATGAATGTACAGTGGATGTTGTTACGGCTCGCCTTCGCCCTTCCGACCGGTGTGCTCGTTTATTACTTTTTACAGTCGCAAGGCTCACCGATGATTATAGCAGCGTTCCTTCTATCGTTGACCAGTGCGGCAAGTGTTTTGTTTATGAGGGAAGCGCGCTTCGTCAGAGCATTAACGGCGCATGATCAAGCGAAGAAGGTGATCGGTATCCAATATCAACTCGATTACTTGTTCGTCATCATGATGGCCGTGATTTTTCCGATGATGATGCGACTGAATATCCTGACCAACCTGATTCCTTTCCTTCTATTCGTCAGTGGCAGCGCATTAATCTGGTTTACGCAGCATAAACTCGATCAACAGTTGAGCTGGATGGATACAGAACAACCGACTCGTCGCGAGATTCAACGTACGAGATTCACATGGTGAGGTTGAAAAGACACGAGGTTAGCGTGTGAGTCCATCACAATTAAAGGGGTAGCTTATGAATAAACATCAGCGTTTGAAGCAAATGGTTACCGCAAACCGGAAATGGCTTCTCGTACGACTCGGTTTTGCGATTCCGGTTGGGGTATTGCTTTTCTTCTTTCTGCAAACTGAGACACAATCGCTCGTATACGGAAGTTTGATGGTCGTGTCGCTGTTGGCGTACGGCGTGATGATTGGGCGGGAAAGTCGATTCATGAGCAGTTTCACAGACCACATTCGAGCGAAGCGGGTCATCCACATTCAATATGTGTTCGACTACATGATGGTTGTCTTCAGCTGTTTGTTTTTCCCGTTGCTCTTGAAGCTCGAAACAATCAGTTGGGTCCCATTTTTCATCTTCTCCCTTGCAGCGTTGGCGCTGGTAATTGTCGAACGGCTGCTTGATGAGAAAGTAAAACGGATTGATCCCCAGCAACCGAGGCGTCGCGACGTCAAACGGGAAAGCTTTTAAGGAGGGATTCGATGAACAAACAAGAACGCATCAATCTGATTTATAAAACCAATATAAAGACGGCTGTTCTTCAAAGTCTGCTCACGTTTCCGATGGTGTTTTGTCTCGTCGGATTGATTCAATCGGATTCATGGAATGGTTGGTACGTGGCCGGCGTACTCGCCTGTCTCTTGCTGCTGGGAGGAATCTTCTTCAAGGCGAACCGAGTCGAGACCGAGTTGACTGAGCGAGAAGATGCCAAAATCATCATCGCCCGTCGGAACGGATTTGTCTTTGCGCTGTTCGTCGTATTCATTTTATCGTTTGCGCTGACGCTTAACCTTGGTTGGATGTTCGCCTGGATATTAGCTGTGGCAGTTGGTGTACTATACGGTGGCTACCGTTTGATTCGAAAACAAGACGAGCAATTGACCGACATCGACCCGGAGCATCCGATGCTGCGTGAGATTCGACTCGACAACGTCAGAGACTGAGGAGGTACGAGATGAACAGGGAAGCCCGGACTGAAGCGTTGTTACAAATCAACACGACGTATCGTCGTTTTATGATTGGGAGCAGTGTCGTCATCTTTGTGAGTGCACTCTATTTCATGATGCAGACGACTTACTCTGGCGTGATTGCGGTGGCCAGTCTCATCCCGACGTTGTTTTTCGAATGGAAACAGACAGTCCTCTATCTTCGGTTTAATGATGACTGGACGTATCGCCGTCTCATTAAGCTACAGTTTTCTTTACTCGTTTTCACGTTCATCTTATTGTTCAGTCTGATCGCACTGTTTTTAACGGGACAGATCCATCCGGACGTGTTGATGTGGGCGGTGGTCATCGGGGCACCACCGTCTGTCTTGTTACCGCTGTGGATCGATCGAAAACTGCTCAAACTCGACCCGGAACACGTCACGTCGAACATGCTGGCCAAAGCCAATCGCGAGAAGCTGAAACGTCGTCTTGACGGAATCAATGATTAGAAAAGGAATGGAATCGTATGACGAAACAACAACGGATTGACGAAATGAACCGATACCGTGAGCAAAGGAAGCGGCGACGAGACGTGATGTTCGCGCCCGTACCTGGACTTTTATTTGTCACGTTGCTCGCGGATCATATTTGGTGGGTCGGCTTAGGGTTGATGGGTTTTTTCGCCAGCGGTTCAATCGTGTATTTGCTGAAAGAAGGTGAGACGTTTGCTCGTCTATCCGATCAAAGCGGAGCACGAATGGCGACGCGGAATGTCTACCGGATTTTAAGCGGATGCTACGTCTTCATCGTCGGTAGCGTGGCGAGTTATAAACTGGTGGCCCCTTGGTGGACGTGGGTTCTCGTCATTGGGATTGCCGTCATGTTGCCGCTTCTGTATAAACGCTTCAATGAAACGGTTCAAAGCGCAGATGCAGCTCAACCGGTCCGCTCTGAATTGGCAACGGCGAGGGGATTGCTATGAAGATGTCGACGAAACAAGAACGGATCGATTTATTGCTCGCACACGACGATGCGACGTGGCATTGGCGCTACTGGGGCCTCTTCTTTAACCTCATCGTCGTCGCGTTCATCTCTTATCAGACATCGATTTACTTACCGTTGATCGTGTTCGCGCTGTACTTGCCGCAACTATGCGTCGAATGGAGGAAGACAAAACTATTGCTGACATTTAATCCAGATCCTCGCTATCGGCGCTGGATTTATAGTGATTTCATCGTCGAATGGTTCATCTTTTTGCTTTTCCTGTGTCTGTTCGCTTGCTATCACACCGGTTTCATCACGATTTGGACACTTGGACCCATCTTGGTGATTGGCGTGATTGGTGGAGTGCTGTTCTCGCATATAGTCAATCGAGCTATTCTTGATTTTGACATAGAGCATGTAACCTCTAAATCATTCAATAAAGCCAAAGTGCGACGAAATAAAGCCGGGAAAATGAGTCATTGACATAAGTCAGGGCTCATTTTTTTATGGAACGATTCGGGGCAACGGGAATCTAAAGTATATTCAGTTCGAAATGGTTGAGTGAGGTGTATTTCAATCTGAAGATGATCATTTGCAGTAAATTAATACTTTTTATAGAAACGTTTCGATTAACCATTGCATCTCTTTTTGTAAGCGCTTATACTTTTGGTATACACAGGTGAAACGTTTCGATTTACAAATCATAGATAAAGGCGGGATGGAATGAGAGCGACACAATTAGTGCAGGAGATGACAGTGGCTGAAAAGGTGGGACAGCTTGTTCAGACACTGCCATCCATTTTTTCGGATGATGAGCAAGATGTGATCACCGGACCGATTGCGGAGTTGTTGAAAGAAGACGGCATCACCGATGAGAATCGGTGGAACATCGGATCGGTCATCGGGATCAGCAACGCGAAACAAGCGCAAAAGTTGCAGGAAAGTTACTTGCGACATAATCGACTCGGCATCCCGCTCTTGTTCATGGCGGACATCATCCACGGTCACCGGACGATTTTTCCGGTCCCGCTCGCGATGGCCTGTTCTTGGGATCTTGATGAGGTCGAACGAATGGCACGCACTTCGTCGATTGAAGCGACGGCATCCGGTCTACACGTCACGTTCTCTCCGATGGCTGACTTGTCACGCGACCCGCGTTGGGGACGTGTCATGGAATCGACCGGAGAAGACGTGTGGTTGAACGGCGAGATGGCGGCGGCGTTCGTCCGCGGTTACCAGTCGGACGATTTGACGAGAGACGATACGTTGGCTGCCTGCGTCAAGCACTTCGCGGCGTATGGCGCGCCGGAAGGAGGACGCGACTACAATACGGTCGATGTATCTGACCGCGAGCTGCGTGAGTTCCATTTGCCGGCCTATAAACGAGCCCTTGAAGAGGGGGCGAAGATGGTAATGACGAGTTTCAATGTCGTCCATGGTGTTCCGGCCACGGCTAGTGAATATCTCATGCGGGATATCCTCCGCAGTGACTGGGGCTTCGAAGGTGTATTGATCTCGGACTGGACGGCAATCAAAGAACTCATCCATCATGGCGTCGCCGAGACGCTGAAGGATGCGGGCGAACTCGCACTCCGAGCTGGCGTTGATATCGATATGATGTCGGGCGCATACACGAATCATCTGGAAGCGATGCTTGCAGATGGGGTGGATGAGGCTTTACTGGATGAGGCGGTCTTGCGGATCTTGACGCTAAAAGAAGAGTTGGGTTTATTCGACAACCCTTACCGAGGGATTGATCAAGCGAAAGAGACAACGCTCCACCTTTCAGATGGGCATCGAGATCAGGCGCGTCGTCTGGCAGAAAAGAGTGCGGTCCTTTTGAAAAATGATGGTGTCCTTCCGTTACAAAAGCAACGTGTCGCGCTCATCGGACCGTTCGTCGACTCGAACGACGTGCTTGGCCCGTGGGCCGGATATGGGAAAAGAGAAGAGGCCGTGACGTTGCGGCAAGCATTTGACCGGGCTGAAATTCCTTATGTGTTTGCGGAAGGATCGACCGTCGAAAAAGAAATTGATTGGACGGAGGCTTGCCGCATCGCAGAACAGTCGGATGTCGTCATCTTGGCGCTTGGCGAAGCCTCGTGGATGAGCGGTGAAGCCGGCAGCCGTACGGACATTCGTCTTCCGAAGACACAGCGCGAAGGACTTAAGCGTCTAAAGGCACTCGGGAAACCAATCGTGACAATTTTATTCAATGGCCGTCCGCTCGATCTGCGCGACGTCGTCGAACATTCGGATGCGGTGCTCGAGGCCTGGTATCCGGGCACTGAAGCTGGTTCGGCGCTTGTGAACTTATTATACGGGCAAGTCAGTCCGTCGGGGAAACTGACGATGTCGTTTCCTTATAACGTCGGCCAAGTACCGATCCGCTACGACTCGTTGCGGACAGGGCGTCCGTCAGACATCGAACACGCTGATCCACGCTACACGAGCAAATATCTCGACGCACCGAACGAGCCGCTCTTCCCGTTCGGATATGGAATGACATACACAACGTTTAGCTACAACGATTTCATCGTCAAAGACGTGACAGGCGGCATCGTCGAGGCGACTGTCGTCATTCGAAATGATGGGGCGACGACGGCAGATGAAATTGTCCAATGGTATATCCAAGACAACATAGCCAAAGTCTCACGGCCGGTCAAACAATTGAAAGGGTACGAGAAAGTGACCCTCAAAGCCGGCGAATCCGTGACGGTGACGTTCACCGTTGAAGGAGATATGCTCCACTATCTTCAGCCGAACGGTTCGTTTGACGCCGATCCGGGAACGTTTACGCTCTTTGTGGGCCCGAACAGCCGTGACGTATTGGCAAAATCTTTTGAACTAAAAACAAAAACGAGGTGTACGACGTGAATGTATTAACCGAACAGACAACACTAACATGCGGAGACGTGAGCCTTTCGCTCACTCCGATGGGAGACATCCGCCAATTGAAAACCGGACCGATCATGGTCAATCAGTTAATCCATCATCCATTCGACGGCTCGATGGCAAACCTTTATGTCCGACATGAGGGCGGAGTTGCCCGGCCGTTGCTGGGACTGCATTCACCTAGTGATTTCGCGGCCTCTGGTCAGGAAATCGTTTGGTCAGGACACTATCCGGAGTTTGCTTATGAAGTACGAGGGACGATCAGCGACCACGGCGTTCGCTTTGACGCTACATTCGAAGGGACAGGTCAATTCGACGTCACGTACGTCCAAGATCTCGGACTCGCTGATGAAGGCGGTGTTCGCACGAACGAAGCTTACATGGCCCAGTATATCGACTATATGAAGACGGATACGGCGCTGATGGCGCGCCAAAATCAAAAGCAGTCGACCGGGTTCCCAGCGATTCGAATGACGTCGTCCCGAGCTATCGCAGAATATGCGACGGATGGTTTTGACGTGTATGGCACATCCTATAAATTGACCGGGCGAGCCGCAGGACTAGACGGTGCACTGCCTTCCCGTGTCTATCAATATGAGTTCGCCTTGCCGACACTTCGTACTGAACCGTTAGACATGGGGACGGACCGAGAAATCGCATTTGAATTGTCATTGGTTCAAAATCATCCGGAAGCGCTGACAGAGCAATCGATCAAGCATTTCGCAACGATTGAAGCGGGAGCACCCGTTGAACAAACAGTACGTCCTCGTCCGTATCTTCGCCAATCGTTCCAATCAATCAGTGGCGCTGGGCTCGCAATGAGCGAAATCGAGCGCCTCTATCCGGTGCGACGACTTGAAGAGACAGAGGGTGGACAGCTCTTGTCCTTCTTCACAGAAGAGGGTTCGCACGTCGTCTTAGCGGCGAAAGAGCACCTCGTTGAGCGGAGTCACGGCAATATCTTATTGAACGCCGGGAGTCTGATGCCGGACGAGTCGAAGCTCGCCACGACCGTATTCATGAACGGTGTCTTTAACTCGCATATCGTTTACGGCAATACAAACTTCAACAAATGGACGACTAACGTCCGAAATCCACTCAATGTCCCGAAAACATCGGGGCAACGCATCTATGTCGAGATGGACGGGGCATACCATTTGCTGACGATGCCGAGCCTGTTCGAGATGCGTCTGAACGAGGCCGTATGGCGCTATGATTTGGACGGGGAGACGATTATCGTCCGTACGTCCATCGCCTCAGGTGCTCCTGTCATCAAGACGACCGTCGAATCATCGCAACCGCGACGGTTCGTCATGAGTCACCAGGTCGCGATGAACACGCAAGAGTACGTCGTTCCGTTCCGTATGGAGCAGACGGACAACCGACTCCTATTCAAGGCGGACGAAACGGCAGACAGCGCCGGTATACGGCCTGATTTGACATATGCAATCGAGAGCAATCAGCCGTTTGAGCTCCTCAAAACGTCGGATTGGTTCGACCAACCGTTCGAGGACGATCTTGTTTGGATGTCATACGAACCAAGCGAGCGCGTGACGGTGCATCTTGGTTTGGCGAATCACAGCCCGTTTGAGCTAGACGAAAAGCAGGAGCGGAACGCTTACCGAATGTGGATGGATAGCTATATGAACGGTTTCACGCTTAAAGGCGAGGCATCTGACATCGAGGCGTTGAATATTCAAGCGCTATGGTACGTTCAAAACATGCGGGTGCACTATCAGTCACCGCACGGCCTTGAGCAATACGGTGGAGCTGCCTGGGGTACACGGGACGTTTCACAAGGACCGATGGAGTTCTTGCTTGCGACCGGTCATTTTGAAGAGGCGCGAAAACTCTTGCTTGTGATTTTCAGCCATCAATTTAAGGACGGAGATTGGCCGCAATGGTTCATGTTCGATGAATATGCGGGTATCCAACAAGAGGATAGCCATGGTGATGTCATCGTTTGGTCGCTCAAGGCATTGTCGGATTACTTGGCCCGAACCGAGGACGTGACATGTCTAGACGAAATGATTCCGTTCCGCGACCGTGACGGAAAGACAGAAGCGGACGCTTCACTGTATTCGCACGTGGAACGAGCACTTGGATTCATTGAAGATCACTTTGTCGAAGGTTCTGTCTTCTCAGCCTACGGTGGAGGAGACTGGGACGACACGCTCCAACCAGCCGATGAAGATTTGAAACGTCACCTCATCAGTTCATGGACGGTCACATTGACGTACCAAGCGTTCCGTCAGTTGCACGAACAGTTGCCGGCGTCACATTTGGCAGATCGCTTAGGTGAGTTGAGCCAAGCAATTCGGAAGCAGTTCACAGACGAGATGATTCGGGATGGGGTTATCGCAGGATTCTTAAAAGAAGTTGATGGACGCTTCGAGACGATGCTTCATCCGTCCGACAAGACGCTGCCAATGCGCTACCGCTTGTTGCCAATGACGCGCAGTGTCATCGCTGAACTTGTCGATCAAGACCAGATGACACGCAACTTTGATTTGATTGCCACGCATTTGACGTTCCCGGACGGAGTCCGTCTCATGAACCGACCTGCCGAGTACCGGGGCGGAGTCAGCCGTCACTTTATGCGGGCCGAACAGGCAGCGAACTTTGGTCGTGAGATCGGGCTGCAGTACGTGCATGCTCACATCCGCTACATCGAGGCGCTGGCGAAGGCGGGGCTACGCGAGAAGATTCGCCCGGCTTTCAATATGATCAACCCGGTCCGGATGGATGAAGTGAAGAATGCCGCACCGAGACAACGAAACGCCTACTTCAGTAGTTCGGACGGAGATTTCGCTGACCGCTATGCGGCGGAGTCACAGTTCGGCCGCTTGAAAGATGGAACGGTACCCGTGAAAGCGGGATGGCGCATTTATTCGAGTGGACCGGGAATCTGGTTCAACCAACTCGTCTCGAACTACCTGGGGATTCGTCTCGGGACAACCCATGTCGAGTTCGATCCAATCGTGGATGCGGACACATATGTGCAGATCCGCCTGTTCGGTACGGAGACGATGGTTCAGTTCCGTATGGGTGAGCCGAGTATTACGCTGAATGGTCAGAGGTTGAACGGTCACACCCTAACGAATCCATACCGCGAAGCAGGACAGCGTGTCGAAAAAGATGAATTTTTGCGCTACGCCAAGGAAAAGAATGAGTTAGTGATTACGGTGAAGGGGTGACGAATTCGTCACCCTTTTCTTAATAGGAGGATCATATGGATGCAAAACAAGTGAGCACGGTCTATCAAGTATATCCAAAGAGTTTTCAAGACAGCGACGGCGACGGGGTCGGTGATTTACAAGGAGTGATCAGTCGCCTCGACTATTTAAGCTGGCTCGGGGTAGAGATGCTTTGGTTGAATCCGGTTTACGTCTCGCCCGGTTACGATAATGGCTATGACGTCGCAGACTATACACGAATCGATCCTCTTTTCGGGTCGATGGATGATATGGACGAGTTGATTCGTGAAGCACGTGACAGAGGAATCGGCATCATGATGGACATCGTCGCCAACCACACGTCGCATCAGCATGAGTGGTTCCTTCAATCCGAACGTGACCCGGAAGGAGCGTTCGGTAATTTCTACATTTGGTGTGATACGCCGAATGAATGGAGCTCGTTCTTCGGGGGTGGGACGTGGACGTACTCACCGATCCGGGGCCAGTACTACTTCCATGCATTCGCTCCGGAACAACCAGATTTGAATTGGGGGAACGAGCAAGTACGTAAGGAAATGGCGGCGGTCTTAGCGGTTTGGGTCGAGCGAGGGGTGACTGGTTTTCGGTTTGATGTCATTGATTTGATTGGTAAAGACGTCCATCGAAAGCAATGGCTCGACTTTCCGTTGATGCGCCGCTACTTGAAAGATTTAGTGGCGCAAGTTGACACCTCTTCCTTGTTGCTTGTCGGGGAAGCTGGAGGATTGACTCCGAACGAAATTCTAACTTTGCAACGGGACGGTTCGCTCGACGTCGTCTTCAATTTTGAAGTATGTGCCCTCGATGAGCAGGCAGGACAAGGCAAATGGAAGCTCGCTCCGTTCGAGCCGTCGAGGCTAAAAACCACGCTCGATACGTGGCAACGAGCGTTTGCGGTGGAAGGACGCAATAGCCTGTTTTGGAATAACCATGACCAGCCGCGTGTCATTTCACGATGGTATGACGATGACGAGCGGGCTGCGAAGATGCTCGCGGTCCTCCTATACGGATTGAAAGGAATCCCGTTTCTGTATCAAGGAGAAGAGGTCGGGATGACGAACGGTATGATTGCGACAGAGGAGTATCAAGACATCGAGACGCTAAATTATTTGCGGGCGGGTGGAACGCTTGATGCCGTTCGCATGAAAGGACGTGACCATGCCCGGATTCCGATGGCATGGGGCGAAGGGACGGACTCGTTCAGCACGGGAACACCGTGGCTTCGATCAGCTCACGACGAAGCAGGCAGGGACGTCGCGACGATGCGTTCAGATAAAACGAGTTTGCTTCATCTGTACCGAGAATTGATTGCGCTACGCCGGACAAATCGACTGCTTCGAGACGGAGCTTATGAACTCGTACCGACCGAGGAGCGGCTATATGTGTACCGCCGCATCATCGATGGGGAGCCTCCACTTCTTGTCGTCGCAAATTTGTCTCAAGATACGCTGCCGATGCCCAGTGGTTGCGGGGAACGTTTGGTTTCGACAGAGCAGGTTGAGGCGCCAATGCTACGGCCGTATGAAGCGTTCATATGTTATAATTTTTGACAGAAGGAAGTGAGGAAATGGCAGGAATTAAAGACATCGCAAAAGAGGCTGGCGTTTCGATATCGACCGTCTCATATGCGCTGAACGGCAGTCCGAAAGTGACAGAAAAGACTAGGCAACGCATCATTAAAATCGCCGAAGAGTTGAACTACGTGCCGAACGCCGCGGCGAGGACGCTAAAAACGAGAAAGACACATATTATCGGAGCGTTTTTAGGCGATTATTCCGGGTCGTTCTATGGAGAGTTATTAAAAGGCATCAACCAAGAGCTGTCTGATACTGGCTATGAGTTGATTGTTTGTAACGGTCCTGAATCACATCGTCTGATGACCGAACGCATGGTGGATGGGGCGCTCATCTTAGGGCATCGCTTCACCCAAGAACAGATTTTAGAGTTCGCGGACCGAGGGCACCCGCTGACGATGCTCGACCGTGAGATTGAGCATCCGAACATCAGTTGTGTGTTGCTCGATAATCAGATTGGGATGAATCAAGAGATGGACGCCATCTTAGAGACCAACCCTGGACAAATCCATCTTGTGAACGGACCAGTCGGCAATCATGATGCTGTCGAACGACGGAAAGTTGTCGTTGATCGCGCGAACGCGGCTGGGGTAACCGTCCGGGAATGGACCGGGGAATTCACGAAACGGTCAGGCATTCGGGCAGCGAGTGACTTACTTGAAGTACTCGAAGAAGGGGATGCCATCATGTGTTTAAATGATGACATGGCGCTCGGGGTTTATGACGTCTTGCAAAACTCTTCTTTCAGAATCGGGGAAGACATTTCGCTCGTTGGCTTTGATAAACTCGAGATTACAAACTATACGCAGCCTCGGATCGCGAGCGTCAGCTATTCGAAGCCTGACTGGGGCAAGAAGGCGGCTCGTGCGTTACTTCATCTGATTGAAGAGAAAGAAAAATCGAAAGAGACGATCCCTTCAAAGTTCATGAAAGACGCCTCGATTCGAAAAAAAAATAATAAAAGATAAAATACGTATTGTAAGCGGATACATTGTGAACTATAATGTTTATAGAAACGTTTAACCTGTTGATTTTCAGTAAAACCTTTGTATAAACATTATTTTTTTACACGATAATCGAAACGTTTCGATTATCAAGAAACGGAGGAATTCAGATGAAGAAGTTAGGGTTAGCAGCGGTAGCGGGCACGGTAATCATTTCAGGTCTATTGGCAGGATGTTCTTCTGGATCGAGCGGCGATGACGCAAATACCATCACGGTTTGGGCGATGGGTGAAGAAGGAAAAGCTTTACCGAAACTAGCAGAACAATATGAAAAAGAAAACGAAGGCGTCAACGTCAAAGTACAAGCAATCCCTTGGGATACAGCGCACGATAAACTGTTGACTGCGGTCGCTTCGAAAAATGGTCCAGATGTCGTTCAAATGGGAACGTCTTGGATGCCTGAATTCGTAGAGGCGGGAGCACTCGCGAATATGAAAGATCTCGTTAAAGACTACCCGGAACTTGATCCATCGAACTTTTATGAAGGATCGGTTGAAACGGTTCAATTCGAGGATGGTCTTTACGGGGCACCATGGTATGTCGATACACGCGTTCTTTATTATCGGAAAGACGCACTTGAAAAAGTAGGTTACCCGGAAGCGCCAAAAACGTGGGATGAATTAGAAGACGCTTCGAAAAAACTTGCGGCTCGTGACGGGGACGACATGTACGGGATTACGTTGGACACGAACGACCAAATGCTATCGTTCATGTTCGCTCGTCAAAATGGTTCAGAGCTGTTAACAGAAAATCAAGAGCCGCTCTTTGATCAACCAGAATTCATCGAAAGCGCAGAATATTTAACAAACTACTTCACAGAAGGATATGCACCAATCGATTTAGGGCTTGATGTTGTGCAGGCGTTCGGGGCAGAAGAACCTAACGTGCCGATGTTCATCAGTGGGCCATGGATGATTAACATTATCAATGATCAAATGCCTGACATTGAAGAGAAGTGGGGTACGGCCGTTCTTCCAGCGAAAGAAAATAATATCTCCTTCCTCGGTGGATCGAACTTAAGTATTTTTGAAAGCAGTGAGAAGAAAGACGAAGCCGCGAAGTTTATCGCATATATGAGTAAACCAGAAACACAGACAGAGTGGATGGAGATGACGAAGTCACTTCCATCGACAAAAGCGACTTGGGCAGAGAACGAGACGCTCAAAAACGATGAGAAACTCAAAACATTCGGTGAGCAGATGGAAGCGGCAGAGCCGATGCCGATGATGACAACGTGGGAAAAAGTAGCGCAAACATATTTGCAGAGCTTTGAGAAAATGTATCGCGGTGCGGCTACTGTAGAAGATGAAGTTAAGGTGTTCCAAGAAAAAGCGAAGTCGATTTTAAAATAAACGGAGGGGTACAACCCCTCTCGTTTAATTAAAGGAGAACCTTATGAAACAATTTCTTAATGATCGAGCGCCATATTTGCTCGTCGCGCCGACTGTTCTCTTGTTACTCATGTTCTCAATCATGCCGCTATTCATCGCTTTTTTCATGAGTTTTACAGACATGGATTTGGCGGGAATTGCGAACTGGGCAAACATTGAATGGATCGGACTCGCCAACTACATTGAAATCTTCAAAGATGAAGTGTTCATCCAAGCGTTATTGAACACAATCGTTTATGTCGTTATTGGGGTACCGATTGTGATCGGTCTTTCGCTTGCGATTGCGATGGCAATCAATTTCGGGACTGGCAAAGTCTTCGAATGGTTCCGTGTCGTCTTTTATATGCCGTCAATCACGAACGTCGTAGCGGTCGCGGTCGTTTGGGGATTTTTGTTTAATCCGCAGTACGGTCTCTTCAATTTCCTGTTAAATACAATCGGCCTTCCAGACGTCCCGTGGCTACAAGATCCGTTTATCGCTAAGTTATCGTTGATCATGCTTGCCGTATGGCGTGCGGTCGGGATCAATATGATTATTTTCTTGGCAGCTCTTCAAGGGATTCCACGCACGTACTATGAAGCGGCAGCGTTAGATGGGGCAAGTACGTTCCAGCAAATGTTCAAGATTACAATTCCGTTGCTCCGATATGCGATTTTCTTCGTAACGGTAACAACTTTGATTGGATGGATTCAGTTCTTCGAAGAACCGCTCATCATGACCGAGGGGGGACCACTCAATTCGACGACGTCACTCGCGTTGTTTATATACAACAACGGTTTCCAGCTCAGTAACTTCGGTTATGCGGCTGCCGGGTCGGTCGTGTTGTTCATTCTAATCATTACGGTGACACTCATTCAGTTCCGTCTTCAAAAGAACGAAAACAACTATTAAGGAGGGGCATTCATGATTCCAAATGAAAAACCGGTAGCCGTGAATGTGAAGCGGGAGAAATTCTCGCCACTTCCCGACTTAAACCATAAACGAAAAGCCAAACTCTCGCAGTTGCTCGTCGCGCTTGTTTTGACCGTCCTCGGTATCGCTTTTATGTTGCCGTTCTTCTGGATGGTGATATCGTCCTTTAAGACGGATGCGGAAATCTTATCGCTACCGCTGACGATCCTACCGGAAAATGTGACGTTCGAACATTACATCGATTTATTCGTGAATTTAAACTTTTTAACGTATTTGAAAAACACGTTGTTGATTGTACTTGCATCATTTTTCGGTTTATTGCTCACAGCAATGGCCGGTTATGCGTTTGCGAAGCATAAGTTTAAGGGGAGTAACATCTTGTTCGTCGGTGTCTTGGCAACAATGATGATTCCAGGACAGGTTACGATGATTCCCGTTTATTTGATGCTCAACCAAATGGGTCTGACGAACACCATGATGGGGATTGTCCTCCCCGGTCTCGTTGGTGCGTTTGGGGTATTCTTGTTCCGTCAGTTCATGACGACGATTCCAGAGGAAATGCTGGAAGCGGCTCGCTTGGATGGAGCGAGTGAGTTTCGAATTTTCTTCTCAATCGTCTTGCCGATGTCAAAACCGATTTTGGCGGTACAAGGGATTTTGACTTTCATCGGTGCTTGGAACAGCTTCTTGTGGCCGCTTATTATCGCCAATGATGAAGCTCTTTATACATTGTCAGTTGGATTAGCGCTTCTACAGGGGCAACATGGTGGAAACTACGCCTTACAGATGGCTGGGGCCACATTCATGGTTGTGCCGATTATCATTATCTTTATGATTTTCCAAAAGCATATCATCGAAGGATACAATATATCTGGAATGAAGTGAACCTTACGCCATGTAAGGTTCTTTTTTTTATACTCAGGACATCGGTCCTTTATGCTAAAGTGTGTGGGTAGTAATCTTAACACGTACACAGTATATAGAGAGAATCGAGGAAGAGACTATGTTAGCCATTGTAATTGGACTCGTCATCGGGATTTTGTTACCGATGCAGACGAGCGTGAACTCACGTCTGCGCACCATCGTCGGGTCACCGTTCGTCGCGTCGTTCCTGTCGTTCGCAATCGGGACGACGTTTTTAACACTTACGTTACTGCTCACCGGGCAGTCGTTCGGGATTGAATCATCCATTTTCCAAGGAGAACCGCTTTGGATGTGGTCGGGTGGTTTGTTGGGGGTCATCTTTTTAACAGGGAACATCCTCTTGTTCCCGAGACTCGGCAGCGTCCAGACCGTCATCATGCCAATCTTCGGACAGATTTTGATGGGACTGTTGATTGACCACTTCGGTTGGTTCAATTCAACCGTCAACGTCCTCACACCGTGGCGTGTATTCGGGGCCTTGCTCGTGTTGCTCGGCGTCGTCGGGACGGTCGCGCTCACGGACTGGATTAATCGTCGTCGCGGCAAACTGGTCGCCTCGTCGCAGACCGGAACCGGCAATTTGAACGCCTGGCGCCTCGTCGGAATCGGGACCGGGATGATGAGTGCGACACAGACGGCCATCAACGGTTATTTGGGAACGGTTCTCGAATCGGCCTTGAAAGGGGCCCTCGTTTCGTTCGTCGTCGGCACGGTCACGTTACTGATCATCTTGCTCGTCTTGCGGCCGAGCGTCGAATGGCGCGTGTTACGTGGTCAGCCGTGGTGGATTTGGCTCGGTGGGATCATCGGGGCACTGTTCATCGGCGGGAACGTCTTAATCGTGCCGATGGTCGGGACCGGCATCGCCGTCGTCATCGTCATTGTCGGCTTGCTATGCGGAAGCCTGCTCATCGACCGCTTCGGTTGGTTCGGTGCCGCCAAGAACCCAATCACTGGGATACAACTCGTCAGTTTACTCGTCATGGTCATCGGAATCATGCTGATTCGTTTATCATAAGGAAGGAGAGACATCATGCGCGGAGTACTGTTCGCCATCAGTGGCGGCTTCTTTTTAACGCTACAGAGCGTCGCCAACGCTCGCATCAGTTCGAGTATCGGGACGTGGCAGGCAGCGACGTTGACGCAACTGACGGGTTTTCTCGTCGCGCTCATGATTATGCTCCTCGTTCGCGACCGGACGTACATTCACATGCGCCGCGTCGAGCCGCTTTATTTGTCAGGGGGAGCGTTCGCCGCGTTCATCTTGTTCAGCAATATGACAGCCGTGCATGAGCTCGGTGTCACACTCACCATCTCGTTGTTCTTGATTGCCCAGCTTGCCCTGGCGCTCGTCATCGACTGGCGCGGCTGGTTCGGGATGTTGCGCCGTGACTTGAACCGGACGCAACTGCTCGGGGTCGTCATGATGATTGTCGGGATTCTCGTATTGAAAGGATGACGTGCGATGGAACAGATTGACCGTTACATGAAGCGATATGGGCTGGATGAGGTACTCCCATCAGCTGTACGTCCTCAACTTAAGCTCGTCCGTTATGCGACGGGAGAGGCGATTTGCACCCAAGGCGCTAAGGCCGAGCAACTCCACTTTCTCGTCAGTGGAAAGATTCGGGTGGCCCACACGTCAGCGGCCGGGAAGCGGCTCGTCTTGTCGTTCAAATATCCGCTCGATTTGATTGGCGACATCGAGTACGTCCGACGTACACCGTTCTTGAACACGGTCGAGGCGGTCACGCCGGTCGAGATGATCGTCGTCCGCTTCGACGACCTCGCGCGTCATGCTAAGGATGATGTGAAATGGCTCCACTATTTGCTGGCAGGGATTACGAAAAAGTTCGAGATGAAGTCGCAGTCGATGAGTTTCAACTTGTTTTACCCGGTCGATGTGCGGCTCGCGAGCTATCTGTTGTCGATGACACCGGAAGAGACGACGCTCGGGTCGACCGTCGATGAGTTGACCGATATCGCCGATTTGATCGGGACGAGCTATCGCCACGTCAACCGGACGCTCAAGCGTTTCGTCGAGCAGGGATTGATTGAACGGGATCGTCGGTCGATTGCAATCATGGATCGCGCCGGATTGCTTGCTGTTGCCGGAGAGAGTATTTATGAATGAGGAGGACATATCATGGCACTTGGAATGATGCTCGCGGTCATGGGCGGCATGCTCGTCTGTGTGCAGAACACGTTCAACGCCAAAGTGAAAGAACGGGTCGGGGCGTGGGCGACGACGACGCTCGTGCTCGCCCTCGGCTTCTTGGCATCACTAATCGTCGGATTGATCAGTGAAGGATTTGGTCTGTTCGTCGTCACCGGGATGGAGACGTGGTATTGGTTTAGCGGCATCATTGGGGTCGGCGTCGTCATGAGCGTGACGCAAGGCGTCCAACAGCTCGGACCGAGCCATGCCATCTCAATCGTCATGGTGTCACAAATCCTATTCGCGCTCCTATGGGACACGCTCGGCTGGTTCGGGCTCGAAGCCATCCCGTTCACATGGAAAACACTCGTCGGCATCGTATTGATTGTCGGCGGGGTATTGTTATTCCAGTTGAGTGGGAAAAAAGAGACGGCCCATCAAAAAGCAAAGCAGATTAGTTAAAAGGATTTTCGACAAGTTGAACAAGTTTGCCCGTGTTCCTGCCGTTTGACGACGGTTTGGCAATGCGGGCATTTGGTCGTGAGCGAGGCGCGTGGTTGAACGGGAGAGCGGTCGCCGAACGTTGACGGGTAAATGGTATAAGAGCGGGTCACGATGAAGCCGACGATGCCGAGCAGGGCGACTAAAATGAGAATATCCATCGAAATACCTCCTAATTATTGGTATGCTACTTCTATGTACGGGAACTCGATACGATTGGTTTCACTGTGCAAGTACGTGATGAAACCTTTTC
Organism: Exiguobacterium sp. s157; assembly: GCF_018618205.1. NCBI lineage: Bacteria > Bacillati > Bacillota > Bacilli > Caryophanales > Exiguobacterium > Exiguobacterium sp. s157. The sequence continues at coordinate 73,603 of NZ_JACSLQ010000008.1, forward strand.
CCCGTCCTTTCGTAAAAGAAGGAAATGAGATTTATCTAGGAGGATACACATGATTCAAAAGAATGAGCGACTGAAACAAATGGTCGAGAACGAGCGGAAAGTGAACCGGACAGCACTTCTGCTCACATTCGCGATTTTAGGAATCGCTTTTTACTTCATTTTCACGCAAGAAATCCCCCTCATGACGTTCGCCATCATCATCATGGCGACCCAATTGCCGAGCCTCTATCGGGCATGGCACCGGATGAAGTTGCTGCTCACGTTCAATGACGAGGCACGCTATCAAAAGTTCGTGCGACTCGAGTTCGGCATCGTCCTCGCGAACATTATCCTGCTTGGTATCTTCATCGCTATCGCCTGGGCGATTGAAGGGTCACTCGTCATCTTCGCGATCATGCTGCTCGCTTTGTTCATCCCGTTCATCTTCTTGTCGGTATGGGTGAACCGAAAAATCGAGTTGATTGATTCGGAACACGTGACGAACCATGAACTGCGGACAGCGCATCGTGATGCGTCTAAAAATCAGTTTAAGTAAACCAAAGGGACGTGCAGATGGATGAGACGAAGACTAGTCTTCTATCTAATTGTGGGATTACTATTTTTGAACGCATGTAATGAGAATGGTCGTGAACTCGTCGTCGGAACTTATACAGATGAAAGCACCATCGTCTATTCTGGCGATACGCTCACGGACGAAGCGGAAATTGGACGGTTTCTTGAGTTAATTGAGACAACTCCTCTGTCCAAGGCGGAGGTCGAGGGTATTCCCGACTACGTCATTACAGTGAACAATCCATCTGAGTTCACGATGGAGGCGACGGTGAACGTCTGGGTTTTAGAAGATGACAAGATGCTCTTCACTCGTGGGATGGAAGGGACCGATGTATTTGAAGTCGACTCGATGTACATTGAAGATGTGAACAAAATCTTGAGTCTAAATAACTTTTGAATGGAGTGAGTAGATTAAAATGGATATGCGAGTATTAGACATGCTCTTTTCGCTTGGTACCTATGCTGTCGTGTTAGGCGGAATCATTTTCGTGCTAAAGCTGATGATTGGAACAGCAACAAGCAGAACTGAATAGAACCAAAAAGCCATAAAATTCGAGAGCCTCGACTTTTATGGCTTTTTAAATTGATTGCCGTTTCACTGCTTCTCCACTACCTGTATTTTAAACACACCTGTGCCCGAACGGTTCGTCAACAAGGTGATTAAAATCAAATCACCTTTGGATAAATCTGATAGAGAGAGCGTCTCCTCTTTCTTGTAAATGGATACTTGTTCCTCAAAAATTTCATATTCCATAAGCGTTTGATTCGTTTCATCGTTAAATGAATTACCTTTAACCGTTATCCAATTGTCTTCGATTCCTTGAATTTCAGCATAAAATGTCTGAATGTCAGACGGAGCGAGAACCCAGGTATCTTCCTCATATGCTTTGTACGCATTGGTGTATCCTGCAAAATAACTAATCAACACACTGATTACTAAGAGAACAATTGACAGGATGACAGTGATTTTATAAGGCGGCACCATCGGAGAACGTGTCTTTAAGTTGCCATTTAGCGCTTGATTGATGTGTCGCTTGTAGGCCTGAAAATAAAGCGTGACAGTCACAATAAAGGTGAATAGAACGATGCATGTCGCGATGATGTAAATAGGGATACTCATAAGTTCGTCTCCTTCAGATATGAAAATGATCTTTAAAGATATAGTAATAGCTCCTTGTCACATCAACGCATTTTCCGTTCGTTAGGGTAAGGATAAATTTTGTGGAAAGAGTGGGTTTGATTTGGTTGATTTGATTTGTTGCAATGACAACAGAGTTACTGATTCGTAAAAAAGACGTCGGATCGAGCAAACTGACGAGCCGGTATAATCGATCAGTAGCGACATAAACTGATGCTTGCGTTTCAATTTCCACTGTATGGCCAAAGGATTCGATACAAATAATATCCGCTACTGGTAACACGATTCGTTCATTCGTGTCCTTCTCTTTAACAGTCAAATGCTGAACAAAAGGAGTAGATGTACTCAGTACTAGGTCGGCCGTATCATCTATTTCAATTCCTTTTTCCTCGAGCATAGACTTAATCTCGTCATAGCGCTCGGTACTAATATCGAGCTTGATTTTCATGCACGAACCGCCTTCCTATGTACCACTCCATATATTTGAAATCAGTGTAGCAACTACCTCCTTGTTCATCAATACAAGATGAACACTTTACAGAAATATCCACATAAGTTGCATCATAGAGATTGAGCCTAATAAACAAAATGGATAATCGTATCTTGTCACGATAAAAACCCTATGGATGAATACAGATTGGTGAGTCCATCTGCTTCTCCATAGGGAATTTTACTAAGGTAGTAATCGGCTTCGTTAAGCGACCATGCCAATCGTATAGAATTTGAAGCGGTGTCGTTCCCAAAACGAGTCGGTCATTGTGTTGTGATTCCATCACGCTTCGCAATCTTGTCGCTCACTTGCTGGCCGCTCAATGTTACCATCGGCATGCCACCGCCGGGATTGACCGTGCCGCCGACGAAATAGAGATTGTCGTACAGATCGCTCTGCTTCTTGTGCTTGAAGCCGCCGTTTCGTTTCTTATCGGCGACGGTGCCATAAATCGCGCCACGGTCCGAGCCATACGTACGCTCGATGTCGTGCGGCGTCCAGACGTCACGCGTCACCGTATGTTCCCGCAAACCGTCCAAACCCATGCGTTCGAGTTTGTCGAGGACACGTTCTTCAAACGCGGCGTAGTCCTCTGGCGTGAACGGATTGTCCTGGATGTAGGGGATGTGCGGCAAGATTTTGATGTTTTCGTGCCCAGGCGGCGCCTGTGTCGGATCGGTCTTATTGACGTTCACCAAGTAAATTGTCGGGTCGTCCGGCAGTTCGTGCTGCTCGAAAATCTTGTCCATTTGTTCGTGCAAGTTCTCCGAGAAGAAGAAGTTGTGGTGGCCGAGCGCCGGATACGCTTTGTTCACGCCGAGGTGGAGCACGAAGCCAGAACTGGCCGGCTCATATTTCTCGACGAGCTTGTCGACGAACGGTTCGTCCGCCTCGACCATCTTTTGATAGAACGGGATGACTTCCATATTGGAGACGAAATAATCGGCCGAGCGGAGTCGTCCGTCTTCGAGTTCGATGGCCGTCAGTTGACCATTCAGCGTGTGCGCGCGGACGACGCCTTGCCCGGTATGGAGCTGGACGCCAATCTCTTCCGCGAGTTTCGTCAATCCTTCCGCGAGTTTATGCGTCCCACCTTCGACGTACCAGCAGCCTTGGGCGTGCTGCATATATATCATCATGTTGAGGACGGCTGGTGCACTGTACGGGGACGAGCCGACATACTTCACGTAATACGACAGCATCGTCCGTAAATGCGGGTTGCTGACCCGTTTAGCGATGCCGTCGTACATCGTCGACGTCAAATCGAAGCCGAACAACGTCGAGAACAGACCGTTCTTCGCGACCGCTTCGCGCGGTGATTCGAACCCTTCTTTCAAGTACGCCTTCTCTGTCGTATTGTAAATCCGCTCGGCATATTTCAACAGCTCGCGGTATTCATACATGTCTTTCCGAGACAATGTCGGGTTGGCGCGCTCCATCTTGTCCAAGTCGTGATAGAGGTCAAGCACCGTGCCGTCGGGGAAGAACGAGCGCCACTCGAGGTCGAGCCGTTTAATCTGCACGTAGTCTTCCATCCGCTTGCTGCTGCCTGCGAACAGCTTCTCGAAAATTTGAGGCATCGTTAAAATCGACGGGCCGAGGTCAAAGCCGAAGCCGTCTTGTTCGAGCCGATTCACTTTCCCGCCGATATGGTCGTTCTTTTCGTATAAGGAGACGTCGTATCCTTTTTGTGCGAGCGAGATGGCCGCGGAAATCCCGCCGAGCCCGCCACCGATCACAATCACTGATTTGTTCACGTTTAGCATATGTGTTTCGCCCTTCTTCCACCATGTATTTTTTATTGTTAAGTAGAAACGCGTGATGTCTACTCTAACAGTTTGCCATCACGTCTCTTATTCCCTGCTTCGCGTAGAATGAACATGCATATCGGGCTCGAATGTACAAAATGATCAAAGTGGATGTTGGGAAAAAACTTAGGGCTTCAGACCGCCGGCTGTCAGCGGCCCTTCGAACGTGATTGTATAGATGATGCGGGCGATGTCCTCGGCCGTTTCGGGTCGGTCGTTGTACAGCCATTCGTAAATGACCCCCATATGGGCCGAGGAAATATAGGACACGAGATAATCGGCCGGCACGAGCGCCTTCGTCTCGTCGAATAAGACTGTCGGGGAACGATGGAACAGCGCCGCATGCATGTACGACCGGAGCCGGGCCTGGAACTGCGGGTCCCCGTTCGGTCTGAGGAGCGGCTTCATCAAGATTTTATTGTCTTCGATGAAACGGATGAACGGGACGAGCAATTGATAGGATGATTCACCGCGCTCTTCACCGAAGACGTGAGGGAGGTTTTTGACGAGTTTAAGTTCGGCCTCATGGAAAATCGCTTCAATCGACTTCTCCATCAAGTCGAACTTATCCACATAGTGACTGTAAAACGTCCCGCGATTGATGCCGGCCCGTTCGGTGATCGCTTTCACGGTGACCGCCTCGAACCCATGCTCGTCAATCAACTCGAGGAAGGCACTTTTAATCAATTGTTTCGTTCGTGTGATGCGTAAATCTTCATGTCCCATCTGAATATTCTCCTTTATCCAACACTTGAGTGAAAACTGTCTGATAACCGACACGATGGCCGATATTGCCGATTGTTGGGCTGTCGACTGAGGTCTATACTGAACCTATAAACCAACACGGTGTCTATTAATTCAGTGTACTCGAACAAGGTATCGAAAAGGAGAATGAATATGGATATTCAACTGAACGACATCAGTAAATCGTTCGGTGACCAGTTGGCCATCGACCACGTCGGCTTCACCATCAACTCAGGGGACATCTGTTGCCTGCTGGGCCCATCCGGTTCGGGAAAGACGACGCTCATCCGGCTGATGATTGGTGCCTTGGCCGCAGACACAGGTTCGATTCAAATCGGAGAGACGATCATGCCAAACATGAGCATGCTCCACAAGATCGGCTTCATGCCCCAGAACGACGGATTGTATGACGACTTGTCGGCCGAGGGGAATCTTGAATTTTTCGGCTCCATCTATAAGCTCGGCAAACCGAAGCTCCAACAACGCATCACGGAAGTGCTCACGCTCGTCGATTTGACGGCCGACCGCAAGAAACTCGTCCGAAACTTCTCGGGCGGGATGAAAAAACGGTTGTCACTCGCAATCGCAATCCTGCATCAACCGGACGTCTTGTTTTTAGATGAGCCGACGGTCGGAATCGATCCAATCTTACGCCGTCAGATTTGGGATCAGTTTCAAGCGATTCGGGCGAACGGGACGACAATCATCGTCTCGACGCACGTCATGGACGAGGTGCTCGAGTGTGACCGGGCCGCGCTCATCTATAACGGCCGTTTGATCGCTTACGACACCGTGCCGCATCTGTTAGATCAGACGGAGAACGGTCGCGTCGAGGAACTGTTCCTCATCGCCGGTCGAGAAGGAGGGACGGATCATGCGTAACTTGGCGAAACGCGTCATCTTTCAGACGCTCAATGATAAACGGAGTGTCGCCTTGATTTTGATCGCACCACTCTTGATTTTGACGCTCGTCTACTTCCTGCTCGGTGACTCGGATTACGTGCCGGTCGTCGTGCTCGATGAGAACGCGCAAACGCAACTCGTCGAAGCGTTCGAAGCCGAGACACTCGACGTCCGGTTGGATACGGTCGACAATCCGTTCGGGTATTTAGAGGACAATAAAGACGTCGATGCGATTTTTGAAGCGACGCAGGAAGGGACGACCATCACGCTCCGAGAGCCGTCGACGAAGTCCTCGAAGGCGGTACGAGAGATTCAAGCGGCGTTGTCGGCATTGAATCCGGCGGCCGATATCGAGATGAACTATGTATATGGGGAAGAAGGCCAATCGACGTTCGATTCGTTCGGCTACGTGTTCTTGTCACTGTTCTCGTTCTTCTTCGTCTTCATTCTATCCGCGATGGCGCTCGTCAAAGAGCGGAGCGGTGGCACGCTCGAACGTCTACTCATGACACCGATCAAACGTGGACAGGTCATCTTAGGGTATACGCTCGGCTACGGCGTGTTCGCGGTCGTTCAATCCGTTTTCATCGTTCTGTATACGATTTACGTGCTCGGGCTGACCTCGCTCGGCAATATCGGTTGGGTGTTTCTCGTGATGATTTTAATGGCGGGGACGGCCGTCTTGTTCGGCGCGACGATTTCAGTGTTCGCCCGTTCTGAGCTCCAAGTCGTCCAAATGATTCCGTTCACGATCATCCCGCAAGTGTTCTTCTCAGGATTAATCCCGCTCGACTTGATTCCGTACGGACTCGGCAACTTGAGTTACGTCATGCCGATCTTTTACGGGGCGACCGCGATTAAAGAAGTCATGGTGTACGGCAGCGGCTTCTCTGGCATCTGGGTCTACGTGCTCGGTTTGATCGTCTATGCTGGGGTACTCTACTTGCTCAACATGCGAGCGCTCGGGAAGTATCGGGGGCATTGAAAAGGAGTCGAGCCATTGGCTCAATCCCGATTCAACCGTCCCCTCATCGTGTCATAGTAGTTGCCATCGCTCAGGCGTTTGTCATGACGCAATCTGCCTTCCTGTTCAAAGCCGTAACGCTCATAGCGTGCGACGGCTTTTTCGTTCGTTGCGCTGACACTCAAATTGATTTTATGGATGTCGTTCGCAACCGCCCAATCGATACAAGCGCGCAACAGCGCCGAGCCGAGGCCAAATCCCCAATATGTTTGCAATATGCCGACGCCGAACTCGACCGCATTGGCTTTTCGTTTCAGTGGGCTACCTTCACAGCGAGCAAAACCGACGACATGGTGATTGACTTCGACGACGAAAAAGACACGGTTGTCCGTGTCGTGGTCTGTTTGAATCATCCGTTCGCACGCATGCGCATCAAGATAGGCCTCACTTGGTTCACGGTCTAACTATTCGGTTTCACCGTCAATTTGAAGACAGATGGATTCAAGTTGCTTCGGCCGTCTCGGACAGGCGAACGATATATTGGCGGTCATTTCGGATGTACGTGCATGGTTTGCTCTAGACAGCTCTCCTTTATCATCAATTGCATCAAAAAAAGCATCCGAGCAGATAAACTGTACCCTGAGTAGTAGACACTTAAAAAAGTCTATTGCTCAGGTTTTTTGTGTACACTGGACTAAATCATATTGGGAGTGAATT
>NZ_JACSLQ010000009.1:0-53583 GCF_018618205.1 Exiguobacterium sp. s157
GCCGAAAGTAGTTGGGGGTCTCCCCCTGTGAGGATAGGACGTTGCCAGGCCAACGCGAAAGACGATCGAGCATCCGCTCGGTCGTCTTTTTTCTGTTTAAAGCGGTGTCGCAGTTGCGACATCGCTTTTCGTTTGCCTTTTTTTGAATCAATGATAGAATATAGTCAAAAGTCAAAGATGGTCAGAGGGTGGTGGAGATGAGAAACATATCGGATGTAATCGAACAGTATTTAAAACAAGTGCTGAAGGAGAGCCAGGCCGAAGCAATCGAGATTAAACGGCAAGATATTGCCAAGCGTTTCGAATGTGTTCCGTCTCAAATCAACTACGTCATCAATACGCGCTTTACGGTCGAGAAGGGCTATCTTGTCGAAAGTAAGCGTGGAGGCGGGGGATATATTCGCATTCGCCGCGTGATTTTACATGAAAAGCAAGACGTGTTGGTCAGCTTGATGGATATTTTACAAGACCATCCTCGTCTTTCCGAACAGCTTGTCGAGAACATCTTGATTCGCTTATTTGAAGAAGGGATGTTGAGTGAGCGGGAAGTGCGCTTGTTGTATCATTTATTGTCTGATGAAGCGCTTGGGTTACACGCTGACGATCGTCACTTGATTCGAAGACAACAGTTACTCGCATTAATGAAGTTACTTAGTTACCATTGACCGATGGAGGCATAAAGAGATGTTATGCGAACGATGCAAACGGCGACCTGCCATCAATGAGATCCAAGTAGTCGAGAACGGGATACCGGTGACGAGACGACTATGTCGTCAATGTACAGTCGAACTGATGGCAGGTTACGTACCAGCCGTGAAACGGTGCCCGGGCTGTCAATTGACACAAACTGAATTAGCTCATCTTCGAAAAGCGGGCTGTACCACTTGTTATACCGTCTTTCGCGAAGAATTGATTAAAATCACACGTCAGTATCAACAAGGCCATGATGAACATGTAGGTTCGATGCCAGATGCGTTACGGACTCCCGACAAGCGAATCGAAGAGCGACTTGCAAAGTTAGCAGGGGAGTTGGAACGAGCCGTCGAACAAGAAGATTATGAACGCGCAGCCAGGCTGAAAAAAGAAATCAATCAATTGAAAGGGCGAGGTGAGGCGTGATGGAGTCTTATCTTAAACATCCACTTGGTCCTAAAATGAGAGAGCGAGCCAAGTTAGATGATTTGGTCATCTCGACTCGCATTCGTCTAGCGCGCAATTTAAAAGACACCGTCTTTTCTCCTGTATTATCGGAGGAAGGACAGCAACAACTTTGTGAACGGATTGAAGCGTCACTTGGAGGATTGCAAGGTTTTGAGTATTTGCATATGGGTGCTTATGATCAGGTGACCCGACAAGCGCTCGTTGAAAAGCATTTGATTAGCCCTACGATTGCCGCGAAAGAACAAAGTGCCGTCTTTTTAAGTGATGATGAGACGATCAGCGTACTCATCAATGAAGAAGACCATTTACGAATTCAAACTCTACTCCCAGGTTATCAAGTAGAAGAGGCTTTCGAACTGGCAAGACGTGTCGATGCTCTCTGTGGGGAGTCCCTTCCTTACGCATTTGATGAACAGCTAGGTTATTTGACAACATGTCCGAGTAATATCGGGACGGGTCTACGAGCCTCGGTGATGCTTCATCTACCAGGACTGACGTTGACCGGACGGATAACTCCTATTCTAAAAGAACTTCGGAAGCTCGGATATACGATTCGGGGACGTTACGGGGAAGGCAGTGATGCGGCGGGGCGACTGTTCCAATTATCGAACCAACGCACGTTAGGGAGCCATGAAACCCAACTGTTAACCGACTTCATGGAGATTACGGAACAAGTCATTCAGGCAGAGCGACAAGCCCGCGAAGAGTTATTGGCTCGCAACCAGGACGAGTTAGAAGATCAGTTTTATCGCTCGTATGGGATTTTACGTTATGCAAAACTGCTATCGTCAACAGAAGCTGTCGAACGCCTATCCGATCTTCACTTGGCGAGTGACCTGGGTATTTTATCGGATTGGAGTCCACCTCAGTTTCACGAATTGATTGTAAAGCTTCAATCAGGTTTCCTACAAAAGCATTTCGGGAAAACATTATCTACGAAAGAACGAGATCGCGAACGTGCGACGCTCGTTCGTCGAACGTTAGATCATGGGTTAGTTTGATCCAACTTTAAGGAGGTTTTGTCAATGATGTTTGGTCGATTTACAGAACGAGCTCAGCGCGTATTAGCTTTAGCACAAGAGGAAGCAGTACGGCTTGGCCATCATAATATCGGTACGGAGCACATTTTACTCGGACTTGTTCGCGAGGGAGAAGGGATTGCCGCTAAGGCACTGTTCGCTCTCGGACTTACGTCTGAAAAGATTCAGCAAGAAGTGGAGGCACTCATCGGACGAGGTTCAGAAAACGGATCGACGATTCACTATACGCCACGTGCGAAAAAAGTGATTGAGCTATCGATGGATGAAGCACGGAAACTTGGTCACTCTTATGTCGGGACTGAACACATTCTCCTCGGCGTCATTCGCGAAGGAGAAGGGGTAGCAGCTCGAGTCTTGAACAACCTTGGGATCAGCTTGACGAAGGCGCGTCAGCAAGTGCTCCAGCTCTTAGGAAACACTGAGTCGTCAGCTAATGCATCACAACCAGGTACAAGTGCTGCTACACCGACGCTTGACGGCTTAGCTCGTGACTTGACACAGCAAGCGCGAGAATCCCGTCTTGATCCCGTCATCGGTCGCTCAGGCGAAATTCAACGTGTCATCGAAGTGTTATCACGCCGGACGAAAAACAACCCGGTCCTCATCGGGGAACCAGGGGTCGGGAAGACGGCAGTCGTCGAAGGGCTCGCCCAACAGATCATCAACAATGAAGTACCGGAAACACTTCGGAATAAGCGCGTCATGGTGCTCGATATGGGTACACTCGTCGCTGGAACGAAGTACCGCGGTGAATTTGAAGATCGTTTGAAAAAAGTGATGGATGAGATTCGCCAAGCTGGGAACGTCATTCTTTTCATTGACGAGTTGCATACGTTAATTGGTGCTGGGGGTGCAGAAGGCGCCATCGATGCATCGAATATCTTGAAACCGTCACTCGCACGTGGCGAACTTCAATGTATCGGTGCGACGACACTCGATGAGTATCGTAAATATATCGAGAAGGATGCCGCGCTCGAACGTCGCTTCCAACCAATTCAAGTCAATGAACCGACGACGGATGAGGCAGAACAAATTCTCTTCGGGTTACGTGACCGTTACGAAGCGCACCATCGCGTCACAATCACAGATGAAGCGATTCATGAGGCCGTTGTTCTCTCGGACCGCTACATCTCGGACCGCTTCCTTCCAGATAAAGCGATCGACCTCGTCGATGAGGCTGCTTCGAAAGTAAGACTTCGCTCATTCACGGCACCGCCGAACTTGAAAGAACTCGAGGCTCGTCTTGAGTCGATTCGCAAAGAAAAAGATTCGGCTGTACAGAGTCAAGAGTTCGAGAAGGCTGCCTCACTACGCGATACCGAACAGAAACTTCGAGATGAACTCGAACAGCTCAAATCGGAATGGCAGAATAAGCAAGGGAACGAAAAACTCGAAGTAACGAAAGAAGACATCGCGCAAGTCGTCGCCAACTGGACAGGAGTACCTGTGACGAAGATTGCTGAAGAAGAGACAGACCGTCTCCTCAAACTCGAATCAATTCTCCACGGCCGAGTCATCGGTCAAGATGAAGCCGTTAAATCGATTTCGCGGGCGATTCGCCGAGCACGTGCTGGATTGAAAGATCCGAAACGTCCGATTGGTTCGTTCGTCTTCCTCGGACCAACTGGTGTCGGGAAAACCGAGCTGGCTCGTGCTGTAGCTGAAGCGTTGTTCGGTGACGAAGACGCCATCATCCGAATCGACATGTCGGAGTACATGGAGAAACACGCGACGAGTCGTCTCGTTGGATCGCCTCCAGGTTACGTCGGTTATGAAGAGGGCGGTCAATTGACAGAGAAAGTTCGCCGCAAACCATATTCGGTCATCTTGCTTGATGAGATTGAAAAGGCTCACCCTGAAGTGTTCAACATCTTGCTCCAAGTGCTCGATGACGGTCGCTTGACCGACTCGAAAGGGCGTACGGTCGACTTCCGGAACACGGTCATCATCATGACGTCAAACGTCGGTGCGGCAGCGCTCAAACGGAACAAGTACGTCGGGTTCACCGTTGAAGATGACGTGAAGCGTGAATATACGGAAATGAAAGATAAAGTTATGGAAGAGTTGAAGAAGGCGTTCCGTCCTGAGTTCTTGAACCGGATTGACGAAATCACCGTCTTCCACTCGCTCCAAAAAGAACACATCCAAGAAATCGTCAAACTTATGGCCGAGACACTTACAAAACGTCTCGGGGAACAAGGGATTGATTTCAGCTTGACGGAATCGGCGCTCGAGAAAATCGCCGAAGTCGGGTACGATCCGGAATACGGGGCTCGTCCACTCCGCCGTGCGCTCCAGCGTGAGGTTGAGGACCGACTCTCAGAAGCGATGCTCAGTGGCAGCATCACAAAAGGCAGCAAAGTGGCGCTCGATGTACAAGATGGCGAATTCGTCGTCCGTAATGAAGGTGTCGTTCAGTAACTACAAGGCTCCCTCTCTCGTGTGAGGGGGCTTTTTTAGACGGAAAGGAACATCATGGCAAAAATTAAAACGAAGTACGTATGTCAGTCATGCGGATACGAATCCGCAAAATGGATGGGACGTTGCCCAGGTTGTAACGAGTGGAATACGCTCGTCGAAGAATTTGTCGAAGAGAAAAAGGCGAAGCGGGGGGCCGCATTCGTCCATAGCTCCTCGAGACAGTTGAAGCCAGAACGTCTGTCGGACGTCGTGTCGCAAGAAGAGACGCGCGTCCATACGAATAGTCAAGAGTTTGACCGTGTGCTTGGGGGCGGGATTGTCCCGGGCTCGCTCGTCCTCGTCGGTGGGGACCCGGGAATCGGGAAGTCGACGATTCTGCTTCAAGTGAGTGCCCATTTGGCACATAGTGGACGGAAAGTGCTCTATATTTCCGGGGAAGAATCGCTCAAACAGACGAAACTCCGAGCCGAACGGCTCGGTCTGCCGACTGAAGACTTATATGTCCTCGCAGAGACGGACATGTTGATGATTGAACGAGTCATCGATGAAGAAGAACCGGGGTTCGTCATCATCGACTCGATTCAAACCGTTTATATGGATGAAATTCAATCAGCGCCAGGTAGTGTCGCTCAAGTCCGAGAATGTACAGCGGCGCTCATGAAAATCGCTAAAACGCGAGGAGTGGCCGTCTTTATCGTCGGTCACGTGACGAAACAAGGTTCGATTGCCGGTCCTCGTCTGCTCGAGCACATGGTGGATGCGGTCCTTTACTTCGAAGGGGAGCGTCACCATACATTCCGAATTTTACGGGCCGTCAAAAATCGGTTCGGTTCGACGAACGAGATTGGCATCTTTGAAATGAAAGAAGGCGGGCTCGAAGAAGTGCTCAATCCGTCTGAAATCTTCCTGGAAGAACGAACTGCTGGCGTCTCGGGCTCCACCGTCGTCGCATCGATGGAAGGGACGCGGACCGTGCTCGTCGAGTTACAGGCGCTCATCTCGCCGACCTCGTTCGGGAACCCGCGCCGGATGGCGACCGGGATTGACCAGAACCGGGTCGCCCTTCTCATGGCTGTGCTCGAGAAGCGTTCGGGTCTCTTGCTCCAAACGCAAGACGCTTATTTGAAGGCGGCCGGGGGCGTTAAATTGGACGAACCGGCCATCGACTTGGCCATTTGTATTTCGATCGCATCAAGCTTCCGGGACCGTCCGACCCGTCCGACGGATGTATGTATCGGCGAAGTCGGATTGACCGGTGAGGTACGGCGGGTGTCACGGATTGAGCAACGTGTCGCTGAAGCGGCCAAGCTTGGATTCACCCGGGCCATCATTCCGAAAAACAACCTCGGGGGCTGGACAGCCCCGCCTGGTATCGATGTCGTCGGTGTCAGTACTGTCGATGAAGCGCTCCAACTCGCTATCCCGTTCTGACGGGGCGCTTCCGGCAGTTTTTAACGCTTTGTAACGAACGCTTTCAAAAGAACCGTGTTACAATGAAAGTGTTAATTTCTTGAAATTTTAATTCATAATGAAGGAGGTGGAATGAGTGAAGATTGCTGTACGAATCGGATTTATATTGATCGGACTCGTCGTCGGTTGGTTTGGAATTATCGAAGCGATGTTGCTATTAGGCGACCTTGGTGTGAGTGTACCGGCTTGGTTGACGATTCCTTACGTTGCTAGTTTGATTGGTGGACTTATCTTCTTCATTCTTAGTTTGTTCTTGACCGATGGGGTCGTTAAATTTATCCGTTTTATCGAAGAACGGCTTGTCCGTTTGCCGGTCGGCGATATTTTGTTTGGCTCAATCGGATTGATTATTGGTTTGTTGATCGCCTTTTTGATCAGCGTCTCGTTAGAAGTGACGAATATCTTCTTGCTCAGCAAGATTGTACCGATTTTTGTGACCGCTCTGTTCGGTTACTTCGGCTTTGCCGTCGGTTACCGGAAGCGGAATGAATGGATTAAACTGTTCGTCAAAAGTGAACGAGAGAAGCCGGCCGCGGAACCATTGCGCCGCTCTAACGATAAAATTTTGGATACGAGCGTCATCATCGATGGTCGAATCGCTGATATCTCGAAGACCGGTTTCATCGAAGGGACACTCATCGTGCCGCAGTTCGTCATCGGTGAGCTTCAATATATTGCGGACTCGTCGGATACGCTGAAGCGTAACCGGGGCCGTCGCGGTCTTGATATTTTAAAAGAGTTACAAGACAACGACCGGATCGAAGTGGAAATCTACGATGGGGACTTTGAAGACGTCGCCGAAGTAGATATCAAATTGATCAAGTTGGCCGAATTGAAAAAAGGCATCGTCGTCACGAACGACTACAACTTGAACAAAGTGTGTGAAGTTCGGAACGTCCCAGTATTGAACATTAACGATTTGGCCAACTCGGTCAAACAGATCGTCATTCCAGGAGAAGAGATGGTCGTGACGGTCATTAAAGAAGGAAAAGAACAAAATCAAGGTGTCGCCTATCTCGAAGATGGCACGATGGTCGTCGTTGAAGGTGGGCGCAAGCTGATCTCGAAGACGTTACCTGTTGTCGTCACGAGCGTGCTTCAGACGTCGGCTGGCCGCATGATTTTTGCTCGTCCTGAATAAATAAGTGGAAAAAGAGACGCATCGGCGCTCTCTTTTTTCGCGAAAAGGGGTGAATGGAATGGTACGCTATACGGTTGTCATTCCGGCCGCAGGAAAAGGAAAGCGGATGGGAGCCGATGAGAATAAGTTGATGCTGACGCTGCAAGGAAAACCGATTATCGTGTGGACCGTGGCAGCGTTCGCGAGAGATGCATGGTGCTCGCGCATCGTGCTCGCGGTGCGTCCTGAGGAGCAAGCGTGGTTCGAGCAGCAGTTGCGTCATGTCCAAACCCCGATTACATATGTGACGGGTGGGGAAGAACGACAACAGAGCGTTCGAGCCGGATTGCAAGTCGTCAATCCCGAAGATGTCGTCTTGATTCATGACGGGGCACGGCCATTTGTGCGCCTTGACCAACTTCATGCCATCGCCGAAGCGGCCAAGACGGCAGGGGCGATTCTCGCTGTTCCGGTCAAAGATACGGTGAAACAAGTGATGGACGGACACATCACGCAGACGGTGCCGCGTGAGGCACTATGGTTGGCGCAGACGCCCCAAGCGTTTCCGGCAGGCGCCATTCAAGCCGCCCATGAGCGGGCAGAAGCTGCTCGTTTTATCGGGACGGATGATGCCAGTCTATTCGAATGGACCGGGCAACGGGTGATGATTATCCCGGGGGATTACCACAACATTAAAATGACGACCCCGGAAGATTTATTATTTGGTGAAGCGATTTTAACGAAGGAGGACTATCGATGAGAATCGGACAAGGATTTGATGTACATGCGTTCGCCGAAGGGCGTCCGCTCATTTTAGGGGGAATCGAGATTCCACACGACCGCGGCCTGCTTGGCCACTCGGATGCGGACGTCTTGTTGCATACGATTGCCGATGCAGCGCTCGGAGCGATTGCGGCGGGGGATATCGGCAAGCATTTCCCGGATACGGACCCGGAATTTAAGGACGCGGACTCGAAAGTGTTGTTGCAGCACGTCTGGCAACTCGTCAAAGCGGAAGGCTATGTGCTCGGCAACGTCGATGCGACAGTGATGGCGGAGCGGCCAAAGCTTCGCACGTACATCGACGATATGCGAGCGGTCATCGCCGAGTTGCTCGAGGCAGACATCAGCCAAGTGAACGTCAAAGCGACGACGACTGAAAAGCTAGGCTTCACCGGACGTGAAGAAGGAATTGCCGCCCAGGCGGTCATCCTGCTCAACCGCGCTTGACAAAAGTGGTATACTATTTGGGCAGAAGAGAAGAAAGGTGGAAATATTATGAGTGAAGTGCGCGTACGCTATGCGCCGAGTCCGACGGGTCACCTTCATATTGGGAACGCCCGGACCGCGCTATTTAACTATTTGTATGCTCGCCATGCCGGCGGGAAGATGATTCTCCGAATCGAGGACACGGACCAAAAGCGGAACGTGGAAAACGGTGTCGAGAGTCAGATGAAGTATTTGGAATGGCTCGGAATCGATTGGGATGAAGGTCCAGGTCGCGGCGGCGATCATGGTCCTTACTTCCAAATGGAACGACTCGACCTTTACAATAAATACGTGAACGAGTTGATGGACAACGGACTCGCCTATAAATGCTATATGACGTCTGAAGAACTCGAGGCGGAGCGTGAGGCTCAAATCGCACGCGGCGAGGCACCGCGGTATTCGGGTGCACATCGTAACTTGAGCGACGAAGAGCAAGCTGCGTTCGAAGCCGAAGGACGTAAACCGTCGATTCGGATTCGTGTACCAGAGTCGGTCACATACAAGTGGACCGATGTCGTCAAAGGCGACGTCTCGTTCGAGTCGAAAGACTTCGGAGACTGGGTCATCGTCAAACAGGACGGCATCCCGACGTATAACTTCGCTGTCGTCGTCGACGATCACTTGATGAAAATCAGCCACGTGTTGCGCGGGGATGATCATATCGCTAACACACCGAAACAGATGATGGTCTATGACGCTCTCGGTTGGGACTATCCGGCGTTTGGTCATATGACATTGATTTATAACGAGAACCATAAGAAGTTATCGAAGCGTGATGAGTCGATTATTCAGTTTATCGAACAATACGCTGATCTCGGATACCTTCCAGGGGCACTCTTTAACTTCATCTCGCTCCTCGGTTGGTCGCCGGTCGGAGAAGAGGAGATCTTCACGAAAGAAGCGTTCATCGAGATGTTTGATGCGAGTCGTTTGTCGAAGAGCCCGGCCGTCTTTGACCAACAGAAGCTTGCTTGGATCAACAGCGTCTATATGAAACAGGCTTCGCTTGACGAAGTGGTGGCACTCAGTTTACCATTCTTACAAGAAGCAGGACGTTTACCGAACGCCTTGTCGATAGAACAAGCCGATTGGGCGACAGCGTTGATCGCCCTCTATAAAGAACAAATGACACACGGTGCTGAAATCGTGACGTTGACGGACCTGTTCTTTAAAGACGAGGTCGAATACGACGAAGAGGCCAATGCGGTCCTCGCTGGAGAAACGGTACCGGCTGTCCTCGCCGAATTCAAGGCTCAACTTGAAGCAATCGAAGACTTCACACCGGAAGCCGTCAAAGCAGCGACGAAAGCGACACAAAAGGCGACTGGCCAAAAAGGAAAGAACTTGTTCATGCCGATCCGGGTCGCGACGACCGGGCAGACGCACGGACCAGAGCTTCCGAACGCCATTTCACTAATTGGCAAAGAGCGTGTCTTGGCACGTCTCACAACATTATTAGCTTAAAGGCAACGATGAGGAAAGTAAGCGGTATGACACTTAACAGAGACTAGAACCTAGGCTGGAAGTTCTAGAAGCGTCCCCCGTCGAAGTGCACCTCGGAGCCGTTCCGGCGATACGTAGTCGGGACCGCGACTCGGCGTTAACGAGACATGAGAGGGGAACTTTCCCAAACAGAGTGGAACCGCGCTTACGGCGTCTCTGTGCCTTGGCACAGGGGCGTCTTTGTTTTTGATATGGAAAAGGAGAACAATTATGGGATTTTGGAAAAGTGTGAGCGCCGATATACGAAACGTGCTCGAACTCGACCCGGCCGCAAGATCAAAAATAGAGGTCGTCTTGACCTATCCAGGGTTACACGCCCTGTGGGCACATCGAATCGCGCACGGTCTATGGACGCGCAAAGTCAAGTTAATGGCGAAGTTAATCGCGCAGACGAGCCGTTGGTTGACGGGAATTGAGATTCATCCCGGTGCGGTCATCGGTGAACGTCTCTTTATCGATCACGGGTTTGGCATCGTCATTGGTGAGACGGCGATTATCGGTAACAATGTAACGATTTATCAGGGCGTGACGCTCGGCGGAACGGGAAAAGAGAAAGGGAAACGTCACCCGACGATCGGGAATGATGTCCTCATCTCTGCCGGGGCGAAAGTGCTCGGCAATATCACGATTGGCGATTGCGTCAAAATCGGGGCGAGTTCTGTCGTTTTAAAAGACGTCCCATCCGACTCGACGGTCGTCGGGATTCCAGGCCGGGTCGTCATCCGGAACGGCGAACGGGTTAAGCAGCATGATCTCGATCACCGCTTCCCCGACCCGGACCGCGAGTGCCAAGAGCGGCTGGAACGTGCCGTCGCTCAGCTAGAAGACAAACTTGCTTCATTAGAGAAACGGATGGAGGAGAATACACATGATTCAGTTTTACAACAGCCTCACGAATAAAAAAGAGCCGTTTGTACCAATCGTACCTGGGAAAGTGTCGATGTATGTATGTGGACCGACCGTTTACAATTACATTCACGTCGGCAATGCTCGTCCAGCGATTGCCTTTGATACGGTCCGCCGCTACTTGACGTATCGAGGCTATGACGTCAAATACGTCCTCAACTTTACAGATGTCGACGATAAAATCATTCG
This sequence comes from Exiguobacterium sp. s157, assembly GCF_018618205.1. Classification (NCBI taxonomy): domain Bacteria; kingdom Bacillati; phylum Bacillota; class Bacilli; order Caryophanales; genus Exiguobacterium; species Exiguobacterium sp. s157. Next base: position 11,080 of record NZ_JACSLQ010000009.1, read on the forward strand.
GACCGCCAATGAGCTCGGAGAAGACGTCGGTACGTTGACGAATCGGTATATCGACGCGTATTTGGCAGACACGGGTGCTTTGAACGTATTGCCGGCGGACGTCCATCCACGTGTCACGGACACGATGGAAGAGATTATCACATTCATCCGCGAACTCGAGACGCAGGACTTTGCGTATGAAGCAGGCGGGGACGTCTATTTCCGGACGCGTAAGTTTGAGACGTATGGCAAATTGAGCCAGCAGTCGATTGAAGACTTACGCGCGGGATCACGTGTCGACGTCGGGGAAAAGAAAGAAGACCCGCTCGATTTCGTCTTGTGGAAAGCCGCGAAACCAGGTGAGCCGGCATGGGAGAGTCCATGGGGACAAGGTCGTCCAGGCTGGCACATCGAGTGTTCAGCGATGGCGAAAAAACACCTTGGCACGACGATCGACATTCACGCCGGGGGCCATGACTTGAAGTTCCCGCACCACGAGAACGAGATTGCCCAATCGGAGGCGTGCAACCATACGAAGTTCGCCAACTATTGGCTGCATAACGGATTCATCAATATCGAGAACGAGAAGATGTCCAAATCGCTCGGCAACTTCCTACTCGTCCATGAGGCGTTGAAAGAAGTCGATGCGATGGTGCTCCGCTTCTTCATGTTGTCGGTCCATTATCGCCATCCGATCAACTACAGTCGTGAGTTGATTGAACAAGCGGCGAACGGATGGGATCGCATCAAGGAAGCATACCAAAACGTCGCGTACCGCCTGTCGGTCACAGCTGGTCTTGAAGAACCGAGTGAAGCGATGGAACGCAAGCTCGCGACAATTAAAACCACGTTCATCGAAGCGATGGATGATGATATCAATACGGCGAACGCGGTGACGGTCTTATTCGACTTGGCGCGTGAAGCCAATATCTACGCAAAGGCGGACCACGTCTCGAAAACGACGTTGGAACACGTGATCGCCCTGTTCGAAGAGTTGACGGGCGTGCTCGGTTTAACGATTGCGAACGAAGTGGAACTGCTTGACGCGGAAATCGATCAATTGATTCAAGAGCGGAACACGGCCCGGGCGGAGCGAAACTTCGCGCGTGCCGATGAGATTCGTGACCTCTTGAAAGACCAGAACATTCAACTCGAAGATACGGCCCAAGGGGTGCGGTGGAAGCGGTTATGAAGCAACAGGCTCCTCAACTGAACGCTCTCGCCCTCGCCTATATGGGGGACGCCGTCTATGAGATGGCGGTACGCAAACGACTGCTCGGACAAGGGATGACGAAGCCGAACGATCTCCACCGCGGCGCCATCCGCTACGTAAATGCGGCCGCCCAGGCTGGGGTCGTGACCCACTGGCTCGAGACAGGCATCTTGAGCGAAGATGAAACGGCCGTTGTCCGCCGCGGGAAGAACGCGAAATCTGGTTCAATCCCAAAGCGGACAGATGTTCATACGTATCGCTACTCGACCGCGTTCGAAGCATTGATTGGTTACACATATCTAATGGAAAGAAGGGATCGTCTTGAAGAACTCATCGAACAAGCGTTCGCATGGCTCGAAACCGAGTCATTCGAAACGACATGACGGAGCAAGGGAGCAACGCTCATTCGATCGTCCACGCGGCGAACGGAATGACCGCCCACGTGGTGAACGGAACGACCGTCCGCAACGTCAGAAACTAGAACGGCCGGACTACCAAGAAGTCGATGTGATGGAAGAAGGAATCGACTTTTTATACGGGCGCAACCCGGTCATGGAAGCACTCCGGAGCGGGCGTGACATGAACAAGGTCTTCATTATGGAAGGCCAACAGAAAGGACCACTCGCCCAAATCATCGGGATGGCCAACGAGGCGTCGGTCCAAATCTCATTCGTCCCGAAGACGAAACTCGAGAAGATGGCCGGCAGTGAACATCACCAAGGCGTTGTCGCTGCGGTCGCCGCTTACGAATATAAGTCGGTTGAAGACATGTTCGCACTCGCTGAGTCGAAAGGGGAAACGCCGCTCTTCATCTTGCTCGATGAGCTCGAAGACCCGCACAACCTCGGTTCGATTCTTCGGACGGCGGATGCGGTCGGAGCCCACGGAATCATCATTCCGAAGCGCCGCTCGGTTGGATTGACGCAGACGGTGGCGAAAGCCTCGACGGGTGCGATTGAGTATATCCCGGTCGCACGCGTCACGAACTTGACGCGGACGCTTGAAGAGTTGAAAGAGAAAGGACTATGGGTCGTCGGGACGGACGCGAGCGAGAGCCAAGATTATCGCCGCCTCGATGGGAACATGCCGCTCGTCGTTGTCATCGGTAGTGAGGGCAAAGGGATGAGCCGCCTCGTGCGGGAGTCGTGTGACTTCCTCGTCCATATGCCGATGGTTGGTCATGTCACATCGCTGAACGCCTCGGTCGCGGCCGCGCTTCTATTGTATGAAGTGCACCGCTCACGTAACCCATTGTCATGAGTATCAAGAAACGGGAACTGCTCCTCGTGGATGGGTATAACATCATTGGCGCTTGGCCACACCTTCGCAAACTGCGCGACATCGATTTTGAGAAGGCACGTACCGACTTGATTGAAGCGATGGCCGAGTATCAGGCGGTCACAGGTCGTGAAGTGACGATTGTCTTCGATGCGCATATGCGTTATGGACGAGAGTCGAAAGCGAAACAGAGTCGGATCGCGGTCATCTACACGAAAGAGAACGAGACCGCGGACGAATGGATTGAGCGGCGGGCCCATGAACTCGTCGATGATCGTCTCGTCACGTTATTCGTCGCGACGAACGATTTCACCGAGCAATGGGTCATCTTCGGTCAAGGCGCCCTCCGCGTGCCCGCGGCCGAACTGCTCAAAGATTGGAAACAAGCGCAGCAGTTAATCGCCCAAGAGCGGTCGGCGCTTGAGCAGGACCGATCCAACCGAAAAACAATCGACCTCACGCCAGATGTGCGGGCCCGATTGGAAGAAATTCGTCGTCGTAAATGAAGCGGTGACGAAACTCACGGACGAGTTCATGAAATGGACTCGTCTTTGTTTTTAATTTGACATTTTTTTGGAAAGAAATGTTGTATACTATTACATGTATGAGTTACACGAATTGTAATTGACGGAATTTTTAGAATTTTATTTGACGGTCGTTTTAAACGGCGCCTATAATGAGAGCACAAACTTACATAAGTTCATCAATCGCCGGGGGGTAGGAAACATGAACGGATGGCCATACGAGCAGTTTGAAAACATGTCCGACGAAGAGCTCGTCTTTCTTGCGCGTAACGAAGGGGATAGCGACGCTCTTGAGTTTTTGATTGAACGTTACCGATATTTCGTTCGGGCGAAGGCGCGGTCTTACTTTTTGATTGGTGCCGACCACGAGGATATCGTCCAAGAAGGGATGATCGGTCTGTATAAAGGGGTTCGGGACTATCGGGACGAACGGCTCGCTTCGTTCAAAAGTTTTGCTGAGATGTGCATCACGCGTCAAATGATCACCGCCATTAAAACGGCGACGCGTCAAAAACATATTCCGCTCAACTCTTACGTCTCGCTCGATAAGCCGATTTTTGACGACGAGTCGGATCGGACGCTTCTTGATGTGATTTTGCCGCCGCATCCGACAGACCCGCAAGATTTGCTCGTCACGCGTGAAGAGCAACTGTTCATGGAAGAAAAGATGGAAGAGCTCCTGAGTGACTTGGAACGAAAAGTGTTACGTCTTTATTTGGACGGCCGTTCGTATCAAGAAATCTCAGACGACCTCGACCGTCACGTGAAGTCGATTGATAACGCGTTACAGCGCGTGAAGAAAAAGTTTGAGCGGCATGTCGACGTCAAAACGCTGACGAGCTAACCGATATTGACCGCAAGCCTCCTATGTGATACTTTTAAGGCAGCGCCTTGTCCGTAGACGCCATTTACAGGAGGCGTTTTTTTTTCGCTCTTTTTTAGTGGGAGAGCTGTCGAAAGGGGCGCTTATGAATGGCAAAGAAAGTAAGTCTCGCGTGTTCGGATTGCGGGTCGAACGGTTATTCGACCGTTAAGCAAGACGACGTGACGACGCGGCTCGAACTGAAAAAGTTCTGTCGTCGTTGCAATGCACATACGACACATCGAGAATCAAAGTAACGTAGATTGGCATTCAACGTAGGAGGAAGCTATCATGAACTTTTTGCGCGATGTATGGAAAGAGTTAAAGAAAACGAGTTGGCCGACTCGTAAAGAGCTCACAAAATATACCATCACGGTCATCGCGACGGTCGTCGTGGTCGGCCTGTTCGTGTTCGGCGTAGATACTGGTGTCAGTTATCTCGTCAACCTATTGATTAACTAAGGAAAGAGGTGAAAGCCGTGGAGAAACAATGGTTTGTTGTCCAGACGTATTCTGGATTTGAAAACAACGTCAAAGAAAACCTAGAACGTCGAATCGGTTCGATGAACATGGAAGATAAAATTTTCCGCGTCCTCGTTCCGACTGAAACAACGCAAGAAGAAGTCACTCTCAAGAGTGGCGAGAAGAAGATTAAAGAAAAAGAAGTGAAAAGCTTCCCAGGTTACGTCTTCGTCGAAATGATCATGACGGATGATTCATGGTATGTCGTTCGGAACACACCGAACGTCACCGGCTTCCTCGGTTCGACGGGCGGCGGCGCTAAGCCGATTCCGCTTCAACCGGACGAAGTGACGAACGTATTGTCACAGATGGGTCTCATCGAGAAGAAAGATCGTTACAACTACGAACTCGGCGACCTCGTCCGTGTCAAAGAAGGCGCATTTGAGAACTTTGAAGGTACGATTGATGAAATCGAAACCGAGAAAGAGAAGCTCAAAGTTGTCGTTGACATGTTCGGCCGTGAAACAAAAATTGAACTTGATTTCGAACAAGTTCAGAAAATTAACTAAACCCACTTGCCATTCTCGGGAACGGATGGTACAATCGGAAATGTTTGATGTTGTGCTTTATTTCGGTACAAACTCGACCTAATAGATTGAGTGGGAGGGCGCACAACGTCCAAGAAACCACATTTTAGACTTAAGGAGGTGTGTCTCGTGGCGAAAAAAGTTACTAAACTCGTTAAACTTCAAATCCCAGCTGGTAAAGCTAACCCAGCACCACCAGTAGGACCAGCACTTGGTCAAGCAGGTGTTAACATCATGGGATTCTGTAAAGAGTTCAACGCTCGTACACAAGACCAAGCCGGATTGATTATTCCTGTAGTCATTACGGTATACGAAGATCGTTCGTTTACATTCATTACGAAAACTCCACCAGCTGCAGTTCTTTTGAAGAAAGCTGCTGGTATCGAGAGCGGTTCTGGTGAACCAAACCGTAAGAAGGTAGCAACGGTTAAGCGTGATAAAGTTCGCGAAATCGCTGAACTTAAAATGCCTGACCTTAACGCGTCGTCTGTTGAAACAGCGATGCTTATGGTTGAAGGTACTGCGCGTAGTATGGGTATTGTAATCGAAGACTAATTTATTAGTCTCTGGGATTGTCGGTGAATATTATGCTCACCTTCAATCCCTTCATTATGTGGGAGGAAATTCCGCTAACCACAAGGAGGAAAAGAATCATGGGTAAAAAACACCAAGAAGCAGCTAAGCTTGTTGATCGCATGAAGTCATACGAACTCACTGAGGCCGTTGAACTCGTTCAAAAAACAGCTACTGCTAAATTCGATGAAACAATCGAAGTTGCTGTCCGTCTCGGCGTAGATCCGAAGAAAGCGGACCAACAAATCCGCGGTGCCGTCGTACTTCCACACGGTACTGGTAAAACACAAAAAGTTCTCGTCTTCGCAAAAGGCGAAAAAGTTAAAGAAGCTGAAGCGGCTGGCGCTGACTATGTCGGTGACTCTGAGTTCATCACTAAAATCCAACAAGGATGGTTAGACTTCGATGTTATCGTTGCGACACCTGACATGATGGGCGAAGTTGGTAAACTTGGTCGCGTTCTCGGACCAAAAGGCCTCATGCCTAACCCGAAAACAGGCACAGTGACGTTCGACGTGACGAAAGCAATCGCGGACATCAAAGCTGGTAAAGTAGAGTACCGCGTTGACAAAGCCGGTAACATCCACGTACCAGTTGGTAAGAAATCGTTTGAAGCAACTAAACTTACTGAGAACATCGAGACAATCATCGAGACGCTCATGAAAGTGAAGCCTGCTACTGCAAAAGGAACTTACCTTAAAAACATCGCGCTTTCTTCGACAATGGGTCCTGGGATCCGTGTCGCGACTGCCGACTTCATCAAGTAATCTACTTGAAATAAACTGTTGACAACGTGTGATACCGCTGTTAAAGTAATACACGTTCAACCGAATATGTTGGATTACCGTAGACAGAAGGTGGACATCGGTCCGTAAACCCTTCCGAGGTGTCTTTGCTCGAACTTGAGCCTGTTGTCACAGGTTTACTTTCAAACAATTACGCCCTCGTATGTCTTCATACGAGGGATTTCTTTTTGAAGAGCAGCCTCTCGTCCGGTATAAGAATTGACTAGGAGGTGCAAACACATGGCAAGCGAAAAAATCGTATCTCAGAAATCGGCACTCGTCGATGAAATCGCTGAGAAAATGCAAGCAAGCGTTGGGACAATCGTTGTTGACTACCGTGGACTTACAGTTGAAGAAGTGACTACACTCCGTAAATCACTCCGTGACGCTGGAATCGAGTTCAAAGTATACAAAAACGGTCTTCTTCGCCGCGCAGCAGTTCAGTCGAACTTCGAAGGTCTTGACGAAGTCTTCACTGGCCCTACAGCAATCGCGTTCTCGAACGAAGACGTTGTAGCTCCAGCGAAGATCTTGAACGACTTCTCGAAAGAGCACAAAGCGCTCGAATTGAAAGGCGGAATCATCGAAGGCAAAGTTTCTTCACTTGAAGAAGTTAAAGCCCTTGCAGAACTTCCATCACGCGAAGGTCTTCTCTCGATGCTTCTCAGCGTACTTCAAGCTCCAATCCGTGGGCTCGCAGTCGCAACAAACGCAATCGCAGAACAAAAAGAAGAGCAAACTGCTTAATTTTTGTCTCGTAGCGTAACAAAAACCAATCTTTACAACATCAAAGGAGGAAAACCATAATGGCTTTCAACAAAGAGCAATTCATCGAAGACCTCAAATCAATGACGGTTCTCGAACTTAACGAACTCGTAAAAACAATCGAAGAAGAATTCGGCGTATCAGCAGCAGCTCCAGTAGCAGTTGCAGGTGCAGGCGCAGCAGTAGCTGAAGAGCAAACTGAATTCGACGTAATCCTCACAAACGCTGGCGCTGGTAAAATCAACGTCATCAAAGCGGTACGTGAACTTACAGGCCTCGGTCTTAAAGAAGCGAAAGCACTCGTTGACGGAACTCCAGCTCCAGTCAAAGAAGGCGTTTCTAAAGAAGATGCAGACGCAGTCAAAGCTAAGCTTGAAGAAGCTGGCGCAACTGTCGAAGTTAAGTAATCTAACTTTTACTTCTACAACCTATAGAAGCTCGCTATGGCGAGCTTCTTTTATTTCCTTGAAGAGTGGGTTAGGAGGTTCAATGCATGGGAGATCATTACTATACGAACGACCCTAGTTCGAAAAGTGCCCCTGAGACATGGACGTTTGAGTTGCGAGGGAAGACATATCGCTTCACCTCGGACCGCGGCGTGTTCTCGAAAGGATCGGTCGATTTTGGGTCACGTCTCTTAATCGAATCATTTGAAGTGCCTGATGTTGAAGGACGCATTTTAGATGTGGGCTGCGGCTACGGTCCGATGGGGATCTCGCTTGCCGACGCCTCTGGGCGTGAAGCACTCCTCGTCGACGTGAACGAGCGAGCGCTTGCCTTGTCAGAGCAAAACGCCGCCCAAAATGGGGTGACGATTGAGACGCGACTCAGCCACGCTTATGACGGAGTCGGTGATGAACAGTTCGCCGCAATCGTGACCAATCCGCCGATTCGGGCCGGGAAGCAAGTGGTCCACACGATTTTGCGCGATGCGTATACACACCTTGTCGTAGGTGGAGCGCTCTACGTCGTTATTCAAAAGAAACAAGGAGCGCCTTCTGCCAAGAAGTTGCTTGAAGATGTGTTCGGTCAAGTCGAGACGGTTGCGAAAGAAAAGGGCTATTTCATTTTCCGGGCAATTCGCTCTTGACAAACGGTGAAGTCTTGTTGACTCGCTATAACGTATATGCTAACATTATAAAATGCCATTGGAATGGAATTCGCTTTGAACTGCCGCGTTTGCCGCTTTTTAGACGCGGAAAAGAGGCGACATTCAATGACAATGTTCGATTATTACGCCCGAAAAATTCGATAGAGAATTGGGGGTCTGAGAGGTGAATCAGTTGACTGGTCAACTTGTTCAGTACGGTCGTCACCGTCAGAGAAGAAGCTTTGCCCGTATCAGTGAGGTATTAGAGCTTCCGAATTTGATTGAAATTCAAACTGCTTCTTACGAGTGGTTCTTGCGTGAAGGATTGAAAGAGATGTTTACGGACATTTCGCCAATCTCCGACTTCACCGGAAACCTCGTGCTCGAGTTCATCGACTATTCGCTCAGTGAGCCGAAGTATTCGATCGATGAGTCGAAGGAGCGAGACGTAACTTACTCTGCGCCATTGCGCGTAAAAGTACGTTTGCAAAACAAAGAGACAGGTGAGCTCAAAGAACAAGAAGTGTTCATGGGGGATTTCCCGCTCATGACAGAATCGGGAACGTTTATCATTAACGGTGCAGAACGCGTTATCGTTTCCCAGCTCGTTCGTTCACCAAGCGTTTATTACAACGCGAAACTCGATAAAAACGGTAAGCGTGGCTTCGGAGCGACTGTTATTCCGAACCGTGGTGCATGGCTCGAACTTGAGACAGATGCCAAAGATATCGTTTACGTTCGTATTGACCGTACCCGCAAAATCCCGGTAACGGTGTTGTTGCGTGCCCTCGGTTTCGGTACGGACCAAGAGATTATCGACCTTCTCGGGGATGACGAGTATCTTCGTAACACCCTTGAAAAAGATAATACAGAATCAACAGAAAAAGCGTTAATCGAAATTTACGAGCGTCTCCGCCCTGGTGAACCACCAACGGTTGAGAACGCGAAGTCACTTCTCGTTTCTCGTTTCTTCGACCCAAAACGTTACGACCTTGCAAACGTCGGTCGCTATAAGATGAACAAAAAACTTCATCTTAAAAACCGTCTCTTCGGTCAAAAATTGGCCGAGACGCTCGTTGACCCAGAAACAGGTGAAGTCATCGCCGAAGCTGGAACTGTCCTCGATCGTCGCAACCTTGACCGCGTTCTTCCACACTTGGAGAACGGCCTTGGTTATATGGATGCTGAGCCGACAGGCGGCGTCGCTGAAGGTGAACCGTTCGGTCTTCAATCGATCAAAGTAATCTCACCAGATGACCCAGATGGAGAGCGTATCTTGAACATTATCGGTAACGGCAATATCGACCGCAGCGTGAAACACATCACACCGGCTGATATCATCGCATCGATCAACTACTTCTTTAACTTATTACACGAAGTCGGAACAACAGATGACATTGACCACTTAGGAAACCGTCGTCTTCGTTCAGTCGGAGAACTTCTCCAAAACCAATTCCGGATCGGGCTTTCTCGTATGGAACGTGTCGTTAAAGAACGGATGTCGATTCAAGATCAAAACGCGATCACACCACAGGCGTTAATCAACATTCGCCCAGTTATTGCGTCGCTTAAAGAGTTCTTCGGTAGTTCGCAGTTGTCACAGTTCATGGACCAAACAAACCCGCTCGCAGAGCTCACGCACAAGCGTCGTCTCTCTGCACTTGGACCGGGTGGTTTGACACGTGAGCGTGCCGGCTTCGAAGTTCGAGACGTTCACTATTCGCACTACGGTCGGATGTGTCCAATCGAAACGCCGGAGGGACCAAACATCGGTCTCATCAACTCGCTTTCGTCTTATGCGAAAGTAAACGAGTACGGCTTCATTGAAGCTCCGTACCGTCGAGTCGACCCTGAAACAGGTCTCGTCACGAGCGAGATTCAATATATGACGGCGGATGAAGAAGATCTCTACGTCGTCGCTCAGGCGAACATGCCGCTCACAGAAGAAGGTGGATTCGCCAACGAACAAGTCCTTTGCCGTTTCCGCGGACAAAACTTGTCAGTTGAGCCGAACCGAGTCGATTACATGGACGTCTCGCCGAAACAGGTTGTTTCTGCTGCGACGGCATGTATCCCGTTCCTTGAGAACGATGACTCGAACCGTGCCCTCATGGGAGCGAACATGCAACGTCAAGCTGTACCACTTCTTCAACCAGATTCACCGATTATCGGTACTGGGATGGAGTACGTGTCAGCGAAAGACTCTGGGGCCGCGATTATCGCGAAATTCCCAGGTGTCGTCGAGCGTGTCACAGCACGCGAAATCTTAGTCCGCCGCACGTCTGACGTGAACGGTTCTGAGGTATCAGGTGACCTTGACCGCTACAAACTTCAAAAGTATGTCCGTTCGAACCAAGGGACATGCTACAACCAGAAGCCGATCATCGCTGCTGGTGACCGTGTCGAAAAAGGAGAAATCCTTGCTGACGGACCGTCGATGGATATGGGTGAGCTCGCGCTCGGTCGTAACGTCGTCGTCGCCTTCATGACATGGGACGGTTACAACTATGAGGATGCGATCATCATGAGTGAACGCCTCGTGAAAGATGATGTGTACACGTCGATTCATATCGAAGAGTACGAATCAGAGTCACGCGACACGAAACTCGGACCTGAGGAAATCACACGTGATATTCCAAACGTCGGTGATGACGCACTTCGCAACTTGGACGACCGTGGGATTATCCGCATCGGTGCGGAAGTCAAGGATGGCGATATCCTCGTCGGTAAAGTTACGCCTAAAGGTGTGACTGAATTGACGGCGGAAGAGCGTCTCTTGCACGCAATCTTCGGTGAGAAGGCACGTGAAGTCCGTGATACGTCACTCCGTGTACCAAACGGCGGCGACGGCATCATCTTGGACGTCAAAGTGTTCGATCGTGAAAACGGTGACGAACTCTCACCAGGCGTGAACCAAATGGTTCGTGTCTACATCGTTCAAAAACGTAAGATTCACGAAGGGGATAAGATGGCGGGACGTCACGGTAACAAAGGTGTTATCTCGCGCATTCTCCCTGAAGAAGACATGCCATACATGCCGGACGGCACACCGATTGACATCATGCTTAACCCACTAGGTGTACCATCACGGATGAACATCGGTCAGGTACTCGAACTCCACCTTGGAATGGCGGCTAAAAAGCTCGGCATCAAAGTGGCGACACCTGTATTCGATGGTGCGCGTGAGGAAGACGTATGGGCAACGATTGAAGAAGCTGGAATGGACAAAGACGCCAAGACTCGTCTCTATGACGGTCGTACTGGTGAAGCGTTCGATAACCGCGTCTCGGTCGGTGTCATGTATATGATCAAACTCGCGCACATGGTTGATGATAAACTTCACGCTCGTTCGACAGGACCATACTCGCTCGTCACGCAACAACCGCTCGGTGGTAAAGCACAGTTCGGTGGACAGCGTTTCGGTGAGATGGAAGTATGGGCACTTGAAGCGTACGGCGCAGCCTACACGCTCCAAGAGATCCTTACAATCAAGTCGGATGACACGGTTGGCCGTGTGAAAGCATACGAGGCCATCGTGAAAGGTGAGAGCGTTCCGAAAGCGGGCGTTCCTGAGTCGTTCCGCGTCTTGATCAAAGAGCTCCAAGCGCTCGGTATGGAAGTCAAGATGATGTCTGCGGACGATGAAGAAGTTGAAATGAAAGATGAAGATGACGACAACATCCCGAACGCAACATCGGCGTTAGAACAAGTCGTTCAACCGACTGTTACGGAAGAGGAATAAGGCGAAAAGGGAGGTCGGCCCCTTGGTAGATGTTAATCGATTTGAATATATGAAAATCGGCTTGGCTTCACCCGAGAAGATCCGTTCGTGGTCTTACGGGGAAGTCAAAAAGCCGGAAACGATCAACTATCGTACACTTAAACCAGAGAAGGACGGATTGTTCTGTGAACGAATCTTCGGTCCTACGAAAGACTGGGAATGTTACTGCGGGAAATACAAACGAATCCGTTATAAAGGAGTCATTTGTGACCGTTGTGGCGTTGAAGTGACGAAAGCGAAAGTGCGTCGCGAGCGTATGGGCCATATCGAGCTCGCGGCACCAGTTTCGCACATCTGGTACTTCAAAGGGATTCCAAGCCGAATGGGGCTTGTTCTCGATATGTCACCACGTGCGCTCGAAGAAGTAATCTACTTCGCGTCGTACGTTGTGACGGAGCCAGGTGACACTCCGCTTGAGAAGAAACAACTTCTCTCGGAAAAAGAATACCGTCTCTACCGTGAAAAATACGGCAGTGACTTCAGAGCAGACATGGGTGCAGAAGCCATCCGCACACTCCTTCAAGACGTTCAACTCGAGAAGGAAGTCGGAGAACTCCGCGAAGAATTGAAGACGGTTCAAGGCCAACGTCGTACACGTGCGATTAAACGTCTTGAAGTGCTCGATGCGTTCTTCACGTCAGGTAATGATCCAGATTGGATGATTCTTGAAGTACTTCCTGTCATTCCGCCAGAGCTTCGCCCGATGGTGCAGCTCGACGGTGGACGCTTTGCGACATCTGACTTGAACGATTTGTATCGTCGAGTCATCAACCGAAACAACCGTCTTAAACGTTTGCTCGATCTCGGCGCGCCGAACATCATCGTGCAAAACGAGAAGCGTATGCTTCAAGAAGCGGTTGACGCCCTCATCGACAACGGTCGTCGTGGTCGTCCGGTCACAGGACCAGGTAACCGTCCCCTTAAATCACTTTCACACATGTTGAAAGGGAAACAAGGTCGTTTCCGTCAAAACCTTCTTGGTAAACGGGTCGACTATTCAGGACGTTCGGTTATCGTCGTTGGTCCAAACTTGAAGATGTACCAATGTGGTCTCCCGAAAGAGATGGCCCTTGAACTCTTCAAACCGTTCGTGATGAAAGAACTTGTCGGTCGCGGCATCGCGTCGAACATCAAGAACGCCAAACGTAAGATTGAGAAGATGCAACCAGAAATCTGGGGCGTCCTCGAAGAAGTCATTCGTGAGCATCCGGTTCTCTTGAACCGTGCCCCAACGCTTCACCGCCTAGGGATTCAAGCTTTCGAACCGATTCTCGTCGAAGGTCGCGCGATTCGCCTTCACCCGCTCGTATGTACGGCTTATAACGCCGACTTTGATGGTGACCAAATGGCGGTTCACGTACCACTTTCTGCTGAAGCGCAAGCTGAAGCTCGTCTTCTCATGCTCGCAGCGCAAAACATCTTGAACCCGAAAGACGGAAAACCAGTTGTTACACCATCGCAGGATATGGTCCTCGGCAACTACTACATCTCGCTTGAACGCGACGATGCCGTCGGACAAGGGAAAATTTTGTCGAACGTGAACGAAGCGCTCATCGCGTATCAAAATGGCTATGTCCACTTGCATACACGTGTCGCTCTTCCAGCACGTACGCTCAACAACCCGACGTTCACAGATGAGCAAAACGAGAAAATGTTGATCACAACGGTCGGTAAGATGATCTTTAACGAGATCTTGCCGAACACGTTCCCATACTTGAACGAGCCGACGATGGAAAACTTACAGGAAGCAACGCCTGACAAGTACTTCATCGACAAAGGTGCCAACGTGGCAGAAGAAATCGCCTCACGTCCTTTGGTCGAGCCGTTCAAAAAAGGATTCCTTGGAAAAGTCATCGCGGAAGTGTTCCAGAAGTTCGAAACGACTGAAACAAGCCGCATGCTTGACCGGATGAAAGATCTTGGCTTCAAACACTCGACGAAAGCCGGTGTGACGGTTGGAATCGCTGATATCATCGTTCTTCCGGACAAACAAGAAATCCTTGATGAAGCGCAAACTCAAGTCGATCAAATCATGAAGTCATTCCGTCGCGGTCTCATCACTGAAGATGAGCGTTACGAGCGCGTTGTACGCTCTTGGAACGAAGCGAAGGATGAGATTCAATCACGATTGATGAAATCCCTCAATCGCTTGAATCCAATCTTCATGATGTCTGACTCAGGTGCCCGTGGTAACGCGTCCAACTTCACGCAGCTCGCAGGGATGCGTGGTTTGATGGCCGCTCCATCTGGCCGCATCATCGAACTTCCGATCAAATCTTCATTCCGTGAAGGTCTGACGGTACAAGAGTACTTCATCTCGACGCACGGTGCGCGTAAAGGTCTTGCCGATACAGCCCTTAAGACGGCTGACTCAGGTTACTTGACGCGTCGTCTTGTTGACGTAGCCCAAGATGTCATCATCCGTGAAGAAGATTGTGGAACGGACCGCGGAATCCGCGTTGCCGCTCTCCGCGAAGGCACGGAAGAAATCGAAAACTTGTATGACCGCCTCGTCGGCCGTACAGCGTTCGAGACAGTGGCACATCCGGAAACGGGTGAAGTCATGGTCGAGAAGAACCAATTGATTACCGAAGATCTCGCTCGCGACATCGTCGACGCTGGAATCGAACGAGTTGAAATCCGTACAGCCTTTACATGTAACACGTCACACGGCGTATGTAAGAAATGTTACGGCCGCAACTTGGCGACTGGCTCGAACGTTGAAGTCGGCGAAGCTGTCGGAATCATCGCCGCGCAATCAATCGGTGAGCCAGGAACGCAGCTTACAATGCGTACCTTCCACACAGGTGGGGTAGCCGGAGATGATATCACACAAGGTCTTCCACGTATCCAAGAGGTATTCGAGGCTCGTAACCCGAAAGGGCAAGCGGTCATCTCGGAAATCCCTGGTACGGTCATCGACTTCACAGAATCGCGTGACAAGCGTGAACTCACCGTCGAAGGACTCAGTGAGACACGTACGTACACGATTCCGTTCGGAGCACGTCTTCGTGTTCAAATCGGAGATACAGTAGAAGCCGGAGAAGTCTTCACGGAAGGTTCGATCGATCCGAAAGAATTGCTCGCCGTCCGTGGTGTATCTGGTGTTCAAAACTACTTGCTCCAAGAAGTACAAAAAGTTTACCGCATGCAAGGGGTAGAAATCGGCGACAAACACGTCGAAGTCATGGTTCGCCAAATGCTTCGCCGCGTCAAAGTCATCGAGTCTGGTGACACGCCACTTCTCCCTGGTTCGCTCGTCGATATCAGCGTCTTCAAAGAAGCGTGTAAAGATACGCTTCGCGAAGGCAAGAGCCCGGCAACAGCGAAACCGGTCCTTCTCGGAATCACAAAAGCGTCGCTTGAGACAGATTCGTTCCTCTCGGCCGCTTCGTTCCAAGAAACGACTCGTGTATTGACAGACGCTGCCATCAAAGGCAAGCGCGACTATCTCCTCGGACTCAAAGAGAACGTCATCATCGGGAAACTCGTTCCAGCTGGTACTGGGATGCCGGTTTACCGTGATGTTAAACTCAAAGAAGAAGAGACGAAAGCCGTTCTCGAAGACACGACGGTAGAATAAAAACGTCTTGACAGCATGGGTTGGCGGTGCTACTATGATTTAGTGCCGCCAATCGGTTGTTGTCGATGACAACGGTGTCCAGCAGTCGGCAAGCTACTTGGACGTCACCCGATCTTTCTCCGGAAAGGTTTGGCTGCTATTATTGCCACTTTCAAGGTATAACTCACGTTTTTGCGAGGTCATGGAA
Organism: Exiguobacterium sp. s157; assembly: GCF_018618205.1. Taxonomy (NCBI): domain Bacteria; kingdom Bacillati; phylum Bacillota; class Bacilli; order Caryophanales; genus Exiguobacterium; species Exiguobacterium sp. s157. The sequence continues at coordinate 26,749 of NZ_JACSLQ010000009.1, forward strand.
TGCCTACGCCTCGTAAAAGCGTTTCGTTATGACCTTAAATGAACCACCCGGGTCGGTGGGTCTAGAAAATAGCATAATTCAGGAAGGGAGGATCTTCAAAGATGCCTACTATCAACCAGTTAGTCCGTAAAGGACGTAAATCGAAAGTCGTTAAATCTGACTCTCCAGCACTTAACAAAGGTTACAACAGTTTCATCAAGTCACAAACTAACGTGAGCTCGCCACAGAAACGTGGTGTTTGTACACGTGTTGGTACAATGACTCCGAAGAAACCGAACTCGGCATTACGTAAGTATGCTCGTGTTCGTTTGACTAACCAAATCGAAGTGACTGCGTACATTCCAGGTATTGGCCACAACCTTCAAGAGCACAGCGTTGTTCTTATCCGTGGAGGACGTGTAAAAGACTTACCAGGGGTACGTTACCACATCGTTCGTGGTGCGCTTGACACTGCAGGTGTTGACGGACGTATGCAAGGCCGTTCTAAATACGGTACGAAACGTCCGAAAGCTGCGAAGAAGTAATTCTCGCAAAACTAAAAACTACTGAAATTTTGAAAGGAGGGTACTCGGATGCGTAAAAACCGTGCAGAACGTCGTGACGTTATCGCAGATCCGATCTACAACTCGAAATTGGTAACTCGCCTCATTAACCGTGTCATGTTAGACGGTAAAAAAGGTACAGCTCAAACTATCATTTACAACGCATTTGGCCTCATCGCTGAACGCTCAGGCAAAGAGCCTATGGAAGTGTTCGAAGAAGCAATGAACAACATCATGCCTGTACTTGAAGTTAAAGCTCGCCGTGTTGGTGGAGCAAACTACCAAGTTCCTGTTGAAGTTCGTCCAGAGCGCCGTACGACACTTGGTCTTCGTTACCTCGTGAACTACGCTCGTCTCCGCAACGAGAAAACGATGGAGCAACGTATCGCGAATGAAATCATGGATGCAGCCAATAACACTGGTGCGTCTGTTAAGAAACGCGAAGACATGCATAAGATGGCAGAAGCGAACAAAGCGTTTGCTCACTATCGTTGGTAAGTTAAACGTAAAGACCACTCCACGTCACCAAGCGGTGGCTTAATGGAGTGGCTTTCGGGTATAATCATATCGTGTGCCAGCACACGAAAAACACATGCGGAAGGAGAATACCCAGTATGGCAAGAGAATTCTCCCTAAAGAATACTCGTAACATCGGGATCATGGCTCACATCGATGCCGGTAAGACGACAACAACTGAACGTATTCTTTATTACACAGGTCGTATCCACAAGATTGGTGAAACTCATGAAGGAGCTTCACAAATGGACTGGATGGAGCAGGAGCAAGAGCGTGGAATCACGATCACTTCTGCAGCGACAACTGCACAGTGGAATGGCCACCGTGTAAACATCATCGATACACCTGGACACGTAGACTTCACAGTTGAAGTTGAACGTTCACTCCGTGTACTTGATGGCGCTGTTGCGGTACTTGACGCTCAGTCAGGTGTTGAACCACAAACAGAAACTGTATGGCGTCAAGCGACGACTTACGGTGTTCCACGTGTCGTATTCGTCAACAAGATGGATAAAATCGGTGCGGACTTCTTGTACTCGGTGAAAACACTTCACGAACGTTTACACGCAAACGCACATCCAATCCAACTTCCAATCGGTGCGGAAGATGAATTCAAAGGAATCATCGACCTCGTTGAGAAGAAGACATACATGTACACGAACGACCTCGGTACTGACATCGAAGTAACGGATGGCTACCCAGCTGACATGGCTGACGAAGCTGAAGAACTTCGCGGTCAATTGATCGAAGCGGTTGCTGACTACAACGAAGAGTTGATGATGAAATACCTCGAAGGCGAAGAGATCTCAATCGAAGAACTCAAAGCTGGTATCCGTCAAGCAACACTCAGCGTAGAATTCTACCCTGTACTCGTTGGTTCTGCCTTCAAAAACAAAGGTGTTCAATTGATGTTGGACGCTGTTGTTGATTACCTCCCATCACCAGTTGATGTTGAGTCAATCAAAGGTGTTAACCTCGACACAGAAGAAGAAATCACGCGTGAGCCTTCTGACGAAGCTCCGTTCTCGGCACTTGCGTTCAAAGTCATGACGGATCCTTACGTCGGTAAATTGACGTTCTTCCGCGTGTACTCTGGTACAGCACAAGCTGGTTCGTATGTGAAGAACTCGACTAAAGGTAAGCGTGAGCGCCTCGGTCGTATCCTTCAAATGCACGCGAACAGCCGTGAAGAAATCCCAATGGTATTCGCTGGTGACATCGCCGCAGCCGTTGGTCTTAAAGATACTACGACTGGTGATACGCTTTGCTCAGAGAAAGACAACGTCGTTCTCGAGTCAATGACATTCCCAGAACCGGTTATCTCGGTCGCTATCGAGCCTAAATCGAAAGCTGACCAAGACAAGATGGGTCAAGCCCTCGCGAAACTCGCAGAAGAGGATCCAACTTTCCGCACTGAAACAAACCAAGAGACTGGTCAAACGATCATCTCTGGTATGGGTGAGCTTCACCTTGATATCCTCGTTGACCGTATGCGTCGCGAATTCAAAGTAGAAGCTAACGTTGGTGCACCACAAGTTGCTTACCGTGAGACAATCCGTGGCGCTGCGAAGATCGATTCGAAATTCGTACGTCAATCAGGTGGACGCGGTCAGTACGGTCACGTTGTCGTAGAATTCGAGCCGAACGAAGAAGGCGCTGGATTCGCGTTCGAGAACAAGATCGTCGGTGGTGTTGTACCACGTGAATACGTCCCAGCTGTTCAGAACGGGATTGAAGAAGCTCTCGAAAACGGTATCCTCGCTGGTTACCCAGTAGTGGACGTTAAAGCTGCCCTCGTCTTCGGATCGTACCACGATGTCGACTCGAACGAGATGGCGTTTAAAGTTGCTGCTTCGATGGCGGTTAAACAACTTAAGGAACAAGCGAAAGCTGTAATCCTTGAGCCAATGATGCGTGTCGAAGTTGTTATCCCAGAAGAATACTTGGGAGACATCATGGGTGACGTCACGTCACGCCGTGGACGCGTAGAAGGTATGGAAGCACGCGGTAACGCTCAAGTCGTTAAAGCAATGGTTCCACTTTCAGAAATGTTTGGATATGCGACATCGCTTCGTTCACGTACGCAAGGACGCGGAACGTACTCGATGCACTTCGATCACTACGAAGAAGTACCGAAGTCAATCGCAGAAGAAATCATCAAAAAAGCGAACGGCTAATAACGGTTGTAACGCTTAATTGATTGTTGTAAGCTAAGGAGGACGTATGTTAAAAGTAGCCTACGTCTTCCTAGTTAAATAAAAAACTAATTGTCTAATAGAGGAGGAATCTAGAATGGGTAAAGAAAAATTCGACCGTTCTAAACCGCACGTTAACGTTGGTACAATCGGCCACGTCGACCACGGTAAAACAACTTTGACTGCAGCGATCTCAGCTGTACTTTCAAAAGCACAAGGTAAAACAGCTACAAAGTTTGACGCAATCGATGGTGCTCCTGAAGAGCGTGAGCGCGGTATCACAATCGCAACAGCTCACATCGAGTACGAAACTGACAAACGCCACTATGCACACGTTGACTGCCCAGGTCACGCTGACTATGTTAAAAACATGATCACTGGTGCTGCACAAATGGACGGCGCGATCCTCGTTGTTTCGGCAACTGATGGCCCAATGCCACAAACACGTGAGCACATCCTTCTTTCACGTCAAGTAGGTGTTCCTTTCATCGTCGTATTCATGAACAAAGTTGACATGGTTGACGACGAAGAACTCCTTGAGCTCGTTGAAATGGAAATCCGTGAACTTCTTTCTGAGTACGACTTCCCAGGCGACGACCTCCCTGTAATCAAAGGTTCTGCACTTGGCGCGCTTAACGGCGAACCACAGTGGGAAGAAAAAATCATGGAACTCATGAACGCAGTTGATGAGTACATCCCTGAGCCAGTTCGTGACACGGACAAAGAATTCATGATGCCAGTTGAGGACGTATTCTCAATCACTGGTCGCGGTACTGTAGCGACTGGTCGTGTTGAGCGTGGTGTTCTCCGCGTCAACGACGAAGTTGAAATCGTTGGTCTTACAGAAGAAACTAAGAAAACTGTATGTACTGGTGTAGAGATGTTCCGTAAGCTTCTCGACTACGCTGAAGCTGGCGACAACATCGGTGCTCTTCTCCGTGGTGTATCACGTGAAGACATCGAGCGTGGACAAGTACTTGCTAAGCCAGGTTCAATCACGCCGCACTCAAAGTTCAAAGCTTCAATCTACGTTCTTTCTAAAGAAGAGGGTGGCCGTCACACGCCATTCTTCGCGAACTACCGTCCGCAGTTCTACTTCCGTACAACTGACGTAACAGGTATCGTTCACCTTCCAGAAGGTACTGAAATGGTAATGCCAGGAGACAACATCGAGTTGACGATCGAATTGATTTCTACAATCGCGATCGAAGACGGAACACGTTTCTCAATCCGTGAGGGTGGCCGTACAGTAGGCGCTGGTTCAGTAACTGAAATCATCGAGTAATCGATTGATACACTGACCTTTCAAGCAGTCCGCATTTTGCGGGCTGCTTTTTTGTTTTATGGCTAGACGTGGTAAGATGGGACATATGTTGCAGGAAGGGGTGACGAGGATGGAAAAACAAGTCGAGACGTTATGCCGCTTAAATGGGATTGCGTGTCGGTTCGGTGGGTCGACGTTATTGAAGCATCATGGACTCATCGAAACGACGAATGACTTGGATGTATTCGTGGAGCCGGATCAATTCGAACGATTGGATCAAGTGTTGAGCCGAGTCGGCGAGAAAGTCGAAACGAAACCGCATGCCGACTACATGACGACATACTTTAGTGAATATGTGTTTGAAGGGGGCGACATCGATGTGATGGCCAGTTTCCGGATGAAGTGTACCGATGGGATTTATACGCATCCTTACATTGAACCGGTCGGCAGCTGGATGCGGCTCGAAGAGTGGGTCGTGCTGTATACGGTCATCGGTCGGGAAGATCGGCTTAATCGACTGGCGGATTATTTTGAGACGCATGAGCTCAATGAAGGGATCGTCCAAGCATGTCTCAAACGAGCCCCCGCCTCGGTCATTGAAGCCGTCACCGAACGCTTCGGAACCTATATGAAACGCTAGGTCGAGTTGGCACGGCGGTTCTCGAAAGAAATAGTTCAACAAAAGAAGGAAAATAGCTTGCAAATGGGTTCGAATCTTGTTACATTAGTGAACGTTGAACAACTCATCAGACATCCGGCACAACTAAAAAATCAAATCTTGCATTTCATATGTAGATTCGATATAATGATTAAGTGTTTGTGCGAGTGGTGAGAGACTTTACAGCAGAAATCGGGTCCAATCGTTGATTTGCAATGATCGGATACCTCTGCTGACACAAGCACGCTGCGATGAAGCGGGAGGTTATGACACGCCAGGCAGCTTTGCCATGGCCGGTGTGGAAATTTCCGCGGAGAACTGTCTATTTTTAAAAATAGGCGACAAAGGAGGGAAACTTACATGGCAAATGAAAAAATCCGTATTCGTTTAAAAGCATACGACCATCGCGTACTCGATCAATCAGCTGAGAAAATCGTTGATACTGCGAAGCGTTCAGGTGCAAAGGTTTCGGGACCAATCCCGCTTCCGACTGACAAATCGATCTACACGATCCTTCGTGCCGTTCACAAGTACAAAGATGCTCGTGAACAGTTCGAAATGCGTACACACAAACGCTTGATCGACATCGTTAACCCAACACCAAAAACGGTTGATGCGCTTATGCGTCTCGAATTACCATCAGGTGTGGACATCGAAATCAAACTTTAATTCTTCATATAGTAGATACTAGCCAGAAGAGACAATAATTATTAAACAGGAGGTGTATCTCATGGCTAAAGGAATCTTAGGAACAAAACTCGGTATGACTCAAATCTTCAACGAAGCAGGCGAAGTCGTACCAGTAACAGTAGTTGCTGTCGAAGGAAACGTCGTTCTTCAACTTAAAACGGTTGAAACAGACGGTTACGAGGCACTTCAACTCGGTTTCGGAGACATCAAAGAATCACGTCAAAACAAACCAGCAAAAGGTCACGCTGCGAAAGCAAGTGCGACACCTAAGCGCTTCATCAAAGAGATTCGTACTTCAGTAGAAGGATACGAAATCGGTCAAGAGATCAAGGCGGACATTTTCGCTGCAGGTGAATTAGTAGACGTAACAGGTACATCGAAAGGTAAAGGATTCCAAGGTGCGATCAAGCGTCACGGACAATCACGTGGACCAATGGCTCACGGTTCGCGCTACCACCGTCGTCCTGGTTCGATGGGTCCTGTAGCTCCTAACCGCGTATTTAAAGGGAAGCTTCTTCCTGGTCAAATGGGTGGCGAGCGTAAAACGATTCAAAACCTTGAAGTTGTCAAAGTTGACGTGGAACGCGGCCTTGTACTCGTTAAAGGCGCAATCCCAGGCGCTCGCAAGTCGAACGTCATCATCAAAACAGCGGTAAAGGGTAACTAATTAACTGCACGGAAAGGAGGAATTACGAATGCCTAAAGTAGCTTTGCTTAACCAAACAGGTTCACAAGTTGGCGAAATCGAATTGGCAGAAGCCATCTTCGGTATCGAGCCAAATGACTCAGTACTTTATGACGCGATCGTTATGCAACAAGCATCACGCCGTCAAGGTACTCACGATACGAAAGGTCGCTCGGAAGTACGCGGTGGCGGCCGTAAACCATGGAAACAAAAGGGAACTGGTCGTGCGCGCCAAGGTTCTATCCGCTCACCACAATGGGTTGGTGGTGGTACAGTCTTCGGTCCAACACCACGTTCATACTCTTACAAGCTTCCTAAAAAAGTTCGTCGTCTTGCACTTCTCTCGGCTTTGTCGTCAAAAGTGAAAAACAACGAAATGATCGTCCTCGAAGGCCTTGCTTTCGATGCACCAAAAACAAAAGATATGGTCGCTGTACTTCTTGGCCTATCAGTAGAACGTAAGGCTCTCGTAGTCACAGCGGACTACAATGAGACTATCGCTCTCGCAGCTCGTAACATCCCAGGAGTGACTGTGATCGAAGCAGCCGGCGTTAACGTTCTTGACCTCGTTGCTAACGACAAAGTCATCTTCACTAAAGATGCGGTTGCGAAGGTAGAGGAGGTGCTTGCATAATGGCTCAAGCATACGATATCATCAAACGTCCTATCATCACTGAGCGTTCTGTTAGCCTCATGGAAGCTAACAAATACGTTTTCGAGATCGACGTTAAAGCGACTAAATCACAAGTGAAGCACGCTATCGAAACAATCTTCAACGTGAAAGTTGCTTCGGTAAACACAATGAACATGAAACCGAAAGCGAAACGTGTCGGTCGTCACTCTGGTTACACATCTCGTCGTAAAAAAGCGATCGTAACTCTTGCTGAAGGCAACACAATCGACTTCCTCGGTTAATTTACTACCTTAGAAGAAAAGGAGGGAATCCTCGATGGCAATTAAAAAGTTTAAGCCGACCACTAACGGTCGCCGTAACATGACATCTCTCGACTTTGCAGAGATCACAACGAATCGCCCTGAAAAATCGTTAACTGAAAAGCTTTCGAAAAAAGGCGGTCGTAACAACCAAGGTCGTTTGACAGTACGTCACCAAGGTGGCGGACACAAACGTAAATACCGTATCATCGATTTCAAACGTAACAAAGATGGCATCGTCGGACGCGTTGCTACGATCGAATACGATCCAAACCGTTCAGCAAACATCGCCCTCATCAACTATGCAGATGGTGAGAAACGTTACATCCTCGCTCCTAAGGGCATCAAAGTAGGCATGGAAATCATGGCTGGCCCAGAAGCGGATATCAAAGTGGGGAACGCTCTTCCACTTATGAACATCCCTGTCGGTACTACTATCCACAACATCGAGCTTAAGCCTGGTAAGGGCGGTCAGCTTGTTCGTGCGGCTGGTGCATCGGCACAAATCCAAGGACGTGACGGCAAGTACGTTATCGTTCGTCTTCAATCAGGTGAATCACGTTTGTTCCTCGGCACTTGCCGCGCGACAGTCGGTTCAGTTGGTAACGAAGAACACGAACTCGTAAACATCGGTAAAGCAGGACGTTCACGTTGGTTAGGCAAACGCCCAACAGTACGTGGTTCTGTAATGAACCCGGTTGATCACCCACACGGTGGTGGTGAAGGTCGTGCGCCAATCGGTCGTTCGGGCCCACTTACTCCTTGGGGTAAACCAGCTCTTGGTCTTAAAACACGTAAGAAAAACAAATCGAGCGACATGTACATCCTTCGTCGCCGTAAGAAATAATTACTACATGATTCTCGGGCGGTTCGAAAGGGCCGTTCCCGAATCATTCCAAAGGGAGGTTCTATCATGGGTCGCAGCTTGAAAAAAGGTCCATTCGCAGATCACCATTTGCTCGCTAAAGTTGACAAACTTAACGAATCTGGTGAGAAGCAAGTCATCAAAACTTGGTCACGTCGCTCGACAATCTTCCCAGAATTCATGGGTCACACGTTCGGTGTACACGATGGTCGTAAACACGTACCAGTATTCGTGACAGAAGACATGGTCGGTCACAAACTTGGTGAATTCGCTCCAACACGTACGTACAAAGGTCACGGATCAGACAAGAAAACGAAACGGTAATTTGAGGGGAGGTCAAATCCATGCAAGCTAAAGCATCAGCTAATATGGTCCGTCTTGCTCCTCGCAAAGCACGTCTCGTTGTAGACTTAATTCGCGGGAAACAAGTCGGCGAAGCGCTCTCTGTCCTTGCTCACACGAACAAGGCAGCGTCGCCAATCGTTGAAAAAGTATTGAAGTCAGCGATTGCAAACGCAGAGCACAACTACGATATGAATATTGAGAACCTTGTAGTGTCGGAAATCTTCGTCAACGAAGGTCCAACACTCAAACGCTTCCGCCCACGTGCGATGGGTCGCGCAAGCCGCATTAACAAACGCACAAGCCACATCCACATCGTGGTAACTGAGAAATAAGGAGGGATATGTAGTGGGTCAAAAGGTAAATCCGCACGGTCTTCGCGTTGGTATTATCAAAGACTGGGATTCGCGTTGGTACGCTGAGAAAGACTACGCAGATCTCCTTCATGAAGACTTCGTTATTCGTGAATACATCGAAAACAAAATGAAGGATGCTAGTGTTTCTAAAGTAGAAATCGAACGCGCTGCAAATCGCGTAAACATTTCACTTCACACTGCGAAACCAGGTATGGTTATCGGTAAAGGTGGTTCGGAAATCGAATCACTCCGTAAAAACATCATCAAGCTTGCTGAAGGCAAACGTGTTCACATCAACGTTGTTGAAGTGAAAAACGCGGACGCTGTCGCTAAACTTGTTGCTGAAAACATCGCTCGTCAATTGGAAGGCCGTGTGTCATTCCGTCGTGCAATGAAACAATCAATCCAACGTTCGATGCGCACTGGCATCAAAGGGATCAAAACAGAAGTTTCTGGTCGTCTTGGTGGCGCTGATATCGCTCGTTCAGAGAAGTACTCGGAAGGAACAGTTCCACTTCACACGCTCCGTGCCGACATCGACTACGGAACAGCTGAAGCTGACACAACTTATGGTAAAATCGGAATTAAAGTCTGGTTGTACCATGGTGAAGTTCTTCCAACAAAAAACAACACAGCTAAAAACGCTGAATAATAAACACTCTTTCAGGAAGGAGGCAACACACTATGTTGTTACCTAAACGCGTGAAATATCGTCGTGTACACCGTGGTAAAATGCGCGGAAATGCAAAACGCGGCACAACAGTTCATTTCGGTGAATTCGGTCTCCAATCGCTCGAAGCGAGCTGGATCACAAACCGTCAAATCGAATCAGCACGTATCGCAATGACACGTTATATGAAACGTGGTGGTAAAGTGTGGATCAAGATCTTCCCACACAAGCCATACACGAAAAAGCCTCTCGAAGTCCGAATGGGTTCGGGTAAAGGTGCTCCAGAAGGCTGGGTAGCTGTAGTTAAGCCTGGCAAAGTTATGTTTGAAATCGCGGGTGTATCTGAGGAAGTAGCACGTGAGGCGCTTCGTCTTGCTGCACACAAACTTCCAGTTAAATGTAAGTTCGTGAAACGTGAAGAAAATGGTGGTGATACGAATGAAAGCAACTGATCTCCGTCAATCAACAACTGAAGAGCTCAACGGTAAAGTAGGCGAGTGGAAAGAAGAACTCTTTAACCTTCGTTTCCAATTGGCTACAGGTCAGCTTGAGAATCCTGCTCGTATCCGTGAAGTACGCAAGTCGATTGCGCGTGCTAAAACGATTCTTCGTGAACGCGAACTCGGCATCAACAACGGCTAATCTAATCGGATTCTTTAAGAGGAGGTAACACTCATGGAACGCAATAAGCGTAAAGTACTCACTGGACGCGTCGTGTCTGACAAAATGGACAAAACGATCGTCGTTGCAGTTGAAACAAAAGTACGTCATAAGCTTTATGGCAAACGTGTAAACTACACGAAGAAATTTAAAGCACACGATGAGAACAATGTCGCTAAAATCGGCGATGTGGTACGCATCGCGGAAACACGTCCGCTTTCTAAAGACAAACGTTTCCGTCTCGTAACAGTAGTAGAAGAGTCAGTAATCATCTAATAACAGTTCGGATCTATAAACATCCGGAGGGAGGTACACTCGCATGATTCAACAAGAATCTCGCTTGAAAGTAGCAGACAACTCTGGCGCGCGTGAACTGTTGACAATTAAAGTCCTCGGTGGTTCAGGTCGTAAGACTGCCAACATCGGTGACATTATCGTCGCAACGGTAAAACAAGCAACACCAGGTGGCGTTGTTAAAAAAGGTGACGTTGTCAGAGCAGTTGTCGTTCGTACAAAACGCGGCGCTCGTCGTAAAGATGGTTCGTACATCCGTTTCGATGAGAACGCAGCAGTCATCATCAAAGATGACAAGAGCCCACGCGGCACTCGGATCTTCGGGCCAGTTGCACGTGAACTTCGTGAAAAAGAATTCATGAAGATCGTTTCGTTGGCACCGGAAGTACTTTAATTTCCAATTTCAATCCTATAAGGAGGTGCGCAAAACGATGCATGTTAAAAAAGGCGATACAGTCCAGGTAATGTCTGGTAAAGATAAAGGCAAGCAAGGGGTTATCCTCAAAGCTATGCCAAGCAAGAACCGCGTAGTCGTAGAAGGTATCAACGTGATTAAAAAACACTCGAAACCATCACAAGCGAATCCACAAGGCGGTATCCTTGAAATCGAAGCACCAATTCACGTCTCGAACGTCATGCCACTCGACCCTAAAACGGGCAAACCAACTCGCGTTGGTTTCAAAGTAGTCGATGGTAAAAAAGTTCGTGTCGCGAAATCGGGCGAAGTACTCGATAAATAAGAAGAACGTGACGAAAGGAGGTCCATTCGACTATGAACCGTTTGCAAGAGAAGTATAAAAGCGACATCGTGAAAGCGATGATGGATAAATTCAACTATGACTCAGTTATGCAAGTCCCACAGGTCGACAAGATCGTCATCAACATGGGTGTAGGTGACGCTGTTTCGAACTCGAAGGCTCTTGACATGGCAGTGGAAGAATTATCAATTCTTTCTGGTCAAAAACCACTCGTAACGAAGGCTAAGAAATCAATCGCTGGTTTCAAACTTCGTGAAGGCATGCCAATCGGTGCGAAGGTTACTCTTCGTGGCGAGCGTATGTACGATTTCCTCGACAAATTGGTAACTGTTTCACTTCCACGTGTACGCGACTTCCGCGGTGTATCGAAGAAAGCATTCGACGGACGCGGTAACTACACGCTTGGTGTGAAAGAGCAACTTATTTTCCCTGAGATCGATTACGATAAAGTAACAAAAGTACGCGGTATGGATATCGTTGTTGTTACAACAGCGAACACAGACGAAGAAGCTCGTGAATTGCTCACACTTCTCGGAATGCCATTCCAAAAATAATCTAAAGGGAGGTCGACAACATGGCTAAAAAGTCAATGGTGAATCGCGAACAAAAACGCGAGAAACTCGTTGCCCAGTACGCTGAGAAACGTGCACAATTGAAAGCTGAAGGCGACTACATCGGACTCAGCAAATTGCCACGTAACTCTTCACCTGTGCGTCTTCATAACCGTTGCCGCATCACAGGTCGTCCACATGGTTACATGGGTAAATTCGGGATCAGCCGTATCAAGTTCCGTGATCTTGCATACAAAGGTCAAATCCCTGGTGTTAAAAAAGCAAGTTGGTAATCCACTAACAGTGTGAAAGGAGGTACATCGCATGGTAATGACAGACCCAATTGCAGATATGCTTACACGTATCCGTAACGCTAACATGGTTCGCCATGAAAAATTAGAGCTTCCAGCTTCTAATATCAAACGTGAGGTTGCAGAGATCCTCAAGCGTGAAGGTTTCATTCGCGATGTTGAATATATCGAGGACGCTAAGCAAGGTACACTTCGTTTGTTCCTTAAGTACGGAGCAAGCAACGAACGTGTTATCACTGGTCTCAAACGCATTTCGAAACCAGGTCTTCGTGTATACGCAAAAGCAGATGAAGTACCAAAAGTACTCGGAGGACTCGGTATCGCAGTTCTTTCGACATCAAAAGGTCTTATGACTGATAAAGAAGCTCGCCAACAACAAGTCGGCGGCGAAGTGCTCGCCTACATCTGGTAAGTCACTTTTCTAACAAGAACGGAGGTGTAATCAATGTCACGTATTGGTAAAAAACCAGTTACGATTCCAGCTGGCGTTACTGTATCGGTTGCAGAAGACAACACGGTCACAGTAAAAGGTGCTAAAGGTGAACTTTCGCTTTCAGCTAACCCAGCCTTGGAAATCAAAGTTGAAGAAAACGAATTGACTGTTGTTCGTCCGGATGACTCGAAAGAGAACCGTACGATCCACGGTACGACACGTGCCCTTATCGCCAACATGGTGGAAGGTGTGTCTAACGGATTCCAGAAAACACTTGAGATCTCAGGGGTTGGTTACCGTGCAGCTAAGCAAGGTAACAAACTCGTCCTCAGCCTCGGTTACTCGCACCCAATCGAGTACGTTGCTGAAGAAGGTATCGAGATTGAAGTTCCTTCAAACACGCAAATCATCGTTAAAGGGATTAACAAAGAGCGCGTCGGTCACGTTGCAGCTCAAATCCGCTCGTACCGTGCTCCAGAACCTTACAAAGGTAAAGGTGTTCGTTACTCTGATGAACGTATTCGCCGTAAAGAAGGTAAGACTGGTAAGTAATTCGTCACGAAATGAACGGAAAGGAGTGGCATAAATGATCACAAAAGCAGACAAAAATGCAGTTCGTAAGAAACGTCATGCTCGTGTACGTCGTACGATTACGGGGACAGCAGCTCGTCCACGTTTGAACGTATTCCGCTCGAGCAAGCACATCTACGTTCAACTCATCGATGATGCAGCACAAACAACGCTTGTGTCAGCATCTTCGAAAGATAAAGCTCTCGATCTTACAAACGGCGGCAACGTTGAAGCAGCGAAAGCTGTTGGTAAACTTGCAGCTGAACGTGCACTCGAGAAAGGTATCGACACTGTTGTGTTCGACCGTGGTGGATACCTCTATCATGGCCGCGTCAAAGCTGTTGCTGAAGCAGCTCGTGAAGCAGGTCTTAAATTCTAACAAAAAGGAGGGGACACTCGATGCGCCAGTTAGACGTTAACATGGAACAACTTGAAGAACGCGTTGTTACCGTAAACCGCGTCGCGAAAGTCGTGAAAGGTGGCCGTCGCTTCCGTTTCGCCGCTCTCGTCGTCGTAGGTGACAAGAATGGTCACGTCGGTTTCGGTACAGGTAAGGCACAAGAGGTGCCAGAAGCGATCCGCAAGGCTATTGAAGCCGCTAAGAAAAACATGGTTCAAGTACCGATGGTTGGTACAACAATTCCACACGAAATCACAGGAGTATTCGGAGCAGGTCGTGTATTCATGAAACCAGCTTCTGAAGGTACTGGGGTTATCGCAGGTGGACCGGTTCGTGCAGTGCTCGAACTTGCAGGTGTAGGTGACATCCTTTCGAAATCGCTTGGATCTAACACACCAATCAACATCGTCCGTGCGACGGTTAAAGGCTTGACAGAGCTTAAAAAAGCAGAGGAAGTTGCTAAACTACGCGGTAAAAGCGTAGAAGAACTTCTTAAATAAGGGAGGGAATTAGACATGGCGAAACTCGCAATCACCCTCACACGCAGCACTATTGGTCGTCCTGAGGATCAGCGTGTAACAGTACGTACACTCGGTCTTCGTAAAATGCATCAGACTGTCGTTGTCCCTGACAACGTAGCGATGCGTGGTATGATCAAAAAGGTGTCGCACCTTGTGACTGTAAACGAAATCAACGAATAATAAAGATCTTACTAAATAAGGAGGTGCCACTATGAAACTCCATGAATTGAAGCCAACTCCAGGTTCGCGTCACGAACGCAACCGTGTCGGTCGCGGTATGGCGACTGGTAACGGTAAAACTTCTGGCCGTGGACATAAAGGTCAAAAAGCTCGTTCGGGCGGTGGCGTTCGTCCAGGATTTGAAGGTGGGCAAAACCCACTTTACCGTCGTCTTCCAAAACGCGGTTTCAACAACCCTACTCGTAAAGAGTATGCAGTTGTTTCCCTAGACACGCTTAACCGTTTCGAAGCAGGTACTGAAGTTACTCCAGAACTCTTAATCGAGACTGGTGTTGTCAGCTCTGCTAAAGACGGAATCAAAGTACTTGCTAACGGCAAGCTTGAAACAAAATTGACTGTAAAAGCCAACAAATTCTCGGGTGCAGCGAAAGAAGCGATCGAAGCAGCTGGCGGTTCAGTTGAGGTGATCTGATGTTTCAGACGATCTCCAATATGTGGCGCGTGAAAGATATTCGACAGCGTATTCTCTTCACACTCGCAATCATCATCATTTTCCGCATCGGGGCCCATATCCCGGTGCCGATGGTGAATACGGATGTGTTGCGTTTTGACTCAGGAGGTCTACTCGACTTCTTGAACTTGTTTGGAGGAAATGCTTTACAGAACTTCTCCCTGTTCGCAATGGGGATCATGCCGTATATTACGGCATCGATCGTTGTGCAGCTCTTACAAATGGACGTCGTTCCGAAGTTTGCCGAATGGGCAAAACAAGGCGAGTCTGGACGTAAAAAGCTAGCGACGGTCACGCGCTATGGGACGATCATCTTAGGGTTTATTCAAGCGACTTCATTGTCGTTTGGATTTAACCGCCTCTATCCAGGTCTCGTCAATGAGACGTGGGGCACGGCAACCTATTTCGTGATCGCGATCGTACTGACTGCCGGTACGGCGTTCTTGATGTTCCTTGGTGAGATGACGACGGAGAAAGGTGTTGGGAATGGTATTTCCATCATTATCTTCGCCGGTATCGTCGCTGGGTTCCCAAGAATCTTCACGCAGATTTATGAGACGAAGCTCCAAAATGCTGGAGATGCGTTATTCATTAACATCGTTTACTTGGTTGTACTATTGCTCGTTATCCTTGCGGTGACCATGGGGATCATTTATGTTCAACAGGCCGCTCGCAAAATTCCGATTCAATACGCAAAACGCACGGCGAACCGTACCCCTGTGGGCGGACAGTCGACGCACTTGCCAATCAAACTAAACGCTGCCGGTGTCATCCCGGTTATCTTCGCGATTTCCTTCATGGTGACACCACCAACTGTTGCAA
Organism: Exiguobacterium sp. s157; assembly: GCF_018618205.1. NCBI lineage: Bacteria > Bacillati > Bacillota > Bacilli > Caryophanales > Exiguobacterium > Exiguobacterium sp. s157. Next base: position 42,476 of record NZ_JACSLQ010000009.1, read on the forward strand.
GCTTCATTGCTTCTCCGGAAACGACGCAGAAGTTGCAGACCTACTTCGATACGACAGCTCCAATCGGAATGTCAATCTACGTAGCGCTCATCATCGCATTCGCTTACTTCTATACATTCATTCAGGTCAATCCTGAACAGATGGCAGAAAACCTGCAGAAGCAAGGTGGCTATATTCCTGGGATTCGTCCTGGGGCGCAAACAGAACAGTACATCACGAAGTTGCTCTATCGTTTGACATTCTTCGGAGCGATTTTCCTATCGCTCGTTGCGATCATGCCGACAATCTTCATTAAGCTTGCCGGTCTCCCAACTTCGGTGCAAATCGGAGGAACGAGCTTGTTGATCGTGATCGGGGTAGCCCTCGAAACGATGAAACAAATCGAAAGTCAACTTGTAAAACGACACTACAAAGGCTTTATCCGTTAAAGCGGAAGGAAGGGTACACCCTTCCTTCCTGTCGTGTTTACGACGTGTTGTGAAAATCAAAACTGGAGGCTAACTGAGATGAATCTAGTACTCATGGGCTTACCGGGTGCAGGGAAAGGGACTCAAGCGGCTAAAATCGTCGAAGAGTACCAAATCCCACACATTTCGACAGGCGACATGTTTCGTGCGGCAATCAAAGGCGGAACGCCACTCGGCAAAGAAGCAAAATCGTTCATGGATAAAGGCGAACTCGTACCGGATGAGGTAACAATCGGAATCGTACGTGAGCGTTTGAGTCAAGATGATACGAAAAACGGCTTCCTACTCGATGGATTCCCGCGTACTGTTGCTCAAGCAGAGGCACTCGAAAGTTTGCTTAAAGATTTGGGAAAACAGATTGACCATGTCGTGAATATCGATGTGGATGCGGAAATTCTCGTCCCGCGTTTGACAGGTCGTTGGATCTGCCCAACGTGCGGTGCGACATATCATGTGATCTTCAACCCACCTAAAGTGGAAGGCATCTGTGATGTGGATGGGTCGGCTCTCATGCAACGTGAAGACGATAAAGAGGAAACGGTCCGCCGTCGCCTTGACGTCAACATCGAGCAATCGAAACCACTCATTGACTTTTACGCTGAAAAAGGGTATCTTCGTACATTGGATGGAGATCGTCCAATCGATGTCGTATACGCCGATGTCAAAGCGTTACTCGGTGGTACTGAATGATCATCACGAAGACGCCTCGTGAAATAGCGATTATGCGTGAGGCTGGGCAAATTGTTGCTCGAACACACCAGGTGCTCAAAGAGCACATCAAACCAGGTATTACGACGCTTGAGCTCGACCGGATCGCGGAAGAATACATTCGCAGCCAAGGTGCGACACCGTCGTTCAAAGGCTACAACGGGTTTACCGGTAGCGTTTGTGCTTCAGTGAACGAAGAGCTTGTTCATGGGATTCCCGGAAAGCGGGTATTGAACGATGGAGATATCATCTCAATCGACATCGGTGCCTACTATAACGGATACCATGGAGATTCCGCTTGGACGTATCCAGTGGGAACAATCTCAGCAGAGACGCAGCAGTTACTTGACGTAACTGAAGAAAGTCTGTATAAAGGATTGGAGCACGCTAAGGCTGGGCAGCGTCTGACAGACATTTCGCATGCGATTCAAGCGTATGTGGAATCTCATGATTTCTCTGTCGTCCGCGAATACGTCGGTCATGGTGTCGGACAAAATTTGCATGAAGAACCGCAAATTCCGCACTATGGTCCACCGGGGAAAGGGCCGCGCCTGAAGACTGGAATGACGTTAGCCATTGAACCAATGGTCAATGCTGGTCAACGCTATGTTCGAACACTGGCTGACAACTGGACAGTTGTGACAGTGGACGGTAGCATGTGCGCCCACTTTGAGCACACCATCGCCATCACAGACGATGGATACGAGATTTTAACGAAACTCGATTCCGGTGAATGAGGCTCTATTGCTTCGTGCTGATCCGTAACGGATCCTTCTCTCACAGTACAATGCGATAGATCGTCTGTGCTCCTAAATATCTTCATATAGAAAGGGGAATAAATGATGGCGAAACAAGATGTCATTGAAGTGGAAGGCACTGTTGTCGAACCACTTCCAAACGCAATGTTTAAAGTGGAGTTAGAAAACGGCCACACGGTGCTCGCGCACGTCTCAGGGAAAATTCGGATGCACTATATTCGAATCCTTCCAGGTGACCGCGTAACTGTCGAGTTGTCTCCGTACGACTTGACTCGCGGGCGGATTACGTACCGTTACAAGTAACTCCGATTTTTCCAGGAGGAGGGTATAATCATGAAAGTAAGACCGTCGGTAAAACCGATCTGCGAAAAATGTAAAGTTATTCGTCGTAAGGGTAAAGTAATGGTAATTTGCGAAAACCCGAAACACAAACAAAAACAAGGTTAATCTAAGAGGAGGTGCACACATGGCACGTATTGCTGGTGTAGATATTCCACGCGAAAAACGTATCGTTATTTCGCTCACATACATCTTTGGTATTGGTAAAACAAGAGCACAAGAAATTTTGAAGACTGCAAACGTATCTGAAGATTCACGCACACGTGATTTGACAGAAGACGAAATCAACCGTATCCGTGAAGCAATTGACGGAATCAAAGTTGAAGGTGACCTTCGTCGTGAAGTTTCACTCAACATTAAACGTTTGATCGAGATCGGCGCTTATCGCGGTGTTCGTCACCGTCGTAGTCTCCCTGTTCGCGGACAAAACACGAAGAACAACTCGCGTACTCGTAAAGGCCCACGCCGTACAGTAGCGAACAAGAAGAAGTAAAGGAGGGAATTGAACAATGGCGAAACGTAAGCAAAATGTACGTTCAAAACGTAAAGTCAAAAAACATGTTGAAGTCGGTGTGGTACACATCCGTTCTACTTTCAACAACACAATCATTACAATCACTGACACGCAAGGTAACGCGATCTCATGGGCTACTTCTGGTAACCTTGGATTTAAAGGATCACGTAAATCGACTCCGTTCGCAGCACAATTGGCTGCTGAAACTGCAGCGAAAGTTGCAATGGACAACGGTATGCGTACAGTAGAAGTTAACGTTAAAGGTCCTGGTGCTGGACGTGAAGCGGCTATCCGTGCCCTCCAAGCTACTGGTCTTGAAGTAACTGCAATCCGTGACGTAACACCAGTTCCGCACAACGGTTGCCGCCCTCCAAAACGTCGCCGCGTATAATCGCTTGTGCGTGTGAAGGGCTTACCTAGCACAAACAGCATATACAATGCAGCTCGCGCTGCATGGCAGGATACACTCAAGGAGGGGTTCAGATGATCGAGATTGAAAAACCAAAGATCGAAACGGTCGAAATCAGCGAGGATGCTACGTTTGGTAAATTCGTGGTGGAACCGCTTGAACGTGGATATGGCACTACTCTCGGCAACTCACTACGTCGAATTCTTTTGTCATCGCTCCCTGGTGCAGCGGTAACAGCGGTTCAAATCGATGGCGTACTTCATGAGTTCTCTACGATTGACGGAGTCGTCGAAGACGTCACGCAAATCGTACTTAACCTCAAGAAGTTAGCACTCAAAGTGTACTCGGACGAAGAGAAAACGCTTGAGATTAACGTTTCAAGTGCCGGTGCTGTCACTGCGGCAGACATTACCCATGATAGCGACGTTGAAATCTTGAATCCTGAGCTCCACATCGCGACTCTCGCTGACAACGCGACGCTTCGCATGCGTTTGACTGCTCGCCGTGGTCGTGGTTACGTCCAGGCAGAAGATAACAAACGTGATGATATGCCGATTGGCGTAATTCCAATCGATTCGATCTACACACCGATTCAACGCGTGAACTACGAAGTAGATAAAACACGTGTCGGTCAAGATGCTAGCTTCGATAAGCTTCTATTAGACGTGTGGACAGATGGTTCAATCCGTCCGGAAGAAGCGGTATCGCTCGGGGCGAAAATTTTGACAGAACACTTGAACATCTTTGTTGGCTTGACTGACGAAGCTCTCAATGCAGAAATTATGGTCGAGAAAGAAGAAGACCAAAAAGAAAAAGTACTCGAAATGACGATTGAAGAACTCGATCTCTCAGTTCGTTCGTACAACTGCTTGAAGCGCGCTGGCATCAACACGGTTCAAGAACTCGCAAACAAATCAGAGGAAGAGATGATGAAAGTTCGTAACCTCGGACGTAAATCACTCGAAGAAGTTCAACTCAAGTTGGACGAACTCGGTTTGGGCTTGCGTAAAGAAGACTAAGTTCAAAAGAAGGAGGGAAATGTAATGGCTTATTCGAAACTCGGCCGTACAAGCTCGCAACGTAAGGCACTTTTACGTGATCTTGCAACTGACCTTATTATCAACGAGCGCATTCAAACAACTGAACAAAAAGCGAAAGAACTTCGCCCAGTCGTTGAAAAATTGATCACTCTTGGGAAACGTGGCGATCTTCATGCCCGTCGTCAAGTAGCTTCATTCGTTCGCAAAGAGAACGCTGGAGAAAAAGACGCAATCCAAAAATTGTTCGAAGACGTGGCACCACGCTACGCTGAACGTCAAGGTGGATACACACGCATCATGAAAGTCGGCCCACGCCGCGGTGACGGTGCGGAAGTCGTAATCATCGAACTCGTCTAATTCATTAGGCAGTCAACAGGGCATGCGGTGACGTATTGCCCTGTTTCCACATCGGAAAGGAGTCGGCAGATGGAATCTCAAATTATGGTACGCGATATCGTGTTTCGTTACCCGGGACAGACCGAGCCAGCCCTCAATGGGTTGTCACTCGACGTATACAAAGGGGAATGGCTCGCAATCGTTGGCCATAACGGTTCTGGCAAGTCGACTTTGACGAAGTTGTGGAATGGGCTTTTGCTTCCTCAAGAAGGAGAAGTCCGGGTTGAGACACTCGATCCAACGGACGCCACAGACGTGTGGGACGTTCGGAAACGGATTGGTGTCGTCTTCCAAAATCCTGACAACCAGTTTGTCGGGGCGACCGTGCGCGATGATGTGGCATTCTCTCTCGAAAACATGGGACTTCCACGTCAAGAAATGGTTCGTCGAATTGATGACAGTCTAGCGCGCGTTGGATTATCGGAACTAGCGGACCGTGAACCGCATCAGTTATCCGGTGGACAAAAGCAGCGTGTTGCGATTGCTTCGGCTCTCGCAATGCGCCCGCATGTCCTCGTGCTCGATGAAGCTACCTCGATGCTCGACCCGATTGGGCGCAAAGAGGTGATTGAAACGGTGCAACAGCTCGTCTCAGAAGGGATGACCGTTGTCGCCATTACCCACGAGCTCGACGAAGTGTTGTTTGCCGACCGTATCATTGCGTTGTCGAAAGGCAAGATTGCGATGACCGGCACACCCGAAGACGTGTTTCAAAATCCGGAGGCGTTACGAGCCATTCAGCTCGACGTACCGTTTATTGTCCGGATGCAACTCGAACTGAAGGAACGGGGCATACCACTCGATCGTCTGATGCTACAACATTCGGAGTTGGTGAACCATCTATGCCGATTAGCATTGAAGAAGTGACTTACCAATATCAATTGAATACTCCGTTTGAACGAACCGCGCTGCGCGATGTGAATGTGATGATTCCGTCGGGGGCGCTTGTTGCGTTTCTTGGCCATACCGGCTCTGGAAAATCAACGCTCGTTCAACATATGAACGGCCTGTTGCGGCCGACAAAAGGTCGTGTCGTCGTCGATGACATCGAAGTCCGTGCAATCACGAAGCGTCGCGATAAAAAGCAAAGCTTACTCCCGCTTCGGCGCCGCGTTGGGCTCGTCTTTCAATATCCGGAACATCAATTATTTGAAGAGACGGTCGAACGCGACGTCATGTTCGGTCCACGTAACTTCGGGGCGTCTGAAGACGAAGCGAAAGAACGGGCTCATGTCGCCTTACGCCTTGTCGGGCTCGATGAAGCGCTTTGGAGCCGTTCGCCGTTCGATCTCTCCGGCGGACAGATGCGCCGTGTCGCCATCGCCGGAGTACTCGCGAGCCGTCCGGACGTTCTCGTTGTGGATGAACCGACGGCAGGGCTCGACCCGCTCGGCCGTCGCGAGATGCTGGCGTTATTCAAACGATTAAAACAAGAACTCGATTTGACACTCATCCTCGTCTCGCACGATATGGATGATGTGTTGGCTTATGCGGAACGTGTCGTCGTCATGGAACGCGGACAGGTCGCCTTTGACGGAGATCCATTCAATTTATTCAAAGACGAGGCGCTCGTCGAGGCGCTCCAGCTCGAGATTCCACACGTGCTCCGTTTCGCTAATGAACTCGCCCCTGTGTTTGGGGTCGCCACACCGTCTCTCCGAACAGAGACTGAATTGGCGGACTGGATTGCGCTCGAGCTAGGAAGGGGGGGAGCGACTTGATTATCGGACAGTACATTCCCGGACACTCGTGGCTCCACACACTCGACGCGCGAGCCAAGACGTTGTTTATCCTCGCCTTCATTCCCATCGTCTTTTTGGCGGATAACTTGTGGACGAACGTATTCTTGCTGGCCTTCACGTTGTTCGCCGTGCGATTGTCTCAACTGTCGTGGCGGTATTTATGGAACGGACTGAAGATGATTCTATTCCTGATCCTATTTACGCTGTTGTTGCAGTTGTTCTTTAATCGCGAGGGAACCGAGTTGATTTCATTCGGACCGTTCGCCATTTATTCGGAAGGTGTCCGCATGGGCTTAATCGTCTCGCTCCGTTTCTTCTATCTCGTCATGTTGACGACGCTCGTGACGCTGACGACGACGCCGATGGAACTGACCGACTCGATTGAGGCCGGGCTCCGTCCGTTAGAGCGGTTCCGGGTACCAGCCCATGAGATCGCCCTCATGTTGTCCATCTCGCTCCGGTTCTTGCCGACGTTGGCCGACGAGACGGATCGGATCATGAAGGCCCAACAGGCAAGAGGGGTCGATTTGAAGAGCGGTCCAATCATGGATCGCCTCAAGGCGGTCGTCCCGCTCATGATCCCTTTATTCGTATCTGCGTTTAAACGTGCTGAGGACCTCGCTACGGCGATGGAAGCTCGAGGGTACCGTGGGGGTGAAGGGCGGACGCGGTTGCGTGAGATGACGTGGCATCGTCGTGATACGGCGTTACTCCTCATCTTTGTCATCGTGACACTCATTCTAATCGGATTGCGAGGGATTGGATGAAACGAATCAAACTGACGGTAGCGTATGACGGGACGCACTATGCAGGCTATCAGGTACAACCGAACGGAAACACGATTCAAGCCGAAGTGGAGGCCGTCTTGGCGCGGATGCATAGCCGAGCCGTGAAAGTCGTGGCCTCGGGCCGTACGGATGCTCGGGTCCACGCGAGAGGGCAAGTCTTGCACTTTGATACGCACCTCTCGATGCCGGTCGACCGGTTCGTCAAAGCGTTGAATGCGATGTTACCGGATGATATCCTCGTCCAAGCGGCTGAAGAAGTCGATGCTTCGTTTCACGCACGGTACGGGGCGAAACGGAAAGAGTATCGCTATTTCTTCCGAGGCGACGCCGATCCGTTCCGACGCCACCATGCCGTGACGGTCACGTATACGCTCGATCATGAGCGGATGCGCCAGGCGCTTCGTCTATTAGTCGGGACCCACGACTTCACGTCCTTCTCGGTGACGAAGGCGGAAGTGGAGGACCGCGTCAGAACAATTTATGAAGCGGAGCTCGTTGAAGCAGGCGATGAGATGTACTTCCGATTCGTCGGCTCGGGCTTTCTCTATAACCAAGTTCGGATTATGGTTGGTACGTTGCTTGAGGTCGGGCGAGGGAAATATGAACCGGCAGATGTGAGTCGAATGCTCGCTTCTAAAGACCGGCGTAGCGCTGGGATTACAGCCCCACCGCACGGTCTATATTTGTGGAATGTGAATTATGAAAAAGTAGATTGACATTCCCCCTATAAAATCGTATTATATTCATTGGCATTTCATTTTCACATTGAGAGATGAACCACAATCTTAGCCCCGTAAACTAGGATTATGATAAAGCATCAAACAAGCACTAAAAAAATTAAGTAAACAGACATTTTAGGAGGTATTCCACATGCGCACGACATTCATGGCAAAAGCATCTGAAGTAGAACGCAAATGGCTCCTTATCGACGCAGAAGGCAAAACACTTGGTCGTTTGACTAGTGAAGTAGCATCACTTCTTCGCGGTAAGCACAAGCCGACTTTCACACCACACGTTGATTGCGGAGACCACGTCATCATCATCAACGCTGAGAAAATCCACTTGACTGGTAACAAATTGAACGACAAGATTTACTACCGTCATTCAGGTCATCCAGGCGGTTTGAAATCACAAACTGCAAAAGAGCTTCTCGCAAAACGTCCAGAGCGTATGCTTGAACTCGCAATCAAAGGGATGCTTCCAAAAGGATCACTTGGACGTCAATCATTCAACAAACTCCACGTTTACGCTGGAGCTGAGCACAACCACGCAGCACAAAAACCAGAAGTTTACGAACTTCGCGGTTAATCGGGACACAGGGAGGAACTAAACGATGGCAGATGTACGTTACTACGGAACAGGCCGCCGCAAACACTCGGTGGCTCGCGTTCACCTCGTTGCAGGTGACGGCAAAGTTGTTGTAAATGGCCGTGATATTTCAGAATACTTCGGTCATGAGACTTTGATCATGATGGCAAAATCACCACTCGTATTGACTGAAACAGAAGGTAAATACGATGTAATCGTTAACGTTAACGGTGGTGGATTCACAGGACAAGCTGGAGCGATTCGCCACGGCGTATCACGTGCGCTTCTTCAAGCGGACCCAGAATTCCGTCCAAGCCTCAAAGAAAAAGGCTTCTTGACTCGTGACGCTCGCATGAAAGAACGTAAAAAATACGGTCTTAAAGCTGCACGTCGCGCACCACAATTCTCGAAGCGTTAATCTTCGAACAATTTGGTTCAAACTCTCTGTCCATTGGGGCGGAGAGTTTTTTTGTTGCTCATGAAATTGTTGCATTCCGTTCCCTCAAGAAAACGCTTTTTTTGATATACTGTTAGCGAGACAGAAATTAGGGGGAAACCACATGCTTACAGTAGAACAAGTTCGTGAAGAATTGGCGGGGTTGATCGATCCAACAATCAACCGTACGCTTGGAGATACAGCTGGCGTGAAGGATATTCGCATTAAAGAAGATTATGTCAGTGTTAAAGTCGCGCTCGGTCAAACCGGGAGCGGGGAACAGCTCCAACTTCAACAAGAGATTGTCACGTTGCTCAAAGGAAAAGGTTTCAAAACGGTCGGCCTCCGCTTCGAGGCGCTCAATGACGAGAGCTTGAAAGAAGCGACAAAGCCGGCAATTCTTCGTGAGAACGCCGGCACGACGTTCATCGCAATCGCATCAGGGAAAGGCGGCGTCGGGAAATCGACGGTCTCCGTCAACTTAGCCGTCGCGCTCGCGCGGGCCGGAAAAAAAGTCGGATTGATTGATGCCGACATTTATGGCTTTAGTGTGCCGGATATGCTCGGAATCGAAGAACGACCAGTCGTACGTGGAGAAAAAATCATCCCGGTCGAGCGGTTCGGTGTGAAAGTCATTTCAATGGGCTTCTTTGTCGAAGATAACGCGCCGGTCATCTGGCGTGGACCGATGCTCGGGAAGATGCTCAATAATTTCTTTAACGACGTCGAATGGGGCGACCTAGATTACTTGCTCCTCGATTTACCCCCAGGAACGGGTGATGTCGCGCTCGATATTCATTCGATGCTCCCGGCATGCCAAGAGTTGATTGTCACGACACCGCATGCGACGGCTGCGTTCGTCGCTGCACGGGCTGGGGCGATGGCGATTAAGACGAACCACAAAGTACTCGGCATCATCGAGAACATGGCGTACTTCGAAAGCAAAGTGACTGGAGAGAAAGAGTATGTCTTCGGTTACGGGGGAGGCGAAAAGTTGTCCGAGGCATTGAAGAGCAAGTTGCTCGCTCAAATTCCGCTCGGTCAGCCGTACGAAAACGAAGAAGACTTTGCCCCATCGGTTTATCGGGACGGGCATCCGTTTGAGAAAACATACGATGGATTGGCACAAGCGGTCATTCAACAGATAGAAGGGTAATGGTTCACAAATGAAGGTACAAGGATTTTTAAGGTTGTTTTGGACGACGCTCGTCTTCGGGACGTTGTTTGGGTTTGTGATGAACTTACTGGCCAATCCAGGTTATTTAGTGAGTCAATCTTGGGAAGCGATCGTCACGGCGCTTAGCTACTCGAGCACGTGGACGGGAATTAGCATGATGGGATTCTTTGCTTATTTGATTGTCCACCGGGTTGGGTTGGACTTGTTCCGAGGACCAAGGTTATGGAATCGCGTGCAAGTGCTATTGATCGCCTTTGCGTTATTTGATGCGGTATATCTTCGCATGCTCGCGTTCGGCAACGATCATATGTGGCGCTATATCGGTGAAATGGTCGTGTTGGTGATGGTATCATGGATTATCGCGACGAGTAAGGCGAAGCAGACGAACGCGAGTGCGTTCATCCCGACGCTCTTCTTGATGATCGTCATCACGTTGATCGAATGGATTCCAGCCCTACAGGCGACGGATGAAATCGCCATCTTGTGGCCGGCGTTAGCGACGCTCGTGTTTGCCAATGCGTATCAAGTCTTGATGCTGCATCGCTTCCAAGCACCTGCTCAGGAAGAGAGCGTCAAACCGTCGACAGCGGGAAAGGCCAAAACGAAGAAACGTGTGTCATCAAAATCATCGTGACAGCGTACTAGTACAAGCTCAGACATTCGTCTGGGCTTGTTTGTTTGAAACGTTCTTTCGTTCAGTTACAGAGCGTAAAACAAAAAATAAAGTTTTTTTAGAAAAACAGTTGACGAAAATAGGGGGCGCTGATATATTAATAAACGTCGCTGCTGTTCACACACGGACAACAGAATGCGAATTAAAAAAATAATAAAAAACGGTTGACTTTAAAAGGTCAAATCGCTATTATTAAAAAGTCGCTAACACGACAACATTTGGTCTTTGAAAACTGAACGATGAGGCAAAAAAAGTTTTACAATGTTTGAATGAAGCGCAAGCTTCGTCATTTTTAAAGAGCTATATCAAATTCTTTGGAGAGTTTGATCCTGGCTCAGGACGAACGCTGGCGG
>NZ_JACSLQ010000010.1:0-51719 GCF_018618205.1 Exiguobacterium sp. s157
TGCGTGAGCGTCTAACGCCTTAGGGCGAAGTCGCTCATCGCACCGCTGCCTCCCTGACGGCCCGATAACAAGAGCTGCTGGCTCACCGCCGCATCTCTATGTTCCTGGCCCTTTCTGACGGGAGGCACGGAGCGTAAGGGCAACGTCAAAAGCAAAAGCGTGGGCGCGTCTAACGCCACGCGATGTACACCATTCGGCTGAATGGTGTTTTTGTTTGGAAGTCATTCACCGATTTCTGATTAATTTGAAGTGGATTAACGTAACGGATTACTTTAATACAATGTTTATGGTATTATTTAATAAAACCATCATTGTGTTAAAGGGAGTTCTATTATGTATACGATTGACGAAGCATTTGAAATCTTATCAAAGAACAAGCTCACGACCCACAAGGAGACGGTCCGCAACTGGGTACGAAAAGGCGTGATCCAGGCAGAACCGCTCGAGTCGCGTAAAAAAGGCTATCGGATTAGTGAGGAGGCGCTCGAACAGTTCATCAAAGAACGGATGCCTGAAGGATGGGAGCTGTATCCAGAGTCGATGACAGGAGATTCACGAGATGTCGTCAAGAATGAAGAAGAGGCCCCGTATCACGTGGAAGTCGATGTAGAAGCGATTAAAGAGCGAGCCCGCGAGGAGATGTGGTACGAGCTGCTCGGCAAATTCGTCTTCGAGGACTATTTTGTCCTGAAGAAATCAGAGGTCAAGGCTGCCGTCGAGCATAAGCGCTATTCAAAAGAGTTCGAAGCCGAGGTGTGGGAACGTTGCTCGAAGCATACGTGGGGTCACGCGACACCTCGAGTCCCGTACCTGCTCGATTACTTCATGTTCGAAGGAGAGCGGATTCCCTTCAACAAAGATTTCGTGGGAAGAGAGGAACAGATCATCCACGCGTTGATTGAGAAAATTCGGCTTAATAAAGTGAATCGAAAACGTAAATGAACATAAAAAAAGACATTCTCTTAAAAATAGAGAATGTCTTTTTATACAATCATCATTGTTTTAATTTTTGGTTGAAATCATTCCCCGACCATTCCGTCGTTGTCGTTATCACGCATATAGGGGTAGAGCCAATGGTCGCTCATGATCGGCATCGTGAAACCGGCGTCTTTCGCTTCCTGGATCGTCACCTGACCGTTTCCATTCGTATCTACGCTCGAGACATCGCCTGTGGCCTCAGGTGTAGCTGCGGGTTCCGGTTCACTTTCTGTGAGGCCGAGTGCTTCGTTCACTTCATCCGGGTTCACGTTGTCGAAGGAATCGGTGACGACATTTCCTTTGACCGTATAGGTGTATTGGTAGTGTGACGGAATATGAGTTTTCGTATCCGGATAGGTGATGATCGCCTCGAAGTCGGTCGCGCCACCTGCCTTACGGATCACATCCTCCATATAAGCCTGGTCCCCGTAGCGGTTGAGCGTGCTATCCTGTGGTGTGATGTTGTAGGCGTTCGAGACGCCCCCGAGCGAGTCGGCGATGACATGACCCTCGTCGAGATCACTGTGTTCGACGCCTGGGACCTTCGCCTCGTCATGATAGTAACGGCCATCCGAGGTCACATCCTCCGAATCATCATCCTGCAAGATGATCTGATCGGCGATGACACGAATCAATTGACCATGTTCGTTCGTGAACGCCCAATACTCGCGATCTCCATATCCGATATCGACGACGACGTTCGCCTCACGGTACCCGGACAAATCCCCACCATCAACATTGATCAGTTTATAGCCGGAGAATTGATTGTTATCCGAATTTGTGACCGTTTCTTCGGCTGTTGCAGGCTCTTCTGCAGTCGTCTCCGTATTTGAGTCGTCTGTGCTCGTTTCGGTCGTCTCGACGACTTCTTCTGTTTGAGTAGCAGGCTCCTCTGCTTTCTCATTTGTAGAAGGGGTGTTTTCACTGGTACAACCGGCCATCAGCAGGATGGCCAAAGGCAAGGCTAAGTAGGTAAATTTCATTTTGTTCTCCTTATAGCATGTATATATGTAGATGAGTCAATATGATCGATGTTCAATTATATCCTCCGCATGTTTAGGATGCGCCAATCCTTCACGTTTTGTTCGTCCATATGTTGAGTGACGCGTTCGATCATTCCAAATCGTTCGCGCTGACAAAAGTTGTAGGCTTCTTCCGGTAATGGCAGTTCGACCTCAATTGTGACTTTTACTTTTTTTCTTCGTTTGTTGAATCGACCGAGCAAATGATGTTCCAGCTTCGTGATGAACGCGTCGTCGCCAACACCCTCTTCTGACTTCAGTACGCCGGTTATCTCAGTACTGATTCCATCAAGGTGGTGTTTGATTTCAAACGGTGTCGCATCCAAGTACTCGCAAAGGTGATCAAAGCGTAGTATCTCTGTACTGTGATATTGCTGGATCCATTCTTGAAGTCGCATAAGGAGAACCCCTTTTTAGTTCAAGTGTACCTCGTAGGGTTGTAATAAACAGTGACGAAGTCGTGTACAGCGTGTGTAAGGTGCCGCACATGAGACCTGTTCGATTTCATATTCTGTCCTTCCTTAAAAACGGACTTTGTTCCGGATCTTCATCTCTTCCAACTTTGCCTTTTTCACATCAGGATCAGTGGTGAACCTATAGCTGCTTCCCTCATGGATCCAGGTCTCATCAAGAATGATGCCATTCATAATGTGACGATACGGCATTGCGGTGCATAACGTGTATCCCTTCAGATAGTGTGTAGCTTCCTGAATGGAGACACACTCCTTTAATTCTACCCCGTCTTTAAAAATCAGGACCGGTTTATTCGTCTTGTTTATTGCGATTGGTTTTCGTAAATCCATTTCTCTCACTCCTCCTATCAATTACACCTTGCCTATTTATGTATACGGTCAACCACAGGAATAAGAAGCTATTTAACAAATACCGGATTATAATAAAGGTGTGTTGGATAATTTTACAATAATTATAAAGTGGAGTGATAGAAGATGAATAAATTGATCAAGATTGGGATTGCCGTTCTATTTAGTGGAGCGCTATTGGTGTCGCCATACGGGGAAGCATCAGCCGCTGCGAGCATCAAAGTCCATTACATCGATGTCGGGCAAGGGGACGCCATCTACATCAAGATGCCAAGCGGTGAGGACGTCATCATTGACGGTGGGAACAAAGGTAAAGGGGATGCCATCGTCGCCTATCTCAAAAAACAAAAAGTCGACGATATCGAAGTATTGATCTCGACGCATCCGGATGCGGATCATATCGGTGGATTGGACGAAATTTTAGATGCCTACCGTGTCGAGAACGTCTACGCACCAAAAGTGAAACACACAACCCAAGCCTACAAAGACTTCCTTCAAGCCGTGAAACGGGAAGGGAAGACCATCAAAACGGCACAGGCTGGCGTGAAACTGCCGATCAAAGGTGTCAGTGCGAAGTTTGTGGGTCCGGTCAAATCCTACTCGAACAGTGACTTGAACAACTGGAGTGCAGTCCTTCATGTCACGTACAAGAAGAACACGTTCTTGTTCACAGGGGACGCGGAACACGTTTCTGAGAAGGACATGATGGCCAAGAAGCAGACGCTCCGTGCAGATGTCTTGAAGGTGGGGCATCACGGTGCCAAGACGTCGACGAGCAGCACGTTCCTGAATACGGTCAAACCGAAGCATGCCGTCATCAGTGTCGGGAAGAACAACTACGGGCACCCGACGTCCGAAGTGGTGACGAACTTAAAACGCCAAAAAGCGAACACGCTTCGTACAGACAAAAATGGCACGATCATTATCACAGGAAACGGCTCGAGTTACGCCGTGAAGAAATCAAAATGAAGCGACGCAGAGGGATCATCGACCGGTTTGAAGGAGATCTGGCTGTCGTCGAATTCGGAGAAGTGATGGAAGACATTCCAAAGGCACGACTTCCAGACACGGTTCAACCTGGTGACGTGCTTTGGTTTTATGAAGATGGGAAAGTTGAAGTGGACGCCAAGGAACGCAAACGATTATCGAGTGATATCGATGAGTTGATGGATGAGCTTTGGGAAGATTAAAAACGAGTATCAATTATTCATGATTGTATTTTTAAAACTTACAAATCAGTATTTTTTAATAAAGACAAATCGGCAAATAATTTTTATCTAAATATAAAGCTCGATTGACATTGAATAAAAACTGATATAAAGTCAACAGCATAATATTCACTAGGAGGATTGTTAAGAATGATGCACGCCGGGAGATTACGCCACCACACTTTGAACAATGGCTAATTGAATATGTTCAAAGGCTCTGTTTTCATAAAACAGAGTAAATGGGAGTAGTCTGCACATTTTTATCAATCTTTGACGAAGAAACCACACACTTACAAACATAGCAGATTTACAACTCTTTTTGTCGTGTCCTTTTATTTTTGATAATGGACGCTTCTTGGTTGTAGCTCATTTACTCTTGATCACAGACACCATTTTGTCTGTGATTTTTTTATGACTTCATTTAGTTAAGTCTAATTAGAAAAGATTGAAATGAAAAAGTATTAAAAATGCATACATTTCACTTGCTTATCGCACAACATAAAAATTGGAGGAACAAATCATGAACGAATTTAAACGGCTTGCAAAAAATAAAGGATTAGATGTGTTAGAGAATAGCATTGTGGTAAATGAATCGGGTGTTGATTTTCAGGTTGCTTATGCAAAAGATACGCTTGGTAGCAAGTGGATACTAAGAATTCCTCGAAGATTAGATTCGATGAGGAGCGCCTTGAAAGAAAAGAGGGCACTGGAAATTATGGAAGAACATGTGAGTTTTCAAGTTCCAAATTGGTCAATTTTTGATGATGAACTAATTGCGTATAAGCAATTAGATGGTGTTCCGGTTGCAACAATTGATGTAGAGCAACAAGATTACATCTGGAGTTTTGACAAAGAGAATACACCACAATCTTACTATCAGTCATTAGGTAAAGTGTTGGCAGAACTACACACATTACCACATCGACACTTCAAAGAAATCGGTATCAAAACTCTATATGCTAGAGATTTAAACAGTTCAATGAAGATACGGATGGAGAAGGTGAGACAGAAGTATCATGTGAATTCAGAGCTATGGGAGCGTTGGCAAGAATGGTTGGCGAATGATTCGCTATGGCCATCGCATGTAGGTGTAAGCCACGGGGATTTACACCCTGGCCACATACTAATAAATAAGAATTTTGAGGTCTCTGGTTTGATAGATTGGACAGAAATTAGTATTGCGGACACATCTGTGGATTTTCTATCACATCTATTACTGTTTGGTAAGGATGGTTTGACAAAGTTACTCGATGCTTACGACAATGCAGGCGGAAGAACATGGTCAAGAATGGACGAGCATATAATTGAGTTGTTAACAACCAGCGCAATAACTGTAGCTGAATTCGCAGAGATATCTGACCTACAAGATATGCGTGAAACAGCTGCTCATATGCTTGCACAAAATGTATGAGGTAAAAATGGCAGCCTCTGAAATTGAAAAGGGTATGAATTTTTAAATCATCATACCCACGAATGTCACCAGAGTCTTTCGAGGTTAAACAATGAAATTCTTGAAAGGGACTTTTGTTCTTCATCTAACAACACGTCATGCCAGTGATTTTCAAGCGATTTCAGGACCGGTCTCTCCAAACGATTGGTTTTTTCAAGATGGTGTAAAGGATGTACGGCACTTTCCGGGATGAAGTGACCACTGACCAATGGTTGATTCGGTAATGCGATTGTATAAGCCACAAGCTGATCTTCACTGAAGTCATGATTATTGGCGATGCCGAACTGCTGAAACCCGAGACCCCTACCATGAATATACATGAGCGGCTCATCGACGCGATCCACCTTCAGGTTCGTCTCGAGGGCCGCTTTTGCGTTCAGATAGGGCTCTACTTCCTCGGGGAACACATTTTGTACGGCATGCATCTGTTCATAGAGATTGAGATCAGTATTTTTCCACCCCATGCGGTGATTCATCTGGTTGATATACTCGAGTGGACTCTGTTCCTTTTCTTGCTCCAAAGTATTCACCATCTCGAGATGAGACTCGAGATGGTCGAGGAAAGTGGCGGATGTCTGATGGACCTCCTGCAACAATTGTTCCTTGTCGAGGAGTTCCTTGTCTTTCGTCCAGCCGGCCAAGTAAGACAGTGAAAAGTCGTCTGTCGGGAATCCGAGTTGATGTGAGACGACATAGGCGACCATCTCGGCCTGGAACTCCTTCTCGGGTGCCGTGAGCGGTTGATCGCGTTCAAAATCCCGCTCCTGGTTGTGTAGCTCTGCATGAGCGAGCTCGTGGATCAGGACGCTGATATCCTCGATCGATGTGTTCCGCGGGTTCAAGGCGATCGCATGTAGTTCCGGATAGTAACAGCCCTTCGCCGTCCCGATCTCGTCGAGGGGTTCCTCCAATAGTGTCACATTCCGGGCATCCGCGAGCGTCGTCAAGGCGTCACGGATGTCTTGTTCGTTCTCGAGCCCGCCGTCCCGGTGATACCGTTTGAAGATGTCCGAGACCTCGATTCCTTTTTCACGCGCATCGGTCTGCGTGTACTCGAACACGTGACCAATCTTGAAGTACATCATCTTGCGTGACGGAATGCGTCCTTGTTTCACACCGTCTTTGACTGGCTTCGGTGCCTTGCTGAGCGGTACCCATTCGTCCTTATGCAGGGCGTACGTCACCGGGTTCGGGACGAACACTTTGATGCCACGCTCACCTTTTTGGACCTGCGCGCCTTGCTTCTCCCAGAACGGATAAGAACCGACCGCGACCGCGCCAGGGAACTGTGACTCGATTAAGACCGCGTTCCGCATCGAGTATTGATGGAACTTGCCGAGGAACTGGAGATGCTCCCGGATTTTCTCCGGACTCTCAAAGTAGCTGTCGATCTGTTTTCCCATCTGTTCGGTCAAGGCCTCGAGCTCGGCCTTTCGTTCTTCGTTCGTCTTGATGTTGGCCATCGTGTCAGACTCCTTCCTTCAACAAGTCGGTGTCAGATTCATCACTATCCGCAAATTCGTCCAGTTCACGCTCGAGTTGTGGCGACGTTTCCGGTATGTCGAGTAACAGCTGTGTCCGCTCGAAATTGACGGGAAGCAAGACGATCTCGTCTTGCGCGACGGCGGTCAAAAGTTGGTGCTCGGAAACGGACACCGGCATGTCGTATCGCTTTCCATAGATGAGGACCGTGACGGTATCCGATTGAAGCGTCAACAGTTGTCCCATCGTGAAGGGACGGTCAAGTGGTCGCATAAGATTCATCCTCTCTCGAAAGTTAATGTGTCCTTCTTCTGTTTTTGGTGTTCGATGCGTTCCTGGACGGTACGTTCCGCCGTCTCGAGAAACGTCGGTTTGAACTGGTCCGTCGTCATGATGTCCTCGATGCCCTCGGTCTGCATCAGCGCCTGCAGAAGCTCTGTCAGGATCTGCCCGTGGCGATCGGAACGGTTCGCGGCGAGTCGGATCCGCTCGAGTTCCGTCGACACCTGCTTGTTCATTAACTCCTCGATATGACTTGTAACCTGCGTGCTGATCGAGCGGGTGAGGAACTGCATGTCCCACTTCTCGTGGGCCAGTTGTCTATGCTCGTCTGCGATATGGTCGATGACCTGACCGAGGTGGCCGAAGCGTTTGTCGTCGGCGAACTCTTCCAAATACGCGACCGTCTCCGGCTTCAATCGAAGACGGATCTGTCTCAACTCTTCCATCGTCCTCCCTCACTTTCCATATTCGATGTCTCGTTCCAACTGTTCGAAAGCACGTTGATTCTTCAAGTGTTCGAACTCGTCGTTCATATGCCGCTCGATCCGGTAGAGTGATTCGTTGAATATTTTTTGTTGGTTGAATGCGCGTCGGACCGGATGTTTTGGGGCTCCTTTTTTCTCCAATATCACCTGTTCTTTTGACAAGTCGCGCATCTCTGAGAGGATGGCATTCCCCATCCGGGTGTAGAGGTCCTGTCGTTTCGTCGTCCGGTAATGCTCGGCTTTCTCCGTGTCGCCGTAGCTGCGACGATGGAACGCTACCTCCTGCTCGAGTCGCGCGTTGAAGGCTTGAAACTCTGATTTGAAGTGAATGTCGATATAACTGTCGGTCAGACGATTGAGCGATTCACGGAGCGGTTGCATCCCGTTCATGTTGTAGCGCCATTGACGTTTGTCTTCCGGCAACCGCTCATAGATGTCCTTGAAC
Source organism: Exiguobacterium sp. s157 (assembly GCF_018618205.1). Taxonomy (NCBI): domain Bacteria; kingdom Bacillati; phylum Bacillota; class Bacilli; order Caryophanales; genus Exiguobacterium; species Exiguobacterium sp. s157. Next base: position 8,174 of record NZ_JACSLQ010000010.1, read on the forward strand.
TGACGGACGAGCTCCGGATGCAGGACACGGTTCGGGAGCGTTTGGATCTTCCGGTTCCGTTTATGGGCGATCAGTTCGTCTCTTATGAACGCGTTCAGTTTCTCCTGTTCTTTCGTCCGGTCGGCGAGGGAATGGATGACCTTCGACTTCATCAGCTCGATTGATTTCGGTTTGCGTTTGCCGCGCTCGCGTATATGGCTCGTCTCGACGATGGCGACATGTACGTGAATGTTGTCGGTGTTGTAATGCACGGCACCGGTCCAGTAGGCGTGGACCATCTTTTCTTTTTGGAGCATTGCCTCGACCGCGTTCCGCGTCGCCTGGATTAATCGTTTCTCGTCGATGAGGTCGTCGTGGAGAACGCCAGTCTCGCGTAGCCAGGCGTTGTCGAACGAGATGACGTCCTGCCAGAGGATGCTCCCGTTCGCTTGCGCGTGCTTGAAAATGTCGCGGACGGTGCGACGTTTCTCGTCGTTCAATCGATTGTCCTCACGCGTGAACAGGCCGCTCGACTTCGTCTCGTCTTCCATGTAATCGTGGTACGTCTCGAACTGTTCTCGGCTATCTTTTGCGTCGGGACGATTGATGTAGTCGAGGTACGTCGTGTAACGACGCGACTTTTTTTTCGTGCCCGGTACCTTGAACTTCGACTTGATGACGACACCGGGTGTCTCACGCATCCTGCATCACCTCGTTCAACAAACGGGTCACTTCGGCGAGCTCGTCCGCACTCCGTTTCAGGTGGAGCGTGTTCGCCTCGAGCTGTCGTTCCAGTCGCTCGACCTGCGTCGATTGGATACCGTTCGCGCACCAGGAGGCGAGCAGTTCTTTCAAGTATTGTTGCCGGGAGCGATTGTGTTCCTTCGCCCATTCATCGATCTGCTTCACGATGACGGGGTCGATGTCGCGGAGTAACAGATCCATTTGCCTGACCACCTTTCTGGAGGCTGTATATTGCCAATGTCCTAAAAGTTCGTTCAAAGAGCATAAGGGAAAACTGCTATCACTTGTCGTGATAGCCCAGGCAGAGCCTGGGGTTTCCGTGATATCACCAAAAGTCCGAAAGTGGCACGAAATGTTCCAGTAAAACCAGCGATTTGGCACGAAATGTGCCACTTAAATCGATAGTTCCCGGAGCCGGACGCGCAATTTGTCGTGCTTTTCTTCGAGCGCTACGACCGACTGTTCGAGCTTTTCAAGTTCTAGTGTGAGCTCGTCACGCTTCCGGCCGAGGTCGAAAATCTCGTTCTCCTGTTCGACCTGTTCGTCGAGCGAGAGGTAGGGAAGTTCGTCTTCGAGTTCCTCTTTGTCACGGTCGAGTCGCTCGATCTGTTGCCGCTGCGCTTCGACCGACTGCTGCGCCATGTCCAACTGTTTCTCGGTCTCCGCGAGCTCATCCTCGACGAATAGTCTCGTGAAAGTTGTCTCGTCAGATGAATCGTGGCTCGCATGTTCGATGGTCCGACGGTCGGCGTAGAGTGACGTCAAAAGACTGTTCTCCCGTTCCTCAGGTGTGAGTTCATCGATTGATTGTGACTCGTCCACCCCATAGATTCGGAGGGCGAGTTGGTCGAAGTCTCTCGGCACGTCCTTCAATTCGAGCACGTATTGGTCGTTCCGTTCGTAGAGTAAATCAACTTCCTTCTCGGAATCCGGACGTGCCTTGTAGACATAGCGGAAGAGATGATCATTCGTGTTACCTGGTACTTCATCGAGCGAGAGTCGGACGCGCATCGTCCGATTTTCCGTGTCATAACTCCAGGCATGGAGCGTCACGATTTCCCCGTTCGAGAGCCGGATTAGCTCGTTGATCGGCGTTTCATTGACCGGTGATTCTTCGGCGAAGAAGAACGACGAGGTACCGAAGAAGAGGAAGCCGATGACAAAGAATACGCCGAGTCCGAGGTAGAAACGGGAGACGTTCTGGGTGAGGCGTCGTCGCGTTTGTCGCCGCATCTAGATTCCTCCTTTTGGTGTCAGGTCTTCCATCTCGGTGACAATCAAACGTCCGTCGATGGACTCGAACATCAGGGCCAACAGTTCTTGCGTCGTCTCTTCATAACCCGTCTCGGTGATCAACAGATGCTGTTCGAACCGTACGAGGCAATCTTCTCCGGAGACAGAAGGGAACACCTCAATGTCGCGGACGGTCGTCTCGAACGTGCCGACGTCGCTCCCATCAGCGGCGAAGAGTGTGGCCGCGAGTTCCTCCGACATGACGTCCTTCGACTGTCGTTTCTGGGTCGTGTAACTGTCCTTCGTGATGGTGAAGGCGTACTCGACGAAGCGCGTCGCGCGTGTCGTCAGCTCCTCCATTCGTTCCGTCTCCTTCGAAGCGACGACTTGTTCGGTGTCCGCTGACGACTCTTCAGAGGTTGCCGATTCAAGGGAAGTGACGCTCTCATTTTTCGTCTGATTCGTGTCTGAAGTACTCGTGACAGCCGTCACTTGTTGATAGAAAAAGGCGTTCGCCGCGAGTGAAATGAGAAGCAGTACCCCGAACAGGTACGCAAGGTGACGTGCGGTGAAGTTCATTCTTCTTCCTCCTTTCCATACATCCAGGATTCAAAATCCGAAGACCGGGACGGGGTCGATATGACCGGACCATTCGCTCGTCTTGATCTCGAAATGCAGATGGTTCCCGCTCGATCGGCCTGTCGTGCCGCAGTACCCGAGCGCCTGCCCAGCGTCGATCTGTTGTCCCGTCTGGACGCCGAGACGACTCAGGTGCGCGTACGCCGTGATGTAGTTGCCGTGTCGGATTTGGACGAGATTGCCGTACGGTCCGCGGTTCCCGCTATAGATGACGGTGCCGCTCTTGACCGCGTGGATCGTGTCGGACGGGGTGCAACTGAAATCGATCCCGGTGTGGTTGTCCCGTTGTCCGAAGACGACGCGCCACCCGAAACGCGATGTCACGTTGAGCGGGATGGCGAGCGGGGAACGTAACCCCGACATCAGTTCTTTCGTGATGACCCCGTCGGCGACGGCGACCGGCGCGAGGTATTTCAACACCGCGTCGACGTATTCGATGTCCCCATAACAGGCACCGTGCTGGACCGCGCTCGGACGATGACAGCGGTAGGTGCCGGTGTGTTTCACGCGTTGGTACATCATTTGGGAGAACGAGATGGCGAGCTCTTTCGAGTACCGTCCTCCGTTCTCCTGGACATACTCGATAAAGCCGCCGCCGAAGTTGTAACTCTGTAGCGTGAGCTGCACGTCACGGTTCGCCCGTTCGAAGACGGAGGCGAAATGTTCGACGCCGTAGACGATGCTCTCCTCGGGGGAGGTGATGCATCCGATGCGTCCACACTTCGATTCGCTCGCCTGCATCGGGTCGTTCCCGCGTCCGCCGCTCTCCTGCATCATGAGCGCGAGTACGAGGTTCGTCTGTTCGGTCAGTCCGTGCTTCGACAGTTCCGATTCGACCAAGCCCCGATATTTGAGCACCTGGTCGCTTACCTGTAGACCTCCTGCGGTATTGAACGGGACGTCGGTCGGTTGTTCGTTCTGGACACCCGTGAGCGTGTCGATGATTCCGACGATGAGGATGACCAGGAACAAGACGAGTGCCGCGATGCCGAGCAGGATGAGTCGCCACTTGAGTGTCGCGAGCTGCCATTTCGCTGTGACGGCGAAGCGGGCCGTCCGTTTCGCGGTCGCCCACATCAGGCACCTCCACCGAACAGCGCGAGTTCCTCGGGCGCGACGTCGACGTCAAAGATGAGGTTCTGCACGCCCGAGATGCTGAGGACGACGCGTCCCGTCTCGAGCGAGGGGATGATGCGCATCTCGGAATTTGAGAGTTGGCCATCAAACACCGTCTGGATGATTGGGATGCTCTCCGCGTCCTGTTCGCCGATGATCTTGTATTGCGTAAGCTGGAAGAGCGACTTGACGTTCTCCGCGTTCTCGGACTTCGATCCGGCCGGCACGAAGTCGGTGATCAGATGCGACACGAAGAAGATGCCGCCGAAATACTTGCGCGCCTCGCGCATGCAGCGTTGCAGATACAGGATGGCCGGTTGCGCGATGTCACGCGTGTTGATCAAGTGGTGCGCCTCATCGATGACGATGAGGTACTTGCACGCTTCTTCGGTCCGGAGCACGCCCTGGTTATAGGCTTTCAGTTGACTCGAGCCGTTGGCGATCATCCCGTCCCACAGCATATTCATCAGTGAGAACACCTGCGCCTGGAACACCTCGTCCTTGAGGCTCGTCAGGTTTCGGAGCGGGAACGAGACGATGAGCTCCTCGTCGAACCGGTCGATCGAGGAGTGTCCGTCGAAGATGTTGCCGTAGTTATGGACGAGGTTCGTGACGGCGAGCTCGATGTTCTCGAGGCGGCGCACCCGGTTCGGACTGATGGCATCCTTAATCGACGTGCGCGTGTCATCCGTGTAGAGCTCGCGACGCACGAGAGTTAAGAAGTCCGAGAACGTCGGGTACCGGTTCGCCGGATGCGTCGTGATCGGCAGTTCGCCCTGTTCGTCCCAGAGTCCGTGCCGAACGTACAAGTCCCGGAGCAGGATCTCGAACTCGTTCGTTTCTTCCTGTGTCGCCGCCGGGTTGATGTAGTGATAGAACACGGCCATCTTCGACAGATGCTGCATGAACGAGAGTGCATCGTTGGCACTGCCGTCGTTATTCGTCACCGTCTTATAGACATGGAGCGGATTGATGAGCCCGGCCGACCCGTCGAGCGCGATTTCTTTCCCGCCGAGCTGCCGCACCAGGTCGGAGAACTCGCCCGTGACGTCGAGGATGCGGATCTTGTTTCCCTTGATCGCCTGGTCGAGCACCGTCTTCTTGAGAAGTGTCGATTTCCCGGATCCCATCTTGCCGATCATGAGCGCGTTGTAGAACTTGCGTTGCTTGTCCTTGTGGAACAGGTCAAAGATGACGCTACCGTTCGTGTCAGTCGTCCCGTAATACGTGCCGGTCGCGTCCTGGAGCGACGTGAAGTGGAACGGATAGCCGCCGGCGATGGAGAGGGACGGGATCTCTTTCCCACGGCGCCGGTTCGGGAGCTTTTGTTGTTGATCATAGCTCGTGAACAGGCTCTGCCATTCCCATTCCTGTTCGTTCAGGAAGATCGTCGAACGGAAGTTTCGGGCCTCGAGCTCTTCCATCACTTCCTGCACCTTCACCTCGAGCGCGTCGAGCGTCTTCGCCTTTACATAGAGGCGGAGGTGCAGATATTTCATCGTCTCGCCCTGGGTGATCTGTTCGTAGAGCTCGTTCAGCTCCTTATACGTCTCCCGGGCGTCGATGCGGTCGATGTTGTCCTTCGCGTTCTCAAAGCGTGTGTTCTGTTCGGCCATCGATTTGTTGATGGTCTGGATGATTTCACGCTTGTCGGCCGTCCCGATGTCGAGCGTCGTCAAAACGCCCGGCATGTTCAGAATCGGTTCGAGCCAGTAGTCATAGACGAGCGACTGATATTTGTAGACATGGAGGCAAGACAGATAGCCGTCCCCGAGCCGGACGAAGTTGGCGTCGAACTTAATGCCGCCCTGTGGTTGGATCTTGGCGATGACGTCGGGATTGTAACCTTTCTCGATCTTGACGGTCTCCGGGTCCGATTGTTTGGATAACTTGTCACGCAGGCGCTGCCACATGCGCGTCACTCCTTTCTTCAGGCGTCGAGTTGCGGTTTCGTGTTCGGGTTGTTCAGCTGATAGAGCACATGGACTTTCTGGTCGAGCGTCAGCTCGCGCATCGGGTTCGAGCGGCGGAGCAGTTTATAGAGGTGTGTCTTCCGTTCGCGTAGCGTCCGCTCGTCGTCGGCATAAAAAAAGAGGAGATAATCGCGATTGGTGCGATGCTCCTCGAGGTATTCGAGCTCCTGCTTTTTCTTCAACAAGAAGGGCAGGTAGGCCGGTGTCTGATTTTGTCGAATCTGTCGTTCGATGCTGATCTTTTGCCGATCGAGACTGAGCGGCGTGTTCAGTGGTACGACCTTGAGCGGGTGCGTGTATGCCTGCAAAAGATAAGCGAGCGAGAACACGTCATGGTCTTTTTCCTCCTCATTCAGTGAATAGATGTCTTTCGAGGTGAGCTGGACCATGTCGAGATAGGTCCCGTCCCGCATCTCGAACATTTCAGTGCCGGTGATGTCGACGACCGGCATCAGTTCGGCGACCGTTGGTTTGACGACGACCTTGTCTTTGAGCTTCCGTTTCTCGACCACGTCCTGTTCGTCGAGCCAGGTGCCTGTGCGTCTCGGTTCCCTTAGCGTGTCTTCAATGAAAGCCATCTCACTCACGTCCTTTCGTCTGCGCATCGAGCGCGAGATAGGTGTCTTTGCGTTTGACGAGCGCGTAGTAGAGCGCATGGACCATCCGCTTCTGCGGGTTCGTGGCCGGCCGGAGTACCATGAACAGCCCGAAGATGATGAGGAAGACCGTGAACGGGATGTGTAGCACGGACGGGATGAACTGGAGCGTCACGAGCCGGAGCACGATGAGCCCGACGAGGAACAGGAAGTCATGCAAATAGAGCATCTTGTTGATCTTGAGCTCGGTCGTGACCTCGTTCGGGATCCGGTATTTGCGCATGGGTCATCACTCCTTTTTCTTCATGTTGTCAGGTTTCGGTGGCGAGGTCGGATAGATCCGTCGCGACTCTTCCTGGTGCCGGCTATGATGGTGCGTCTGATTCTCACGCACCTGTTCGATGACCTCGGTCTCGACGTCGAGCGCGGTCTCCTGATGGATGGTCCGGCGGGCGCGTCCTTGGCGTTTCTCTGTTGCCGAATCATTCGAATTCGTCGCAGATGACGAAGACGAGGATGAGTTGCTTGAATGTGATGCTTCATGAGGTATCGCTGACGTCGCATCGTTTCTGGCTACCAAATCGCTTTGACCGGACGCATTATCAATCGTACGAGTGACCGGTTCGATAGTCGATGAAGCATGACTCGGAGAATGCCTAGAGCTCGACTGATCGTGAATCGACTCCGGACTTTGCGTCTTCGATGACGTTGGTTGATGGTCATTTCCACGTTCAGTATTTGATTCAGGGTTCATCGCATGAATCAATTCGGGAGACGTTCGGCCCGACGCTTCGTTGACATGTGGAGAGCCATTTGCTTCCAACTCGGATTCTTGACCCTTGTTTGGTTGCGAACCATTTGTGGGTTTGTCCGAATCGATTTTTGTGCGATTGGCAGTTTGACTGACTTGACTAATCCCGTCTGAATCAATTTGTTTCTCGTTATCCGCACGCTGTGAAGCTTGGGCTACCACACTAAGCGGTGAGGCGTTATGCGGCATGGTGTTTGAATCCATCCGTGTAGTAGCGGCCTCATGGAGCGATGGCATCTTGGGTGCGCCTTGTGTGGCACGCGCGACCTTCGAGACGGCGTGGGCACCTGCCGAAGTCACGCCTTTCCCGGCGGCATAGGCGCCGAGGGCGACACCCCAGCCCCGTTTGAGCCCCGCATCAATCCCGAATAGCCGCTCGACCATGTTCGGCCCGTCAATCAATGCGACCGAGAAGGCGATGAGGGCAATCAGATAGGCGAAACCGTCCAATGACTCTGCGAGATAGGCGGTCCCGATCGTGTACAGTTTGATGGAGACGAAGATCAGGATGATCACAAGGAACGTGTTCAAAATGCTCTGGATGACCTTCTTCGTCTTTTGGCCACTGTGCAGGTCGGCCGGTGCGACGAGAATTGCCAGGACATAGTTGAAGGCAAGCTCGAACGAGAGACGCGCCAGTTTATAAGCAATGGAAAACAACGTGAAGCCCATGATCCCGAGCGTCACGAAGATGGTCAACCAGTTCGGCTGATAGCGGTAATAATACTGGTTGTTCCACTCGACGCCACTTTGATCTAGTTTGCCGAGACTTGTCTCTCTTCCATTCCATAGAATATAAGACTCAGCCAACTTGTTTCCGGTTGCCGATAAGTCGTAGTTGTTCTTGTCGAAAATCTCGTTGATCCGGATGTTATCAATTAACTCAGTCGGAATGGCATTTAATGATTCGCCTGTAGCAGCATTAAAGTTCTTCGAATCGTGCTCAATCAAATCATGTACATTTCGTTTTAAGATACTCTCAGATAATGAGGCTTCTCCGTCGTAAAGTGAATCTGTTCCGATTTCTGCGATTGCTTCATCAGAGAACTCCTGAATTCGGCTCATAGTTGGTGAAAGTAAACCTAAGATCAATAGTGTGATGAACAGGTTGATCAAAAAACTCTCACGCTCAAATTTCTTTTGGAAAATCAACAAGTATCCAGTAAACAAGAAGCTTCCTGCTAAAAGAACATACAAAAAAGGTTGAATCGTAAGAACGAATTCAACCACTTGTTCATTATTGAAGAATGTATTGGTTAATAGGATTTGATCCGTGATTGATTCAAGGCCGTCAATCAAGACTGACAGTCCTCTGACCAGAATCCATCCCATTGAGCGCAGTGCGTCATTGACCATACTACTTATTTGGAGTACATCTTCGTATTCCTGTAATTTGGTGATTAAATCGGAATCAGCCATTGAAAGACCCCCAATCTACTGAGTCCTAGTAAAGAAGTCCGCTAACTGTTGTTCGTAATTGTCCGCTGTTAACATTCCAACATTGATTTCATCTGTGACGTTTCCACCTTGAATAGAGTATAGAACGGCACCTTTTAGTTCGTCAGTGTATTCAAAGTTACCACGATCGACAAGTGTCTCGCCATCTGGCTGAAACGTATTATAGAGCGTGACTTGTTGGCTTTCTTCGTTCGCTACCTCTTTTACGAATTCAACGAACTCTTCGAATTCACCATCTTCTTCTTTTACAATCAGCAAATAATCATCCACTTCGGCTGTCATGACCTTCTCAACGTGTTCAATATCACGTTGAACCAAAGCCTCATTGGCATTTGAGCAAGCTCCAAGTAAAAACAAGCTGATTCCTAAAGTACCCACAAGTAGTTTCCTCATAACGTTTACCCCTCCGTCAGACGATTTTCCCCTTTAGTAGATCCGCAATCTTCAGGTTGACGCGGAAGTCGAACTTATCTATTAGTGTAACAGTTTTTGGGGTGTCTGAGGTGTCGTCCTGATAGACGGTCAGAAAGCCGTCGGTCGTCTGGATGTTGAGCACGTCGCCCCGTTCGAGGCGGACGCGCTGCGTCTCGATAATCCTCGCGATGACACGCAATTCGTTCTGGATTCGCTTCTCTCTCGCACTCTCGGCCATGGGTTTGGCCTCCTCTCTACGGTGTGCCTTGCTTCAGTTTCTCAAGTCGTTTCGCGATCATCGTGCTCAAAAAGCTCTTCTGGCTGTCGGTGACGTCGTAAACTCCTAGGTTCAGGTTCGTCTCGAACTCGGGGAGGGAGATCCCGCCGACTTCATGTCCTTCGAACATCGAGCGGAGGATGCTGTCCTGCAACACATCACGTACCGTCAAAGACTTGTCTTCCTGATTCGATGGCGCGTTGGTATCCACCTCGTCTTCTTTCTTCGCGAAACGGACGCGGATCTGTTCGAAGTCGAGACTGGCGTGGTGGCAGGGGATGTCGATGTCATGCAGGGAGCGGTCCGTGTCGAAGTCGTCCGCCAGGTATTCGTAACGATATTTCATCGCCGTCTTGCCACTCAGGAAGATCGGATACGACTGGATACGTCGTTTCTTCGTGTCCTGACGCTTGATGACACGGATGATGAGCATCTCGCCCTCTTTGAGTCCCATGACCTCGGTCGCTGTCATGAGCCGACGGCCGTCCACGTTCTCCGTCTTCGATTTCTTGAGCGAGAGCGTCTGCCCGGACCGCGATTTCGTGACGATGGTCGCCTCACCGAGCTTCTTCGAGATCAGTTCGGCGGTCGACTCGTCCGCGGTCAACAGATAGTGCGTGTTCCCACAGTTGCCGTCAATCGTCTTCCAATCCTCTCCGTATAGGTTCTCGAGTTGGGAATAGGCCTGGATGACGAGGTTGAAGCGCATGTTCCGACCGAGGCAGACCGTGATGATGTTGGCCATACCCTCGATCGGCGGCATGTTGCCGAACTCATCGAGTAAGAAGACGACCTGACGTTCGCATTTACCCTGTTTTGTCTGCGAGGCGACCCGGGCGAGCGCCGTGTAAACCTGTTTGATGTAGAGCGACGCGATTACGTTGAAGGTCGGGTCATAGTCCGGGACGATGAGAAACACCGCCACGGGACGCATATGGTACATCACTTCGCGGATCTGTATCATCCCACCTATTGCGTAACGGAACCGTCCACTCTCCTCGTCATGCGCTTCCAGCTTGATCGTCGAAGTGCTTGAATCGATTGTGATCTGAACGACGTCTCCAGTTTGAAGCCTCGACGTGTGATATACGATGAAGCTGCCGTCGTCGTCCGTCGTGAGCGCATGGGTCGTCCCGTCGGGGAATCTGACCGTGAGCCGTGTCAAAGGCTCACTCCGTCCGCTGATCCAGCGGTTGAATCCGATGCGTCGCATGTCGAGCGAGTTCATCGACGTCAGCTTCCCGGTCCCGTTCAACGTGAAGATGCCGAGCTTCGCATTCGTATTGGCCAAGATACTTGCTCGTGTCTGGCCACCGGAGAAGTGGAGCGTCGCGAACTGAAGCCGGGCCGGGTGGTTCTCCGGGAAGCGCTGAAAGAACTCGTCCAGTGCGGAGATTTCCTGTCCTTGTCGCGTCACCACCGTCCGTGATCCTAAATCCGAGAGCATGAGCGCGACGTTGTACATGTTGATCTTCTCCGGTGTGTCCTTCGCCTCCTCACAGAGGCCGAGGATGAGCGCCGTACATAGGTCAATCGACGAGTTGGCCCAGAACGGGTCCCGTGCCTTCGGGTCATGGTACAACATGAAGGCGACCGAACGTGCATACTGCTGGGCGAGCGAGTAGTTCTCTTCTAAAAACGCGTCAATTGTCAGCTGTAACAGGTTGTACGACATCGATTGGAGCGGGTTCATCAGGTTTAACACCTCGACCTGATAGCCGCGTTGTTCGAGCGTCTCCTTCGAAGCGGCGAAAAGCTCACCTTTCGGGTCGTTGATGATCAGGCTGGCCTGGTCACTTGCCCGGCTGTACAGATCGATCGTCGAGAAGACGAACGTCTCGCCTTTGCCGGATCGGGTCGTCCCGATGACGAGGTTGTTGACGGGCGAGTCATCGATGAACAGCTCGTTCTTGACCCGTCCGACGGGGACACCGCCCAATCCGTCATACCGTTTCTTCCGGTCGGGGACGCGACGGTACTGTTGCTTCAATTCATCGAATGAGGTGAAGCGGGCGCTCCCTTTCTGATTTTCTCGCAGATCCCGGAAGTTCAGCCATACCTTGCCGAACACGACCAGTCCGATGAACAGACTGAACGCCATCAGTCCGACCAAGACGATCGAAGAAGGAAGACGCACCTCCAAGAACAAGGTGGGTGAGAGCGTCGGAATCGTCGCCCCGGCCAACAGCCCGTCTTGTAATATCGGGGTCATGATTTGTCGAATGATGTTGTAGCCCCCGTTCAGCAGATAAAAAATCCCGACCGGAAGCACCATTAGGCAGAACAGGACGAGGAAGATCAGACGTATCGGGAATCGTGGTGACAGAGACTGAGTTCTCAATTATTTCACCTACCTTAATCTGAATAAAGAATCGTTTCTAGGTTAACTTCTTCAGCAGCGATAGCGGCTTGAATCTTCTCACGGGCCGAGGTGTCCTTGCTAGAAGTATTCTTAAGTTTTTCGTTCAGTCCGTCGATGGTGGACGTGATATCTTGATAGTTGTCGACTTTTTCTTGTACGGCAGAGTCGTTCGTTTTGGACGCCCATTCCTTCGCGGACTCAATATCTCCTAGATAGAGATAGGCGGTCACTTTCGCCGAGATGCGGAGCGCGGTCCACTCCACGTCTTTCGTATTGGCCACGGTCTCATGGTTCCGTTCCAGTACTGCGATATCGAACGCGCCCTCATCGGTGGGATGTGACGCTTGGAAGTCCTGGAGCCGTTCCAATCTCTCCTTATCGGATAGTTCGAGTCCGGCTAACTTCGTTTCGATCAGGATGGGGTCATCCGTGAGCTCGAGCGCTTTCTGGTCTTCTCGTTCTGCGAGATAGAGGTCGACCAATAGGGAATCCTCTTCCTCGGACCGGTCTTTTCGTTCCAGTAAATCGATTAGTGAGGATTCCTGACCTTGGAGCGCCTGGTCGTAAGCATCTAGCCACACCTGTTCGCCCCCGGTTACCTGCTCAGCGTGCGCCTCTTTATCGATGAACCATTGGGTGGCAGTGAACAACGATGTGAAGAGAATTCCAGCCGTGGCCGCCCCGTAGATGAGGCGGCGTTGCAGGCGGGTCAGCCGTGACTGATAGGTCGACGAGACAGTTGTGATTGGTTTAACGGACTGGCGCTTATAGTCGTCCGGTGTCTCGGCCTCGATCTCGTCGAGGAGCCACATCTTCTTCGCGTTATCCTCTTTCTTCGTCCGAATTCGTTGCACGCGGTCCTTCACTTGATGGTACAGGTTCGGATAGGTGCCTTCAGTTCCGAACGTGAACGTCCCCCGATACAGCAGTTCGTCTTTCTGGTCGAACAGCCGGAAGTCACCGGAACAGCTCGTCCCTTCCTCGCTACGCGCCTGGTGCAGGTCATGGGTTGCGATGACCGCCTCGGCGAAGGTGAGCCGTTCATAGTTCTGGATCCGTGTGTCCGGCACGTCGGTGAATCGTACAAACAGCATCTCGTTCCTCCTCTCGTTTCAAGCAACAAAAAAAGCCTTCCGATTGGAACGCCGTGTGCGTGTGCATTAGAATTTGATGTTCTGGTCGACCATCTCGGCGAGCGTGAACGCGCCCATGACGATGATCAGACCGACGGCGCCCCCGACGAGCCAGCCGACAGCCTTCGAGCGGCCCCGGTCCCCGCCGAAGATGAAGTAGAAGCCCCCGATGGCGAAGGCGATGGCCGCGGCGATGACGGCGAGTCCTTGGAAGAACTGAAGCAAGCTGAGCCCTGTCTCATTGAGTCCCATGTCGTTCCCTCCTTAGTCCTGATGCGCCGGCGACTTGAAGCTGAGCTTCGCCTCGAGCGCCTCCATGATGAGTTCCTGGTTGTCCTGGATGACTTGTTGATGCTGTTCGTCGAGCCACTCCTCATAGTCCTTCCCACGGATGCGTAAGAGTTTCTCGGCGAAGCTACGGTTCTGTTTCTGTTCTTTTGATGCCACAGTACACACTTCCTTCCCTTGATCTCTTGATGTGCAGCAGCACATCATTAAGGACAGTCGGATTCGGTGCGGTGGGTTTCTAGCCGTTCCCCCACGAACTCCGCTCCTCATGAATCTAAGGAGCTGTACAGGGTTTTTCGATGACCCGGAACGATGTGGTGACCTTGTGGCGAGTTTTAGGCGACTCTCGCCGAACCATCTGTGCGTAGATCCCGCCCACCCGGTCACTGGTGAGGGACACGCCGGTATGTGATTGGAGGAGACCATCCTTAAGGATGTGCTGCTGCGTCGATGTCGATTACTGTCGGACTCTCTTTCGTTTCTGGACGTGGATGAGCTCGTCATCCGGGTTCTTGCGCTTGGCGAGGACGTGGGCGTCATAGACGACCGTTCGGATTCGATAGTAGAGTTGCGTCAGCTGGACCGCCTCGCCGCTCGCCTTTTCAATCCCGATGAAGCCGTGCAGTTCATAGGTCTTCCCATCGAACGTGCGGACCGAATCGGCCTGCGGCAGTTCCTTGAGGTCGAAACGGCGGCGCTCGAGCTTGGTGACGGAACGCTTCGCTCCGTATCCGAAGTCGATGGCGTCCCATGGGACCGTCGCGAGCGTATGTCCGAACGCGCGGGCCAGATGATCGATGTCTGCGATCGACGGCACCGAACGGTTCTGTTCATATTGGCTGATGGCGGGCTGTGAGATTTCTCCGAGTGTCTTCTCTGATAGTTCGACCTGTGACCAGCCCGAGAGCCGGCGGTTCTCCTTCAACCACTCCCCGAATCGATACATAAGCCTTCCCCTTTCTGTAAACCAGAGCGGCGACCAAACAGATGTTTCCTTTTGTTGGTTCCAATATAGCAGGATTAAGTTTAAAAATCATCAGTTTTCTGATATGTCAGAAATTTTACAATTGACGATTCTTGTCGAATCCGCTCTACATGAAGGTTTATGGGCAACAGAAACTCAATATTATTTGAGTTGTCGCACAACTGTAAAAAAATAACGCTTTGAGTATAGAAAATAATGACAAGTATTTTGATTTCAAGAGATTGTGGTAGGGTAGAGGAGTAGAAGGGTTCGTAAAGAATAAGGAGATAAGAGAGTACTTAGATCGTGGGGTGAGTAAATGGAGTTGAATGAGGCAATTGTCGAGCGCATGAAGGAGCTCGCGGCTGAACATAATATGACGATCCATCAAATCATCCAAAAAGGTGGATTGAATCAGGCAACGATTTCTGAACTGATGAATGGACGAACAAAGCATCCTAAAGTGAGTACAATACAGAAATTTTGTGATGGATTAGACATATCTCTCAACACTTTTTTTAATAGTGATCGCTTTTTATAAATTATGTCTACAAGGAGATTGGAATATCTATGAAAGCTAATGAGCTCTTAAATGTCTTAAAAGAATTAAACACGGATATTACGTACAATAGAGTATTCATAACAGGGCCTTGGGGGATAGGAAAAAGTAAATACATTCAAGATTTCGTAGACATTCATCCTGAAGTGTCATATCTCTCTTTATTTGGAAAGAAAAACATTCAAGAAATTACTGAAGAATTATATTTAGGCATTTTAAAACACGATAAATACGGAGAAGCAAAAACGTTATCTCGAAAAATCAGAAAGTCTTTATCAAGTCTCAATATTGGACCTACAGGTGTACCTGTATCAATAGCAGTACCTTTGATTGGTGATGTTTATGAGGCTCTAAGTAAGAAACTAGAATTAGATAAGAATTTTTTTATTATTTTTGACGATCTTGAAAGAAAACACGATAATTTGGATTTAAAAGAAGTTTTCGGATTGATAGACAGGTTGTCTAAATTCAAAAATGTAAAAATCATTTTAGTAGCAGATGAAGAAAATTTTTTAGATCAAGATAATGATACATTCCAAAAATTTCATGAGAAATCTATAGATAAAATTTATAAAATTACAGCATATGCAACAGATGCTCCTCAAGCAATCTTTCAGCCACCTATATGGGAAGCCATAGGTGAAATCGAAGAAATTAAAAATATTAAGAATTTAAGAATACTCATAAAAATAAAAAATTTTATAGAAGATGTTAACAATCAAATTAGTAAGTTAGATCTTTCACTGAACGAAAACTTCTCTTTCCATGATTTATATCGCATTTGTGCAGGAATCATAATATTTGTTGTGGACTTAAACAAGTCAATGCCAAGAATTAAAGAAAACAGCAATTTAAACCCAGTTCTTATGAATTCGTATGATGACACTCAAGATGGTCATGTCAATTACATTGGCAATCAAATATTAAACCGTTCTTTTGAAAATGCTTTATTTCAAAATTTAATTAAACCCTTATTAGTTTTCTACGAAACTGGTGAATGGGATGACAATTTAACAGAGTCGACTAGGTCTATAATCAATTACAAAGAAAAGCCGGTTAATTTCTTTTCCTCAGAAGCTGAACTTCGTGAAGTGATAGAAAACAGTAAAATTAATCTTACAAATTTTGATTCAACTAAAGACCTTCATCAGTTAATTACAGAAATAAGCATAGCGATTGAATGGTCAGTAATTTTGGCGGAAGATTACGGGTTTACTAACGAAGAAATTATGATTTTCATTTCGCCGTATCTGACCGAAAGAGTAAAGGTTGAAACACCATTGAGAGAATCTAAGATTGATCATATGTCTATAGGAGTATCGAATTCAAAAAGTCAGGAGCTAATTCGTTTAATAAATAATGAAATTGAAGCAATTTATGCAGACTTAATATTTAAGAGTTTAGAGGAATGTATTGATTCAAAAAATTATCAATGGAACCTATTTGATTGTCTCATTCAAGTTTTTCATAGTTCTAAAAACAGAGAGCACTATCGAGAAGTAGTTATTGAAAGTGAATACTTCTTTCCTATTCCTGATGCTAAAATTTCCGAAGCTCATTGGACCTGGTGCCATAAGGTTAAACACACCATGAACTCGTTAAACTTAGGTGAAAATTTTAGTGATTACTTGAATGAATTAATTACTATTGAGCAAAGTCCACTTACTCGTCATCGACTAAAAATTTTACTTGGAAATTCATGAATAATAGAATGCTGATTAACTTGTAATTAATTAGCATTCTTACGAATTACTAACTTGTGATAATATAAGATTATCACAAGTTACTAGAACTAAATTTTATTCGAGACATTTAAAGTAATACATTTATATGTAATTAATTAAGCTAATTACATAAGTATTTATAATAAAAATACTTATGTATTACTTGTTTTTATTGAGTATTTTATAAAACACGTATTTTGAGTTTGAGAATATATAGTGAAAAGAGGGAGAAGCATGGATCTTGAGAAAAAGCAGCAGGCGTTCGAAGTAGCGTTGCGAGAACTGACCGGTGCGAATCCAAAATTGACCGAGGCATTAAGGAAGGACCATATCGATCTAAAAACGTTGACTGACATCGAAATCATCGAATTGTTTTGGGCGACTGAACTCTTCCCGATCTATGCGGACAAGAGCCAGCACACGCGACGCGCATATAAACTGGACCTCGAGTTCATCCTTAATTTTGTGATGACGAAGACAAACGGGTTAAAAGACCTGACCGTGCTCGACATCCATCGCTACCTATTCGAGGTGAACGAACAGTATGCCCCACGCACGGCGCAGCGGAAGAACCATATGCTCAAACGTCTCCTGACTTACCTCCACGTCAATCAGTATCATCTACATAATCTGGCCTTCCATGTGAAGAACCAACAGCGTGCGGAGATGCTCCGGCGTGAGGTCGATTTCGACGAGATCGAACGGATCGCCGAATCGTTTCGCTATACCGTCAAGCGGGCACAAAAAAAGGAGCTCATGGAGCTCCGCAATGAAACCATTGGATATTTGTTGTTAACGACCGGAATGCGTGCTTCAGAACTTCTTTCCGTAAAATTCAATAACGTGAAGCGGAATCAACATACATTCTACATTGAAGTGAAAGGAAAACGTGATAAATGGCGTCGAATCCCACTCACCGAGAAAACGAGTCATCTGATCAATCGACTACAAACACT
The DNA here is from genome assembly GCF_018618205.1 of Exiguobacterium sp. s157. NCBI lineage: Bacteria > Bacillati > Bacillota > Bacilli > Caryophanales > Exiguobacterium > Exiguobacterium sp. s157. The sequence continues at coordinate 25,400 of NZ_JACSLQ010000010.1, forward strand.
CATGATAATTGAAGAGGAAGATTCGCCTTATATCGCTTTCAGTACCAAAAAGTCAGGAAAGGCTATGACATACGAAGCGCTACGTTTAATGACTCATAAAGCTGTGGAGTTCGTAGCAGCAGGGAATAGCAATCCCCCGCACTGGTTCCGCCGTGCGTATATCACTAAACTCCTTGCTGATGGCAATCCACTGATTGAAGTTATGCAATTAGTTGGTCACGAATCAATCAATACAACAAATCAATATTTGCAATCTTTAAACCAACTCTCAAGGTTGTCAAACTTTGAGCAACCGTTTGATTAATGAAAATTATTATTCGCATTTTTGTAAAACAGAATGTCATAGGTTAAGATAAAACTCTAATTCCCCACTCGATTATGAGTAAACTTATATCATAGAATGAAACTTAACTACATTAAGTAAATTTGATAAGGGGTCTATGAACTTGAGAAATTATTATGACGTCGCAAACAATTTAAAAGAAGTATTTAATTCAGAATCACGAAAGGAAAATACTTTAAACCTCCTCAAGGAAAATGATGATCTTTTTTGGGAATACTTAAACTTGTTACATTTGAGTGCTAACCAAATTTATCTAGATGAACAACCAGGAATGTCCTTACTAATTTTAACTACCAAGTTCGTTAATCATACCGCAACAGCTTATGAAGCACTCTTAAATTCTATGGTTGATGAGTTTTTTATATTGTTTCGTCAGAGTTGTGAAGTCAAGTGGTTAGCTCAATACTTTATAAAAAAACCTGAAAAAGAACATGCATGGCTGTCCGCTGAAAAAAACTATGTGCCCCCACGTGAAGTTCGAAAATCAATTGACGAGAATGATAGAATAAAAGAATTATACTCGTATTTAAGTAGTGGAGCACATCCCAAAACTGAATCAATTTCTCACATACTTAAAGATTACTTTGTAATTGGAGGAAATTATGATGAGAAATTCACGTATTACGCTTTTTTAATCATGGTTAAAACCATCGATGAGTTTATACTTGAGTTATTTGATATTATTTGTAAACAAAACGGGTTCAGTTTAGACGAGTTAAAAGTGAACGACTCAGAAAACCTTGAAGAAAATGAAGAGTTATTTATTTTAGCAATAGGACAATTTTCAATTCTATCTCAAAAACTAGACACATACGAAAAACTTGTGATGCAAATCGTTTAAAGATGTATTATTAGTATGTGACGGTTTGTCAAATTAAGCGCAACACTTCCTCGGTGAAGACCTCGTGTGCGGTTTTCCAGTTCAGGCACTTCCTCGGTCGCCCGTTGATCTTGGCGAGCGCGTCCGCGAGTTCGTCATGCGTGACCTTCGCGAAGTCCGTTCCTTTCGGGAAGAACTCGCGGAGGAGCCCGTTGGCGTTCTCGTTGCTCCCCCGTTGCCACGACGAGTACGGGTCGGCGAAATACACCGGCACGCCGAGCGACGCCTGAATGCGCTCGTGACCGCTGAACTCCTTGCCCCGGTCCGTCGTCGCCGTCTCGAACGTGCCGCCCGGGAAGGCGCCGTGCACCGCATGGATCGCCCCCTCCATCGAGGCCGCGGTGCGGTCGGTGATCGGCAGGGCGAGATAGAACCGGCTCTTTCGCTCGACGAACGTCGCGACGCACGCCCTCGATTTCCCTCGTCCGGAGACGACGGTGTCGAGCTCCCAATGCCCGAACGTCTCGCGTGTGCGCACCTCCCGAGGCCGGTCCGAGATGGTCAGCCCGACGTTGATGCGCCCGCGCGTCTCGACCGGCTTCCGGCGCTTGCCCTTCTGGCGGAGCACGGTCACGGGCACGTCGATTAATCCCGCATAGATCCAGCGGTAGATGGTCGAGAAGGCGATCTTCCCGTCGAAGAGCCGCCCCACGATTTGTTCCGGGGACCAGGTCGCACGCAGCCTCTCGACGATCGTCCGGCGCATACGGTCGTCGAGCTTCGTCTTGGCGCCGCAGTTCCCCTTCGACTTGGTGTATCGCTCCTGCGCGCGTTCGGCTGTGTAGCCGGGGTTCCTCCTGATCTCCCGCGAGACGGTCGAGGGCTGCCGCCCGAGCCGTCTCGCGATGGACCGGATGGACATCCCGAGCTCCAGATAGGTCTCTATTTTCACGCGTTCGGCTATGGTAAGATGGGTGTAGCTCATAGCGATTCCTCCGTCTGAATGTTTGTGTGGTAACTTCATTCTACACGAGGCCGTCGCTATGGGCTTTTTGCGTTCACGTTCAGGTGTTGCACTTAATTTTATAATTCATCATGTTTTAAAAAAATCAATGAAATATAGATTGGCAAAAATTAAGAAGTATCTAAAATTGTGGAGCCATTTTTTTAAGTTAAGTCTAAAAGATATTGACAATTTCATTTTAAATTAACACTAAAAAGTTATACACGATTATTTCATTTAAACCGACTGAACGAACTAAATTCGTATTCGAAATACCCGATCATCTCGAAATACCTAACACAAAGAAATTTGGAATTGTTGATTTTTAAGAATTTGGTATTGCAGAGACAGAGAACCACTAATGCAGACATCTGAGCCAGTCAGTTTGAAGGAAAAGGCTGTCAACTAGGATTGTATAAGATCTTATACAATCCTATCTAGAATCGCATCTGCAATTTGTACCTGTCCCTAGCTTAGAATGCACTCTTAGATTGCGAACTGAGAACAGAAGGTGGTCGAGGAGCGCTTCAGCCTTGACTATATGCCTTCTAAGATTTTCTTTGCACCAGCTCGGTGTGGAGCTAATTTTCGAAGGTGAGAAGGTCAATCGTCTTTTACTTATAAATCAGTTTTTTATTCAGTCTTAGTTCAAGATAGTATTCAATATGTTCAATCAACGTGGAAAGAGCGGACAACGTCTCCTGTTTGATGAACCTCTCGAGTTTGTTCGATCGGTGTCTCGCATATTTAATGGTCGACCGAAAGATTGAAACAATCATCGTAATCTAATCCGGCGTACTCCTTTCTTTCTCTGCTATAGTTCATATTGTTCTACCATCCCGATTATTTTCATCCCGGTCAACTTTCTTAACGTCTACTGGTTGATTCTGTTCTATCACCTTCAAAACATTTTGCTCCACGAGTGAACCCATCTTCTTCCTTTGAGCTACTCGGCATCTCGATGACAATTGAACCCCATGTCGCCTTTTCTTTTGCCGGTCCAATATTCCCTTATAGACACTGGTGATAGGCAGCGACGCGACCTTGAGTTAAATTTTCGGCTACTACCTCCACCTATTCGTTCGCATGTTTCTCGTTCAAGTTCCGAATGACGGATAGGAAGCCCAGCGCCCTTTTCATCACGTTGTTCTCGAGGATGTACGTCACGAACTTTTCCATATTGGTACCTATGGTACGCGCCCATATCCGGTTCTTCTACGGATTATGGTTGAGTATAGAGACGATGGTGGCCGGACATATGGTCGGTGTTCATTGCGAAGTGTCCGTCGATCCCTTCAGCCTTGTATCGAAGCGATTCTTCGTGATCCCGATTTTAAGGATGTCTGCAACCGATGACTCACAACGTCATAATCCTTTTTCCAATAGACTTTGAGTTACATGGTAGTCGGTGTATGTCACTATCAGATACCAAATATGGCATTTGGAGGTGCATAAATCAGAGAAGGTGAAATCTCGTAACCGTAATCAAGATTCGATAAAACTCTACTTACTAATTTTTAAACAAAGTTTCTATTTCAACTTATTTCGTACTATTTTGTCGTGTATTTTAAAATATCCAACTTTAATTTTCCATATTGTGTATTCGAGAAATCAGAAGCATTAGGATCAAATCCCAAGAAGAGGTTATATATCTCTTCTTTAGTGAATTCTTTCATTAATTCAATGTATAAAGGTGGGATATTTTCACTAGTCAAAGCTTTAGATTTAAAATAAATACCTTTTGCCACGTCTACTATATTTTCATGATTATACCTTTTAGTCAGCTCGAAAATTTTAATAGAATTAGAAATTTTCAACTCTTTATTTTGATCAATTTGCTCTTTGAATCTGAATAATATTTCTAAACTACTATCAGAAAAATCAACTGGGGGTGTTTCGAAATTGAATACAGCGTTTTCATCAAAACCCTCTATATATGGATTAATAATTCCACCGGCATAGGTACCTTTTAATGTCCTATTGCAATTTAAGCAACTTGGAATGAAATTGCTAAAGGTCAGAGAAAATAATGGGAAATGCGACTTTAACAAGAAATGATCTAAATCTGCTAGAATTGTCCTATCCAAATCATGAATGTTATTTTCGTTACAGTAAGGACATACTTTTAACTTCATCGCTCTTATTAATTCAACTCTAAATGGAGACATATGTTTATAGTCGAAAATGTCTTTACAACTGTTATTAAAGTCTAAAAAAACTTTAAATAAATCTTCTTTTAAAAATTTTTCAAAATCTTCATTGGTAGAAGTATGAATATTGAAATTGGATAGATTACATAGCAACGCAATTTGTGGAATATAGACATCAATATGCTTATTCTCTACAAGTGCCCAAAAATCGTACAATTTCTTTAAATAATTTTGTTTTTCTTCAGATCCTTCTTTTATTTTAAGACCTTCGTCATAAAGATCTCTAACTTTAAAGTACTCTAAAATATAGTATTTATTCTCAATTTCACTATCACCAATCGAATAATTTATTACATCTTCGATAGTTTGAGACAATGATAAACACTTCGATTTATAAAAACATTTACTGCTTTTCATCCAGTTTTTTAATATATTTTTATTTATCGCTATATCTTTTTTTATTTTTATAATTAATTTTTCTTTTAATTCATCAATTTTGGTATCATCGAATTCATTTTTGTTTATCTTTATCACTTCTATTTAAACCCTCCTTTATAAGATTTTTTAAGAATACATCATCAATTTTTTCGATTATATCTTTTGATTCCAATGTTCCATAATTCTCTTTTGCCTGATTAATCTTCTTGGTTGCAAACTCTCCTACCGGCGCACTCATAAAGAATGTACTTGAAATAAGATCATAAATGTTAGCAGCAAAGCCAAATTCAGGGTTTTGTATTTTGATATTTCCTTTTTGAGTTTTGTTAAAAGTATAAATATTCTCTTTTGGAAAGTCAGTAACTATAAAAGGTGAATGAGTTGAAATAATAATTTGAACACTTCCATTTTTTTTGTTTTTATCAATAAAATCAATTAAGTTGTCTAACAACTTTCTTGACCATTCTGGATGTAAGTTTATGTCAGGCTCATCTAAGATTAATATTAAGTCTTCATTTTTAGAATGTGTAAGGGCATTCAACACTGTAGCAAATAAATCTAAAAAAACTAGTTCCCCTTCACTAAAATTCTCAAATGTAAATTTCACAAAATTAGCATGAAACTCTTGCAAGTAACTAATTTGATTATAATACTCGAGCTCTTGGCCTGGTATTTTCAGATAATTTTTATCTCCAAAAAATTCTTCCGGTAAACTTTTGAATAACTCATAAACATCATTCATGTTCACACGCAAATTATTTCCCTTAATTTTTTTATTAAAATGATTTAATAGTGATAATAGGTAATCGATTTTTTCATTGATTATTCTTCCTGTAAAATTTAACTCATAATAATTATTAATACCTACATTCAAATAATCAGTGTTCAGCATAAAATAATTAGATTTTTCTCTGATTTGTAGTATTTCTTCTAATAGTATGTATTTTTCGTAATCACTTAAAATTTCACTATCCATATTTGTAGCCAAGTGCTTAATTGTTACTTTTTCTAGTAGCCTTAAAATAAAATATTCTTTCCTAAAATCAGCCTTTCCAAAAAATCTATCTTGTTTTTCTCTAGTATAAATTTTAGAAAGTTCAACGTTTTTATTATAATATTCTGTACTTAAAAATAAGAAATTATTCATGTCATGATCAATTTCGTTTAAATTTGCCTGATATATAAAAGCCAGGTATCTAGGATTATTTAAGTACTTAATTTTCTGTTCGACTCTTATTACTCGGTTTAAGTTTTCAACCACACTGAAATTTGATATTAGAGATAACACATCATTAAACTTCGCTTTCGGATAAGAATACTTTAATGCTTTAATATTCCCACCTCTATGAATTTTAGTTTTTTGAGTCCAAGACAACTTCGCTTCACTTCTGACATAATAGGTATTAATTGAATTAAATTTAGTACCTAAATCGATATCAAAACAATCATCATTTTTTTTAAATGCAAAATTTTTCATACCTTTTTCAGCATTCTTGAAATTTCTTATTTCTTTTACCATTGTGCCTGAAAAATAGTAACTATTTTCACGGTCTAATTGATAAACCATAAAATATTTACCCCTAGGAAAATGACTATTTTTTGTTTTTTCGTTAAGTCCTAATAAATCTAAAATACTTGTTTTCCCTACCCCATTCTTCCCTACTAATAAAGTACAACTATTGACCTTATTCCCCCAAAAATTCATTCTTTTATCCATAGCTTCATCGTTCAATTTATCAATACTCAATACATTTTCTTCAAATTTAATTTTATGACTACCGCTAAAGTTAACCTCTTGATTTATTATCTTTCGTCCAATATTTTTAACGTAAACATACATTAATTTAGGCATCATTATAGTCCTTTCATTTTTTACTATTTTTCGATTATCACTATTTTATATCATTAAATAAGAATTAATATATAGTTTATAGCCAATTATATTTACTACGCTTTCTCAATTTAAAAAGTATGCGCCGGCGCATACTTTACGGTATTTGAAATAAATTAAACGTTCTGTATTATATGAAATATGCTATATTTAGTGAAGAAGAGGTGATTAACATGGAGAACCACTCATCCTCCAATAGCCGCTCTCAACAAATCATTATTTCTCAAGCGGTTAATACGATAAAGCAACATGGTATGGAGGAGATCCTCCATAGTGTATCCATATTTGATATCAATGAATTCGTCGCATCGCTCTATCAAGAGCACTATGCGCTTGAAAACATTGAAAGTGCCTATAAAAAGATTCGCTATTATTCCTTTATGAAATTAAAACGAAGATGGGTGAAAACGGCCGTCCGTAATTATCAGGAGACGCGTGGTTATAATAAAGAACTTCGCGCTAAACATGACATGATTTCAGCTTATGTGAAAGTCGCAGGTCATGAAGGACTCTATAAAGAGTTTCACGTGAAAACGATTGAGGACTACATGAATCTCTGCATCACCGAGATTGAAGAGTGGGCCGAGGATCCGAACCAACTGATTCATACGTATCCCTATTGGTCTCAAAAAACCGTGAATCAAAAGACATCCACGTTGAAAACGGATGTTCTCATGATTTTAGGAGAAGTAGCGAAAGAAATTGATTCGACGCAACGGGTGGCGCATCACTCACCTACACTCGCTGTCGACATCCCGTTTTTCGGCATGTCTGATCGTATCAAAAACAAGACCGATCAACTTGATGAGAAGCTTAATGACGCGACTCAGCTCAACCTGGAGCTTCTGAACTATGACTCAGTTGTTCCGAAATACAAAGAAGGAGTGCCGCAAAATCTCTCCGTCTTGGTCAGTAAAGAGTTCATTCAAGAGTTGAATGGTAAAGTACCTGATCTCGACTCAAAAGACTTCGAGGCCTTCACCGAAATTTTGTCTTACCGTGATATCTCCTTCCAGACAAGTCGTAAAATCATCTTCCCGTTGGTCCAACTGGTTGAAAAGCTCTATGCGAATAAGAGCGGGAAAAGCTATGACCTGACTACGAAGCGACTGATGAAACTCGGCTACTACCGTGTCGCGGGACACAACGATGAAGGGGACTTCTTTATCCGCGGACTCTTCTCTTCCGTTACAATCAAGAATGCGACGACACTTGCAGACAGCCAAGTGATCGTCACCGTGACCGAGGAGGTCTATGACGATCTCCTTAAGCAGCAGATTGTCAGTATCTATGGGGAACAGATTGAACAGTTGAAAGGCAGCTTCGCTTATCACTTAGCGTTCGTACTTCAAAAGGAACGAATGGCTGCCATCCAGACAGGGGAACAAAGTCCGGTACGCCGTCATTGGCGTCAATTTACTTATTCGATTCGCTTCAATAAATCTCGCAAGTCGGAGAACTTACTAGAACTTGAGGCAAACCTTGACCGCATCAAAGAACACGAGTTCATTTTGAAAGACTGGCACCGCTCCGGCGATTACTATTTCTTCACGTTCTATCCGCTCGAATCATGGGAGTTATTGAACCATACAGACACATTACTCCTTTAATTAGAAGCAAATGCTCAAAAGAAGCCTTTTATAAACGGGCTTCTTTTCTTATGTACTGGTCATTCAGCCATTGTTTCACATGGAACATTCATGTATTATCTTATCTTTAGTGCTAGGAAAATGATTCAATATCGGCGATGATCCACTCACGTCACATCAGATTTCTAAGACCACATGCATCCTTCTCATTAACAACCCTTTTCCTAACACTGTGATATAAAGTCAATCGTACTAAAATGACACCTATATATCGTTTGGGAGATAATATCGACAACAAATCATTCTTACACATTCAACTTGGTCGTAAAGCATCGTACTGAAACAACATTATCGCTGAATTTGGTCGCGAATCGTCGTACTGAAACGACACCTCTATCAATTTGGTCGCAAATCATCGTACCGAAACGACATTTTCGCTGTTTTGGTCGCAAACCGTTGTACCAAAACGACATCTTTCACTTTTTTATGGATTTTTAAAAAAATTTAAAGTTGGCATTTCTTAAAAATGGTCGCAAACCATCGTACTGAAACGACATTTTTGATGGTTTTGGTCGCAAACCGTCGTACCGAAACGACACTTTCGTCAATTTGGTCGCAAACCATCGTACTGAAACGACATTTCCTTCTCTTTTACGATGAAAATTCTACTCTTAATAAGCTCATAATGGCTTGATTAAGCCGTTTCTCTTAATTTGGTCGCAAAACGTCGTACTGAAACGACACTTATTTTCCCCGTTAAAATGGCTCAACACCAACGCTTTTTTAAATTTGGTCGCAAATCGTCGTACCGAAACCGCACTTTGACACCACTTGGAAAGAACAAGATACTGAAAATAGCATATTTTAGGATAAGGGAGGTGTAGGAGAGATGATGGAGACGAATCGACATATTTTGGTCGCAAACAAGCTATTGGTCGCAATGAGCGGATTGACGCGTTGGACAAAGCGCGCAGATCACTATCGCTACGAGCAACATCACTATAACATCCCGGCCTGTTTCACAGCCTTCAAATGGACCAAGTCTCGAATTCGTCATATTCTCTCTATTCTCGCCTACGCTGACGATCAAGGGAAGATTGAATTCATCGAAGACCATATGGTCGCGGATTTTGCATGTACGTCGGTCCGCTCCTTACATAACAATTTGAAGATCTTCGAACAGAATGGTCTTATGACGGTCGTCCGTCACTTCCCAGGAGTGATCTCAATCCAATTGACGGATTACCTTGAAAACTATCGTGATTTGTTTGTAGACGGTGCTACGGTCGATTCGAAGACCGGGTATACGTCTGTTTGGCACGGTCTATTGTCCGAACTGATCGCACTCGATAACGTGAATACGTTACGACTCGCGCTACGGACAATCGTTCAAGTCGAAAAAGATGTTCATGTCCAGTCAAATAAACAGGCCATTCTGACCTACGATGAGATCAAAGGATTCCTTCCTAAATACTGTGGCCATAAACTCGCCATCCAAAAGATGATGTCTGGTCTTACATTCCTTCAGGTCTCGCTTGTCGAGGACAGTAAGCGTTTCTTGAACATGGTGAAACAAAATATTTCGCTCAAGAAACGGGTTCAAGACGTGACACGACCGCTCTTACTTGAAGTCCAGCTATCGGCTGCGCAAGACAGTAAGCAGATCAAAGAGAAAGATCGCACTGAAGTTCAGCTCCTTTGGTTCGAATTGCGCAAGCGAGTAGGGGAGTTCTTCGACTTTGACGCACTCAAGGTCACCCGTGACTCACTTTTCTCGATGAGCGATACATTCGGGGCCGAGACGTTCAAACAGGTCATCGAAGAGTTAAAACAAGCATTCCTTCATCACCGTGAGAACTTGGTCCACTCGAGTACCCATAAACTGTTCTTTGAGGAACCGATTTTCTATCTCCATCAACAACTAAAAGAGACCCAGGCAAAAATGGCTATCCTATGATGGTCTTTTAGTCGTGCACTTTTTTGAAAATATATATGAAAACGACTCATTTTTGCAGGTGGTTTCTGTCTGTGTGTTATTCGCAACTGTACCCTTAGACAGTCAATGGGTATCGACTGTCCTATTTTTACTTTTAGGAAAAAAATCAAAACGACTAACCACTTAATCAAGTATTCATCGAAGTAAATTATCTTTTGTTTCTTAAATCTCAAATCTTTATTGAAAGAAAAAAAGCCTTGATGAAAGAAACAGTACTCTCATTGAAGTTTCTCTTTTCACATAAACTGTCAGAGTGACTGGTATGACTAGGTTTGGAAGTGCTCTACCTTTTCTAATTCTATTAATCTTTATTTAACTCTCTATAATCTATTTATATTTCTTAAACTCAGAAGAATACGGTTTGTATATCTTCTTCTATTATTTAAAGTCAGATCCAACTATTGTAGACGTCAAGTTGATTTTGACACTTTTTGCTCGTTTGCCTTTTACACTTCTGCCGAAAACAATGATTTCCGGTTCCTCATCCGATGACTGTCGTCATCACTATGTATGATTTCGACGCGATGGAGTAAACGGTCCAGTATCGCAGTCGTGATGCCCTGGTCCCCAATCAATTCGCCCCATTGATCGGGACTTTTGTTCGAGGTCAGGATGATCGAGCTGCGCTCATAAAGGTGGTTGACGAGATGGAAGAAGAGATTGGCTTCCCGTTGGTCCATGGCCATATACATCAGGTCATCGATGATGATCAGGTCCGAATCTCGCAACCTTTTCAACTGGATCTTCGACTTACTTGAGAACTCTTCACTTTTTAACAGTTGGACGAGTTCGCCCATCTTGACGAAGTATACTTTGAACCCGTGGTTGACCGCCTCGATTCCCAGCCCCACAGCCAAAAACGTCTTTCCGACGCCCGGAGGGCCCAAGAGGATCAGGTTGTACTGTTGTTCGAGCCAGTTGAGCTGTTTCAACTGCTTCAGCTGTCGGGCGGTTAGTGCGGTCTGTTCCTCCAAATTGAACTCCGAGAGGGATTTGATGAACGGGAATCGGGCCCACTTCATTCGTCTCTCCAAACTTTTAGCGTCTCGTTTGGCGCGTTCATGGTTCGTGATGGCACTTAGAAATTCGATATACGTCCAGGAGGCCATTTCGGCCTCTCTCAAAATCTGTGGGAGGGCGTCAGCCGTCTCGGCGAGACGAAGTTGCCGAAAATCCTGTTGTAACTCGGAAACGCTTTGACTCATTTTGCCGTCACCCCTTTCAGGATGTCGGTGTAGGCTTGGATCGGCCTCGTTGCGACTTGTATCCCGGATTTCTTCGGACGTTCGGTATCGGGTTTTGGATCACACCCATCGTCCGAGAGGATCGCGAGATAGTGGACCACGTCTCGGAAATCGTTGGCGCTGAACAGACTCTCTTGCGAACACTTTTCCAGTGCCGTCGTTAAGTGATTGGGGTACATGGTCGCGACGTCCCTGATGATGTTGAACTGGTCACGTCGGTATCTCGGGTAACGCCTTGAGAGCTCACCCAGATAATCGGACGCGGCCTCTCTGTCCTCGAAATAGGCGAGGACTTGTTGCTTCAGTTCTTCGATTCCTTTGGAACGATCCCGAAGGTGGTCACGGTTTTGAATCAGTTTTCCGCTCTCTTTGCTGATCCGGTGGTCTGCGATCACGTTCCCCTCGGGAGACTCGCGGATCAATAATCGATCCTGATCGGTCACCTCGACGAATACCACCTTTTTCTTGGCCGATGAGTAGGTCCCGATTGGGACGGTGTAGCGGTTTGAGCGATAACGGATTGTGTTGTCCTTGCCGACGTTCCTTGCTATACTTTCCATATGGATACTTTCGAAAGAGAGTAGCGATAAGACCGGTTGTAAGTGTTGTTTTTCGACGGAGAACACTTCAGCTGGTCTTTTTTTCGTTGTCTGATGGACGTTATGATTTCCTGTCCTCTCCAACCATCTCATGGAACGGTCGTTCCAATCCTCGATATGCCGGTACACTCGGCTGTCCGCAAAATTCCGTTTGATGTACTTCACGACGTTCTCAATCATCCCCTTCGACTCCGGGTCGGCCCTGCGACATAGATGGATCCTGAACTTCCGTTCGTTCACATAGGCTTGAAACTCATTGGTCAATAGGACGTCACCTGCGTTCTCGTTGATTGCGATGAGGTGATCCTGGTCGTAGACGATTTCAGAAGGGCGCCCACCATAGAAGTGGAACGCATTTTCATGGCAGTGAATGGTGTCCTTGGTGGTGAACGGACGTTCTCTCCATTCCACATACTTCATCCGAGAGTGCGCAAGTACGAACGCGATGAAATAAAGCTTTATCGTTTTCCCGTCTTTAGTCCGTTGTCTGGTCTCACCCCAGTCCACCTGTACTTGCTTGCCCATCGGTTGTTCAGGGATGGCCTCGTAATGGCGGACGATCCTTTTCTTTTCAATCTGATAGACTTCTCGGATTTCCTTCACGTATGTCCTGACCGTGCTCGACCCGACCGAGAGGTCGGGATATCTTTCAAGTAACCAGTCATGTACTTGTGCGCTGCTCAAATGCGGATACTCCTCCAACCATGCAACGATCCAGTCCCGGTAGGCATCGAGCTTCTTCTTTCGTGAACAGGCTTTATCGTCAAATTCATGTAGGGCATCTTCATATGTCATCTTCAGATACTTATATACCGTTGGTCTCGATATTTTTAGTGCTGTGGCGATTTGAGCCACTTTCATGTTTTCCTGATACATTTGATGAATCTTGATGTGTAACACTAACTTTTCCTCCAAATCCATTCCCTCCAGATAAAATAGCCTCAACTAATCTATCGGAGTTCTGTTCTGATTTTTCGGCAATAGTGTAAAATCGTATCGAGCAAAAACTGTCAATTTTATTCTAGCGTTCACAACTATATAATGTATTTCTTCTTTAAGAGATTTAGGAATCCAATCTGTTCTTGTTCAATCAATTTCTGACAAGGCTACTCATAAACAAATGTATACAATTCGACGTCGAAACGTATACATGATCTATCGGCTAGTAAACATCGTATACAACGACTTATTTTTAGTGTATACAAATTAAATTGATATTTATTCGGTTTATACTCGTTTTTATGTTGTAAGGAAAATAAGATTGTGACATGATATGAAAGAGAAAGGGGAGAGAAGATGAACATACTCACGTTTTACATATCGAAAGGTGGGTCAGGCAAGACGACCTGTTCTTTGAATATGGCTTACGCATTGGGTGAGCTGGCGCAACGAGTCCTCATCATTGATTTGGATCCCCAAGGCTCGCTCAGTAAGTTGATGTTAAAAGAATCCGACACGATTAAGTACATGACGATGTTTGATGTACATACACGGAATCTCGATATCCGAGAAGTCCTGTTTGATGATGAAACGTATCACGTGAGTCTTCTCCCCTCGAATGAACGAAATGCGAGGTTAATCAATCTGATCTCCGAGCAAGATAAGCTCTTTCTATTAAAGGACATGATTGCACCGCTCAAGGATGAGTTTGATTGGATTATCCTAGATTCGGTTCCATCGATCAATGAACTCTCAAAAGTTGTGCTTTCGACATCAAATATGACGGTCATCCCGTTCATGCCGAAGAAGCTCGTGTTCGACCAACTTGCGAGTACGGTCCGGACGGTCCAAAAAGTGAAGAAGTTCTACAACCCAGACCTCGTCATCACAGGTATTCTTCCTGTCGCGATGGATGCCTCTTTAAAGGCGGATAAAGAGTATCACGAAGCGATGGAAGTCATCGCGAAGGAAGAGTCACTAGACATCCTTCCGATGATCAAGCGATCCACCTTCATCGAGAAAGCTGCCGATAGTGGAAAGAGTGTCATCCAGTACCGCTCCAAAGAAGCGAAGGTACTCGCTGAACCGTTTCGACTATTGGCCAAACAAGTCGTCGAACAAGCAGGTGAGATATCATGAAGGCACGGAACCGCAATATTCATAAAATCAAACCGAGTGAGCAGCACCCGTATCAAAGCGGGTTGACGAATATCAGCTCGCTCGTGCAAAAACTTCCGGTCTCTAAAGAAGTCGAGGACCTCGTTCATGAAATCAATGAGCTCTCAAAAGTTCAAACGATTTCAGTGTTCGAGATCGGAAAGCGGCTCGTCATCGCCCGTTCTGAGATGCACGACAAAAAAGAATGGATGGGGTTCCTCGAGGCTGTATCGATGTCGAGTTCGCTTGCATCCCGATATATCAAAACCTATGAGACGTTACATCCACTTGAAGCATCACTTGCGAGCTTGCCGGCTTCCAAACTGTTTGAATTGATGTATCTCGACAACGTCGAAGAGGTAGTCGAACAGGGACTCTATATTGATGGAGAGTCACGAAGCGTTGACGAGTTGACGGTCAAACAGATTCGAGCGGCGCGTAAGAGCACTGAGTCTGTGCAACAGGTCAAAGTCAGCCCGTTTCAAAAAACAAAGAAACCATCTGCCGTCCTTTCAGCACGAATCCCGTCCGACCTGTCCGATCAGTTCCAACAGTATGCACATGCCCAAAACCGGAGTGTGAGTGAGCTGTTGACGGAAATCATCGAGCGGACCGTGAACGACAATATCATCGACGTCACAGACGAGAAGCGAGGAGACGAATCATGAAGAAAATCGCATTGTACAATCGAAAGGGCGGCGTCGGGAAGTCGACGACGACCATCAACTTGGCGCATGCTTATGCTCGTGACGGATTACGTGTCCTCGTCATCGACGCGGACGATCAGGCGTCTTCGACGAATGGACTCGGTCTCACGAACGATTACGAAGGAAAAGTCTTACTCGATTGTCTACTAGAAGAGAATGACCCATTCTACACACCAATCGAACAGGTCATTGTGACATGCGAGTATGAGACAGGTACCGTCTATCTTGTGCCAACCAGACGTTCGGCCTCACCCAGTGACTTAACGAGTCAAATCGGATATGAATATCGCCTCAGCGAAGAACTCGCCAAAATCGACGAATTGTTTGACATCTGTCTCATCGATTGCCCAGGATCGACTTCAGCGCTTAACCCTTATGCTCGCTGCGCACTCGTCGCGCAGGACCGCATCGTGATGCCTGTACAGATGCAGAAGTTCTCAATGGATGCCGTCTACTCGGCTCCAGAAGAGCTTGAAGAGATGAAGCGCTTCCGGGAAGACATCCATATCGCTGCCTTCATCCCGACGATGGTGAGTGCTCGCTCGAAAGGGGATGTCACGACAGTCGAAGAACTTGAAGAACTTGGGAAAGAAGTCGGTATTCCGGTTTTGACGACGATTCCTTATGCGGTGAAGGTTCAGACACTACAACGAGAGTCTCGTCCTGTCATTGATCACAAGAGCCCGGCAACCGATGCCTATTTACAACTTGCTGAGGAGGTATTGTCGTTATGACACGCAACCGAAAGAAACATACACCGAAGATTTCTACATTCAGTGCCAACCTTCCGGTGAATCAGAATCAACAAACGACGGATAGCCGTACGGAACAAGTCGATGCCGTGAAAGAATTCTCGGCGACGACGACCGTGTCGAACCCTTATCAGGCCCTGCCGGCGACGGGGTTGTCACGTATCATCACCAAGAAGCTCCCTGAGGATATGGACGGAATCGTTCAATATTACAACCACATCGATGCGATTCAAGCGACTAGCTTTGTCGAAAAGTGTCGTATACTTGCACACGCAAATAGTCTGTTCCGTGATCCTGAGACGAAGAAAGAGTTTAAACAAGAAGAAGGAAATTGGAAAGACTTCTTAGCCAAAATTGGCATGTCACATTCTCAAGTGAATCGATTTGTCTCATTTTGGAATACGTTTGGTCCGAACATCTTAGAGAAGACGCTCGAGCAAGATTTCAGTGCAACGAAGCTTGCTGAGTTGTTGTCGTGGCCAGAAGATCCGAAGCTCGCGCTACTCGAGAATAAGAAGTACTACACAGCTTCAGGAGACAAGACGGTGTACGAGATGACACGTGAAGAACTCCGTGAAGTGAAACGGATGTTGATCGAACGTCAGGAACAACGCGTGCTCGAAGTCGAAACTAAATCTGTGAAACCCATGCGTGTACAGATTCGCTTTGCTGATCTGACAGATCCTTTATACGTCGGATTAACGCAAGCCGCGCAAAAAGAACATGTGTCAGAAGATGAGATTATCCGGCGGGCTCTCAGTGCCTATTTAAATACGAATTAAATTGAGAGAAGCGAAATACATCATGGCCCACGAAGATTCTTAACATACCGAATCAGAGTGGGTCATTTTCATCAGGAGGGACATACATGACTTACTCTAATCAATACAAGGACGTGGAAAGTATCATCGATACCTTGCTCGTGCTTGATACGTTTTGCGCCTCAAGAAACATCGAAGTCGAGTTTGTTGTGGTTGGCGCCTCGGGGATCCTTCTCTTCATTGAAATGATGAATAAAGATGCCGAGTATCGTCCGACGCGAGATATTGACATTCGCGTGACGGAGGGCGTTGTGACACCTGAATTAAAAGAGGCACTTCATGAATATGAAATTGAAATTGTCGAAGGGGTCATTCAGTTCCCACCCCGTGAAGACTTTAGAGAAAATGAATTCCGTCATAAGATCGAAGGTCTATTCGAGGCGATTGATGTGTATGTCCCTGACATTGAACTATTAGCATGTACCAAGATCTTCTCCTCTCGCCAAAAGGACTTAGAGGATCTCGAAAAGACGAACCTATTGGAACTTTGCGATAAAGACAAACTTCTCGAACTTGTAGAGGAATATAAAGCGAACATGACGTGGGACGATCCATTTTGTAACGTGCACGACTTGAGTCGAATTTTTCAGGAAAAGGGTATATAATAAATCAAAAGAAGAGTAGAGGAGGGTGACCGATGACGGACAGTAATCATGTACTTCTGCAAAGCGAGCTAGCGGATGAACTGAATCGTATGCAGGCAGGTGGGACAAGCTATCGCTTAGAGACGGCTCAATTGGCTCTGGCATTAAGTCGTCATGTATCGGTCCCTGAATCGCTACGTGACCGAGAAATGGCTCGCCAGTATGTTCGATCTTCACTGCTTGATTTACAGGACGACCGGGCAGAGGATGTGGCAAAAATGCTTAGTATGGCAGCACGGCGCGCCTACAACACTCCTGAAAGTACGTTCTCGGTAGATATGAAAGTGAAATTAGAAGAAAAGCGTAATCGATTCAAGAAGCGTGGATTGCGGGTGAAATCTTAATTGGACCAAGTCGAGTCATTTTTATACTCTCATGAGGTTATGATTCTACGTGTGAATGAAGCATCTTTGGTCAAGTCATTGAACATGTATCAGACGATTTCTTCAAACCGTTAAATACTTTGTTTGTAATAAACATAAGGGTACTAGATTCAGTCACTGGTTGACTCAATCTAGTACCCTTTTCGTATCATTGTTTATTTTGTTGGGTGCTCCGCTCACGCAGGACCGCGAGCTCGACCTGTTCCTGTAACCGGTTCTCGAATGTCTCTTTCTCTCGACGGAGGAGCTGGACTTCTAAGTGCAGTTTCTGGTTCTCTTCTTCAAGCTGGTCAAGACGGCGTGTACGAGCTTTTAAGTCGTCGACAGCGTCCATAAGACTTTGATTTTGCCGATAGAGCTGGCTACGTTCATCTTCTAGCTTTTTCATGTCTCCTTCTAGATGAAAAACTGTTTTTTTCTGCTCTTTTAGTTCTTCTTTGTTAGACACACGTTCTGTTTCCAATGCGTCTTCAACGATTCTCTTTTCAGCGATTAGTTGGTTGATTTGATCTTGTAATTGAGTGAGTGCAATTTCATGTGACGACACCTTTCGCTCATACTCCTCTTGGAGTCGTTCAGCTTCTGCAATTACGCTTTGTTCAAGGTCATGAATGGTATTTTTATATCGCGCGTTGATTCGCTCATGTTCTTTTTGTTGCGTTTCTAGTCGAGTGGCTCGTTCATTGAACAGGGCAAGCACTTGATTCAGTGCTGCTTCGAGTGATTCGTTCTCCTTGACGACTAAGGGGTCCGGTGACTGTTTATCGGCCAATGATATTAATTGCTCGAATAATTGGTTGGTTGATATTTGACGTTGCTCCATTAAACGCTGAATATGTTCTTTCACTTCTTGTGACACGCGGAATGACGTCACCTTGGTCTCGTTTGATTCCAATTCTAATCCCTCATTTGGTTATTATTTTGTATACAGCATATGTAGTTCCTATATTTAAATCATTTAAATACAAGTTGTTATAAATAAGAGTCACTCATAAACTGGCACTTTGTGGTGTAGGAAGGTATACATTTCGACGTCGAAATGTATACCTTCCTACACTTTTTACTTATGAGAATGTCTCAATAGTAAGCTAGTAGTCGAATCATCTATTTAATCCTAGCGACTAAGCAACAAAACGCTTAAGACAATTCCTACTTTGTTTTATTACATCATATAAGAGATGACAGTAGTTAACAATTTAAAGCTGTATGAGGTCAAAAAAAAACATACAAAATGGACACGAATATATAGATTGACAAATAACGTTTACATTCGTGAACTCAAATCGATTACAAATGTAAACGAAAAGAGAGGAGAAAAAATGCTTTCGAAATTTCAATTATCTGATTTGCAAATGGTTAATCACTCTACGCAGCCTGTAGTCTTAAAGTTCACCACCGATTGGTGCCCGGGATGCCGTCAGCTCGCACTACTATTTGAAAGCGTTGCTGAAGGATATCCAGATGCGTTTTCTAGACAAGAATATAGCCAATGAAGACTGAATAGCGAACCCAAAAACATAATGGTTGACAGTCGACGTTTACGATTGTAAACTGAAAACAAATAAAACGTTTACGATTGTAAACTTAAAATTGGAGGTTAGACAAATGGCTGAACATGTCGAAAAACAAATCACGGATTCAGAATGGGAAGTCATGCGTGTCGTTTGGGCCCAAAAGCACGTGACCAGTAAAGAAATCATCGAGGTATTGGAAAAGAAGATGAGCTGGAAGCCTGCGACGACGAAGACATTCATTGGAAGGCTCGTGAAAAAAGGGATGCTCTCAACCGAGGCCGAGGGGAAGAAATTCATCTACTCCGCGAACGTCGTTGAAGGTGACGTCATCAGAGAGACGTTACACGATCTACTCGATCATATCTGTGACAGGGATGTCGGTAACACAATCGGAACGATGATCACACAGGCGACACTGAGTGTACAGGATATCGAGAATCTCAAAAAAATCCTTGAGATGAAGGAAAGTGAAGCGGTGGAGGACATTCCATGCACCTGTACCCCGGGTCAATGCAGATGTCAGGACCATTCCTGTGGATCCAGACATTGAGTTTGAAATGATGTCATGAAGGTAGTGAATAGGAGGAGATTCAAGATGAAAAAAACGATTTTAACGATTAAAGGTATGTCATGCGCTCATTGTGTCAACAAAGTCGAGTCAGCACTTGAAGGTCTGAATGGGGTTGAAAGTGCGAAAGTCAACTTAAAGAAAGGCATTGCAAAAGTGAAGTACGATGAAACACGACTAGATGTGAATGAATTTAAAGAAGTTGTGGGCGAGGTCGGTTACGAAGTCGAATCAGCCCAATAATAATGGAGGTAAGACGATATGGAGAGTAAGACATTTGCCGTGGAAGGGATGACCTGTGCGTCCTGCGTTCAGACAGTTGAAAAAGCAACAAAAAAATTGCCTGGCGTAGTGACCTCCAACGTCAACCTAGCGACTGGGAAATTGAGCATTCATTACGATGAGACGAAAATCTCGCCGCTGGATATTCAGACGACCGTCGAGAAGGCTGGCTACAAGGCCTCAACCGAGACCGAGCAAAGATCATTTGTCATCACAGGGATGACTTGTGCCTCGTGTGTGCAGACGATTGAGAAGGCCACGAGGAAAATGGTGGGTGTGACTGAGTCGAATGTGAACTTGGCGACAGAAAAATTAGTTATTCGATATGATCCTCAGCTGGTGACTGTATCAGATGTCATCCGAGTGGTGGCAAACGCCGGATATGAGGCAAGAGAAGATCAAGAATCAGCGGATAGTCAAGATACCGAGAAAGAAAAGAAACTGAAAAAAATTCAATCGATGTGGAACCGATTTGTAGGGTCGGCGATTTTCACGATTCCATTACTCTATGTGGCGATGGGGCATATGATCGGCCTACCCCTACCGATGGCATTGCATCCAACGATGAACCCAGAATTGTTCGCTGTCTTGCAGCTCATGATGACCATCCCAGTGATGTTATTCGGATGGAAATTCTTCTCCGTCGGATTTAAGACATTGTTCCGAGGGCATCCGAATATGTATTCACTTGTCGCCCTAGGGACGAGCGCAGCCTTCTTCTATAGCGTCGGTGCCACCATGGCTATCCTCTCAGGTTATGAGGGATACGTGAATAGCCTCTACTATGAGACAGCCGCAGTCATTCTCACGCTGATCACATTAGGTAAATATCTTGAAGTCCGGTCGATGGGTAAAACATCCGAAGCGATTGAAAAATTGATGGGACTGGCACCTAAGACGGCAAAGGTCGTCCGCAACGGACAAGAGTTAGAAGTATCAATCGACGAAGTCATCGTCGGCGACACGATTATCGTAAAGCCTGGTGAGAAGATTCCGGTGGATGGCGTGGTTCTATCAGGTAATACGTCTGTAGACGAATCCATGCTGACCGGTGAAAGTATCCCTGTTGAAAAAAATGTGGGTGCTCAAGTCATCGGTGCCAGCATCAACAAGAACGGGATCATCCAATACCGAGCCACGAAAGTCGGTAAGGATACAGCGCTATCTCAAATCATCAAATTGGTCGAGGATGCACAGGGCTCTCGAGCTCCTATCGCAAAACTGGCCGATATCATCTCCGGATACTTTGTACCGATTGTCATCGTCGTCGCGATCCTTTCAGGAATTGCATGGTATTTAGGCGGTCAGACCGGCCTCTTCGCCTTGACGATCACGATTTCAGTACTGGTCATCGCCTGCCCTTGTGCACTAGGTTTGGCCACACCAACAGCAATCATGGTGGGTACGGGCAAAGGTGCTGAGAATGGTGTGTTGATCAAGAGTGGCGGCGCCTTGGAGACGACCCATAAAGTCCAGACGATCGTGTTCGACAAGACAGGGACGATCACTGAAGGAAAACCGAAAGTGACAGATATCGTGACAGTGAATGGACATCAAGAAGATGAGTTGTTACGCTTGACAGCTTCCGCTGAAAAAGGGTCTGAACATCCATTGGGCGAAGCAATCGTAAGAGCGGCAGAGGACAGAATGATGCGTGTCATGGATATCGATCGTTTTGAAGCCATCCCAGGGCACGGGATCGAAGTCCTGATCGACGGAAAAGTCTTGCTTGCCGGAAACAGAAAATTGATGAAAGACCGCGGCATCTCACTGGATGTCCTTGAAGGCGCTTCAGACAAACTCGCACACCAAGGCAAGACGCCGATGTATATCGCGATTGACCAACAAATCGCAGGGATCATCGCTGTCGCAGACACCGTCAAAGAAAACAGTCGTAAAGCCATTCAGAAACTTCAACGAATGGGTATCGAAGTAGCCATGATCACCGGAGACAACAAAGGTACGGCCATGGCGATTGCGAGACAGGTCGGGATCGATCGGGTACTGAGTGAAGTGTTACCTGAAGATAAAGCGAACGAAGTGAAGAAGTTACAGGCCGAAGGGAAGAAGGTCGCAATGGTCGGTGATGGAATCAATGACGCACCAGCCTTGGCCCAAGCAGACATCGGAATCGCGATCGGTTCGGGTACTGACGTTGCGATCGAATCTGCAGACATCGTCTTGATGCGAAGCGATTTGATGGATGTACCTACAGCTGTCGAATTGAGCAAGTCAACCATCCGCAATATTAAACAGAACCTGTTTTGGGCATTTGCCTATAATGTCATGTGTATCCCGTTTGCGATGGGGATTGTTTATCTACTTGGTGGGCCCTTATTGAACCCGATTCTTGCTGGAGCGGCCATGAGTTTAAGCTCAGTCTCGGTCCTGGTGAACGCACTCCGTTTGAAACGATTCCAGCCTTCGATGATCAAATAAAAGGAGGAATTGGGATGGATAGAGATTTACAGCTCGAACTTTACACGCGTCCGACGTGTTCAGATTGTCAGGATGCCAAAAAATACTTAAAAACAATCTCAGTCTCTTATGTGAACAAAGATGTGGGTGTGAACCTTGACCTTGAACAAGAAATGGTAGCGATATCAGGGAATCGAATCGTACCACTGTTTGTCTTCTACAAAAAAGGGATGCTCAGAAAAAGAAGAGTAGTGAAGTACTTTGTTGGCTTCGAGAACAACAAAGAAGAGATTCTAACATTGCTACGATAAGCAACGATAGCTCACTCTCAGAACCTGTTGAAAGCGTGTCGCGCAATGAGGGACACGAACATAAGGTGGCGAGGGTGTAAAAAAATCGATACTTTTACACCCTACCCATGTATGGTAATTAAATAATCAGGAGGAACATATAATGAAAAAATCAACATTTCAGGTAGCGGATATGTCTTGTGGATCTTGTATCAATAAGATTGAAGGACACGTTGGAAAGTTAGCGGGTATTGAATCAGTGAAGGTCAATCTTTCGGCGGGAGAGGTGGACGTGACGTTCGATGAAAGCCAACTCACACTTTCTGAGATTGAAACCGCAATTCAAGAGACTGGCTACGAGGTAACGGAGGCGACCGTTAAAATCGGTTGTTCTTGCTGCAAGTAATGGAGGTCGAGTGACGGTGCGATCAAGGACTACACAAAGGAGTGTTAAACGTGAAAGACCATGGACATCATCATATGAAGAACTTGACGGGAAATGAAGTGTCTGTAGAAGCTAAATATGAATTCGGGAAAATCAGTATCGAGTTAAAGGATCAACATCAGCAAGCCCCGGAACTCGAAGTCAGCCATGAAAAGGAATTCCATTTGATTCTCGTGAACGAAGACCTAACTGAGTACCGACACCTCCATCCGTTTAAAAAGGGTGAGGGTCGATTCGAGCAACCCGTCCAACTTGAGGCAGGGGCGTATAAACTCTTCGTGGATATTCAGCCTAAGGGACTGGCATATCAAGTGAAGCCGGTTCACTTACAGATTGATCATCAGTCCTCTTCCTCTATCGAATCGTCACTTAAAGTGGATGAGCGTCTGACGAAGACGATCGAAGGTCATACCGTCGAGCTGTCGATTGACTCTTTAAAAGCGCATGTCCCGACTGTCTTCAGCTATGACACCAAAGAAAGTAACCCGGAGCCATACCTTGGAGCACTTGGTCATGTCGTCATCTTGGATGAAGCCGGAGAACAGTTTATCCATGTGCATCCTTCTTCTCATGATACGACGGAATTTGAGACGGTCTTCCATAAACCTGGCCTATACAAGGTCTGGGCCGAATTCCAGTTCCATGGGACTGTGCACACCTATCCTTTCGTCATTCGTGTCTCAGATTGACCATGAGCGACCCATGGTTCCTCGTTGGGTCGCTTTCCTGTAATCGTTGTAAGCATAATTTTCGAAGGAGAGGACTCAGATGATAGAAAGTGAGCGGCTGGACACTCATGGTGATCTAAAAACCAAGATGAAATTCATCCTTCTACTCGCGTTACCAGCGGTTGCCGAGAATTTTTTCCAAACGTTGCTCGGATTTGTCGATACGCTGTTCGTCTCAAGAATCGGCCTAGCAGAAGTGTCAGCGGTAGGAGTGACGAATGCCATCCTCGCCATCTACTTTGCTGTCTTTATGGCAATCGGTGTGGCAGTAAACGTTTATGTCGCCAATAACTTAGGCGCAGAACGAATCGAGCGCGCGAGACATATCGCGCAGCAGGCCATCGTCCTATCTGTCGTGGTCGGGGTGACCTTTGGGGTCGTGACGCTATTTTTCGCTGAGCCTCTCCTGCGGTTGATGGGGGTGGAGAATGACGTTTTAGAAGCTGGTAGCACCTACTTCAAAATTGTCGGGATCCCATCGATCGTGATGGCATTGATGTTTGTGCTCAGTAGTATCTTACGAGGTGCGGGAGATACAAAATCACCGATGAAGGTGAGCATCGTCATCAATGTCGTCAATATTGTGCTCGACTATATGTTGATTTTCGGTTTTTGGATCATCCCCGAACTTGGTCTCGTCGGAGCGGCACTCGCGACCGTCATCGCCCGGCTCGTCGGGACGCTCTTATTGATGAACTATATTCGTAAGACGGAAGTGATCGCCTTCAGGAAAGATTTCTGGAGACCGGATCTCGAACACCAGTTGGAGCTCGTGAACCTTGGAAGCCCGGCGGCTATCGAGCGATTGGTCATGAGAGCCGGACAGATCGTGTATTTCGGATTCATCGTGGTACTCGGGACGAACACCTTCGCCGCGCATCAAATTGCAGGGAATCTAGAGGTGTTCTCTTATATGTTGGCATATGGTTTCGCGACAGCAACAACCATTCTCGTCGGTCGCAACATCGGAGCGGGAGACCACGAGACCGCCAAAGAATATGCCAGATTGAGCACGTTCATGGCGATGGGCTTCATGTCCTTATTCGGGGTCGTCTTATTCTTCTTCGGAGGATGGGCAGGTTCACTTTTCACCGACGATCCCCAAGTCATCAAAGACATCGATGTCGCGTTAAAAATAGCAGCGGTCTTCCAGCCTTTCCTAGCAGTCGTCCTTGTATTGACCGGTGGATTCCAAGGAGCGAACAATACGAAGTTTCCAATGTATCTGACCACGATCGGTATGTGGGTGATCCGGACTGGGGCAGTATATGTATTGGCGATTCAGATGCAGATGGGCATTGCAGGAGTGTGGATCGCCATCGGTCTAGACATCATCTTTAAGGCGATCGTCCTTTGGATTCAATTCAGCCGAGGGCGTTGGATTGTAGCGGAATCCGAACCACAGAAACCCTGTCATCCCCAAACCAAGCATGAAGACGTGCGATGTATAAATAATTACTAACACTGGGCTAGAAATTGTAGGAAAGAGCAAAGTTGTTCTTTCCTTTTATCTTTTCTGAAAAAGTTATTAAAGGAGCCCGTCACGCCGACCTAAAGAAATCGAATCAGTGGTGAAAAACACACATATGTCATGCGGCCTATAGCTACTCGATTATAAAAAATGGATATTTTTTTGTTCAGTATAGAAAAAACCTGGTCTTCGTCAAAAAGAACCAGGTATTTAAGAAAGTTATTGTTTATTCAAATCCATATTAGTTGTCAGTCGATGAATATGAACGGCTAGATAAGCTAGTTCCTCATTAGGAATTGTCACACCGTGCAACTGTTTAAGGTAGTCCCGTACTTTGAATGAACCATTCATGGCCTTTGGGTAGATGTTCGCAATCTGTTCAAATAGTTGATCGGATTCTTCATTCAATATTTTTCCAGCATAAAAGCGTTCAGCGAAATATTTCACATGTGTGATGAATCATGAATAACGAATATCTTCTTCATCGGTTTCAATATTGTAAGCATTATGAAAACGTCCAATCATGAGAAGTTTATTCAATTTCTAAACGAGCGCCAAGAAGTAGTGGAAGCCCATCGTGTATCAGGAGAAGGATGTTGCCATCTAAAAATAAAAGTGACATCTCAGGTAAACTGTACCCTGAGTAGTAGACACTAAAAAAGTCTACTGCTCAGGGTTTTTGTGTACACTGGACTAAATCATATTGGGAGTGAATTCGAGTGTCGAAGAAGATGTTTACGTCAAAAGAAATAGATGCGCTAGCCGCAAATCCTTACGTTAAATCTGTGAGCCCGAAAGGGATCACGTATACAGATGAGTTCAAGGAACTCTTTATAGCACAGACGTTGGAAGGGAAGTTCCCTGTGGAAATCTTCCGGGGATGTGGATTCGATGTGGAGGTACTCGGTGAACGGCGTATGAGTTCTTGTAAAAATCGCTGGACACGGGCTTACCGAAAAGATGGGGTAATGGGGCTACGCGATACACGATCAAGTAATTCAGGAAGGTGGAGAGATAGAGAACTGTCTACAGAAGAACGGTACGCGAAGCTCGAGGCCGAAAACAAGCTGTTGAAAGCAGAGGTCGAACTATTAAAGGAGATCCGCCTGGCGGAAGGGAGAGGAAAG